>NZ_JBAPMI010000075.1:0-33137 GCF_049278535.1 Mycobacterium sp. | reverse complement strand
CTGCGCGACCACCTCGTCGTGCGCGGGGCGGTAGACCCACTGCTGCAGGAACGGCAGGTTGTAGGCCGGGGCCGCTACGCCCCAGAACCGCGTGACGAACTCGTTGAAACCGCGGCGCTGCGGTATCTGCGTCACTTGGTCGAGGTGTAGTAGATCGTGTCGGCCATCGACACCGAGTCGCTGGTCTGCGGAACCGGCGGAAGGCCATGCTCAGCCAGCAGCGCACTCATCGGCTGGCCGATCGAGCGCCAGCCCAACCCGTCGAGGTACTCGGCGACGTCGGCGCGGTCGCCTTCGTAACCGAGCTCCTCGAAGTTCAGATCGAAGCCGTGGGTGCGCCACTGCTCGGTGGCCTGCTGCATCAACTCGCGAGCCTTCTCCCGATCGACGTCGGGCATGTCCGGGATGGCTTCGGTGGCTAGCCGGCTGCCGTCGGTGCTGAGCGCAGAGATGTTGTCCAGCAAGCGGTCTTGCGCTTCCGGCGGCAGGTAACCGAGGAGCCCCTCGGCGATCCACGCGGTCGGCTGGCTCCGGTCGAAACCGGCCTCGGCCAGCGCGGCGGGCCAGTCGTTACGCAGGTCAATGGCGACCGTGCGGCGGTCAGTGGACGGGCTCGCCCCCAGCTCGGACAACGTCTGGGTCTTGAACGCGATCACCTCGGGTTGGTCGACCTCGAAGACGGTCATGCCGGCGGGCCAGTCCAACCGGTAGGCGCGGGCGTCAAGACCGGAGGCCAGAATCACCGCCTGGCGGATACCTGCTTCGGTCGCCTCGTGGAAGAACGCGTCGAAGAAACGGGTCCGGGCGGCCATGGCGTCGGGCATCTGCTGGAGCTTCCAGCTGGAGTCCGCGGTGTCAACGTTCGCGGCGTCCAACTCACCGGCGGCCCATCGGCTGAGGAAGTCCACGCCGACGGCTCGCACGAGTGGCTCAGCGAATTGGTCATTGATCAGGGGGTTGTCGGCCTTGGAGGCGACGGCTCGGGCCGCGGCAACCATCGTGGCTGTTGCTCCAACGCTGGTCGCGAGGTCCCAGGTGTCGTTATCGGTGCGCGGCATGCGTGCTCCTTGAATAGTCGGGACATACTTAGTTAGCATAACAAGTATTTAGTTGATCTATCAAGTTGGTGTTCATCTGGCGACGTGCCGGAGAGGTTGACGGAGAGGGGTTGCACTCCATCTAGCCTCGGTAGGGCAGGCGAAGTAGATCCGCAGCTGCACCCGCCCACTCTGTCAAGGAGTCACATGACCGTTGTCGATGGTCTGCCGTCCCACGCGCTGCTGGTTCATTTCATCGTGGTTTTCGCGCCTTTGACTGCCCTGCTGGTGATGCTGTGTGCGCTGTGGAGCGCCGCGCGGCGGCGTTTGGCGTGGGCGACGCTAGTGCTCGCCGTCGTGACAACGGTGCTGACTCCGATCACGACCGGAGCCGGCGAGTGGCTGTTCGATCTCAGGCGCAACCCCACCCCGATATTGCAGGAGCACGCCGCGCGCGGCAGCTTGATGATCTACTTCGCGGTGGCGCTGCTCGTCGTCGCGCTTGCGCTGGTGGTGCTGCATGTGGTCGAGAGTCGATCCACGAATAGTCGGCTGGCGGTGAATGTGATCATCGCGATTGTCGCTCTCGCGGTGGGCATTTCGTCGATTGTTCAGGTGTACCGTATCGGTGACGCCGGCGCCCAGTCGGTGTGGGGCGGTGAAATAGCCCGGCTGAAGAAGGCCAACGGGACTTAATTCGGGGGACGGCGGCTTAGTGACTAGGTCGGCGTGAACTGGCTCAGATCGTAGATGCCAATGCTCTTTTCGATGTCGGCGACCTTATCGACCACCCCTTGAAAGCCCGCTGCGCCGAAACGTCGGTGTTCCTCGTCCTCGAAGGTCTCAGCCATGTCGCGAAACTCGGCAGCGGACACTACGTCGCGCAACGCGGGGAAGACGACCGTATCCTCCTGTGCCTCGTGTGGTTCATACATGCGGATGAACGCTGACATGTCTCGAAGCAAGGCTTCTTGCGGTGGCTGATTGAGCGCAGCTGCTCCAGTGCTGGCGGCGAGCACCCGATCCGTGAGCACGCGACCGCGTTGGTGCTGGGTGCGCAAAACGGCGACGAGGTCGGTGAGTTTGTCTGCCGCTTCCAGCTTGGGGAATACATATTGTTCTTCGAGGTGCTCGTGGTAGTCCTCGATGAAGGTTCTTACGATCTCCGCGCCCGCGTTGATCGCTTGGCCGGGACTTGGCTCACCGGCTTGCAGGCGGCGGATCCCTTCTCGGTATATCAGTAAGACCCGTTTGAGTACTCCATGCTCGCGCATCAAGTCTTCCGGTGGAGTGACCGGCACGTCTTCTTTCGACGGCGGGCCAGACTGGCCTGCATTGGGTTTGGTCTGCGAGCTACCGCACGCGGACAAGGCGATCACACCGGCTGTCGATACTGAAATCTCGAGAAGGTGACGGCGGCGCATGGCCGGTGGCGTCGGTTCTGTCACGGCAGCACCTTTCTTCGCTGTGTCTAGTCATTACACGCCGCCGGTGTGGATCAGTGGTAGGTGACAATCCGCGTCAGTCGCTGATCGCGGCGGTGATTCGGGCGACGCGGCGTCCGATGGCATCGATCCGTTTACGTGCCAGCGCCTCCAGCGGATGGACGGCCACAATCATCGCGACCCGGCCGCGGGGGTCGAAGACGGGCGCGGCGATCGTCGCCACCGGCTGGGCCCGACGCGGGGTGTCGTCATCGGACAAAAAGCCGATCGTGGTGAACTCCGTCAACAGCTGATCGGTGATCTCGCGGACGTGGTCGGGCAGTCCGTCACTGGGCAGCGTTCCCATCACCTGGGCGGCCTGGGTCAATGCCGGTGTCGTGCAGTCCACGTCGAATCCCCGCTGACGGGTGCGAGATAGCACCTCTTCGAGGCGGCGTGTGAGCACGGCGTTGGTGGCCGCGCTGCGCTCGATCCAGGCCCGCTGCTCTTCGGGGGTATCCCAGGCGGCGAACGCGACTCCGAAGGGTGGGGCGTAACGGATCCGTTCGCCGGGTGCACCGCTGGACCGCTGGCCGGCGTCCTCAAAGGCGGTGATAACCAGCGAATCGCCGACTCGCTCGACAACCGATGTGGCATAGCCGAATTCCTCGGCAAGATCCAGCGCCGCCGTTCGGGCGCTGTGCGCCAACGGTCGGGCGGTTTCGACTCGGGTCGCCACCACCGCCAGCGCCGGCCCCAGCGAAAACGTCTTGTCCACCGGATCGCGACTAACCCAGCCGCGGTCGCGCAGCGTGGTCAGAATGGCGTGCGCGGTCGCTTGAGTCAGCGCGAGT
Source organism: Mycobacterium sp. (assembly GCF_049278535.1). Lineage (GTDB taxonomy): Bacteria > Actinomycetota > Actinomycetes > Mycobacteriales > Mycobacteriaceae > Mycobacterium. The sequence continues at coordinate 29,822 of NZ_JBAPMI010000075.1, read as the reverse complement.
TCGCGCACCACATCGGAAAAGCGCAGTCGGTCTTCGCCGGCGCCGGCGAGTAGTTCGACGACATCGAGCACGCGCGTGGTCGGGGGCGACGATGGAATATCTTGACTTCCTTTCGCGGCACTTCTTACCCTGAGCCTCAGATTATCGAGATGCTATCTCGAATAATCGAGACAGCCAAACACAGAGGAGTGCGGATGCGTGCGGTTGTGTTGCGTGACGGTCGACTCGATGTCCGGGAGGTCGCCGACCCGGTGCCCGGTCCGGGCGAAGTATTGCTGCGGACGCTGAGCACTGCGATCTGCGCGTCTGACGTGCACTTCATGGACCACCCAGAGATGGGGATCGATGATCCGACCGGCCGCTCGCTGTATGACGCGAACCGCGACATCGTGCTCGGCCACGAGTTCGTCGGAGAGGTCATCGGGTACGGGCCGGGCTGTGCTGAACAATTTCCGGTCGGCGCACGCGTGACCTCCATTCCTATCCGTGTGGTCAATGGCGGTGCCGATGGCGTGCGGATCATCGGTCAGCACCCGGAAGCGCAAGGCAGCTTCGGTGAATTGGTGGTTGTCGCAGAGACATTGGCCAAGCCGGTCGACGGCGATGTGTCAAGCGATGCCGCGGCACTGACCGACGCGTTCGCGGTAGGCGAGTTCTATGTACGCTCCGCCCGGATGGAGGCCGGAGAGATACCGGTGGTCATCGGCGCCGGCGCGATCGGCTTGTCCGCAGTCGCCGCGCTGGCCGGCCGGGGTATCGAGCCGATCATCGTGTCGGACTACAACGCTGAGCGCCGCGACCTGGCATGCGGCAGATTCGGTGCGCACATCGCGGTCGACCCCGCGGAACGGTCGCCGTTCGACGTATGGCGCGAGGTACGTGTCGAGCGTGGCTTGTGGGGCCCGATGGTCGTCTTCGAATGTGTCGGCGCCACCGGGCTGATCCAGAAGATCGTGGAGTCAGTGGACATAGGTACTCGGATCTATTGTGCGGGTGGGTGGTACACCGGCGACTCGCTGAGCATCACCGACGCGACCCGGCAGGGCGTCACCATACAATTCGGCGGCGGCCCGCACCCACAGGACTGGTATGGCACGCTCGACGCGATCGCTTCCGGTCGCCTGGATCCGCTGCCCAGCGTCGGTGCTGTCGTCGGCCTCGACGAGGTGCCCGACGCACTCGACCTCGCCCGAAAGTCCAGCGGCCCGGCGCGAATCATTGTCCATCCGAATGGAGACGCGAAGTGAGTGAGCGAGAAGATTGTCAGGACATCACCGATGTCTTGGTGCGCTATGCGACCGGGATCGATCGCCGAGACTGGCTGTTGTTCCGCACGGTCTTCACCGACGACTGCGAACTGGACTACGGCGAAGTCGGGTCCTGGAAGGGTGCCGACGCGGTCACCGAGTTCATGCAGCAGGCACATTCGATGGCCGGCCACACCATGCACCGGTTGACCAATCAGGTGATCACGGTGGACGGCGACACAGCCCAGTCGCGGACTTACGTCGACGCGCTGATCATGGTGGGCGACACCAACTCCGGGGTGAACGCCGTCGGCTTCTACGACGATGAGCTGGTTCGGGGCGACGACGGTTGGCGGGTCGCCCGCCGCCGGTTCATCCAGGTACGGGTGGCGCAGGTAGGGGAGCCGGCATGACCTTTGCGGACAAGTACGGCCCGTGGGCTTTGGTAGCCGGTGCGTCCGACGGTGTCGGCGCCGCGTTCGCCGAGGGGCTAGCCGAACGCGGAGTCAATGTCGTGCTGGTGGCGCGGCGTCAGGCTCTGCTCGACGACGTGGCGGCTGGGATCACCGATCGCGCTGGTGTTCAAACCCGAACGCTGGCAATCGATCTCGCTGGGCACGATGCGGCCTCGCAAGTGGCGGGCGCGATTGCCGATCTCGAGATCGGCTTTCTGGTCTACTGCGCCGGAGCCGATCCCAACTTCGAGCCGTTCCTGGCCAACCCGATCGCCACGGCCGAAGCGATGGTGCACCGCAACTGCGTGGTGCCGATGCAGCTGTGCCACCACTTCGCCCCGGCGATGGTGCAGCGGGGCCGTGGCGGCATCGTGCTGTTCGGCTCGGGCGCCGGACTCGCCGGTGGGCCGAACATGGTGGCCTACGGCGCCACCAAGGCGTTCGACATGGTGTTCGCCGAAGCGCTCTGGAGCGAACTGCACGACAAGGGTGTCGACGTGCTCGGCCTCATCCTCGGCAAGACCAACACCCCGGCATTGCGTCGCCTCGAACACAGTCGCGGTCACCTGAGCTCCGAAGACACCGCGCCGCCGGACGCCGGCAGTGTCGAGCAGGTGATTACCGAATCCTTCGAAAACCTCAGCAACGGGCCGACTTTGATGGTCGGTGACATGATGCGCGCCGTCGCACCGATGCTGGCATCGCTGTCACGCAACGAGGCCGTCAAGCTCTTCGCGCAGGCGCAGGCCGCGGCGATGGGCGGCGACTGACGGGTCAGCTGCTCACCTGTTTGATGAATACGCTGACGCGATTGATCAGAGCGTCGTTATTCTGTTCGAAGACAAGGCATTCCGGATACTCGGTGGGCACTCCGTCGATGTCGAAGTTCTCGCTCAGCTCGACATAGCACACCCGATCCGAGGCGTGTGAGATCCGATGCACGTCTAACCGGTAGCCCTCCAGGGCGGCGAACACGCCGCGCAGGAATGTCAGATACGGCTGCTTGCCGTTCACGACGTCGCGGTAGGGTCCTTCTCGGATCAGGTCCTCCTCCGCGATCGTGGCCGCCAGGCCGTCCCAATCGTGCACCGCCAAACACGCGAGATAGCGCTCTACGACCCCGGCGTCATCAGTTTGAGCCATGGCATCTTCATACGCCTAGCGCGGCGGCCCATCAATACCAAACATCCCAGGCCCCAAAGGACCTGGGATGTTTGGTTGGTGCCGGCTCGGACTTACAGGCCGAGGAACGCCAGCGGGTCAATCGCGGACGCCGCGGAACCCGCCGCTTCGGTGGCCGCCGAGGTCGCCACGTCCAATCCAGCGCCGAATGCGTCGGCCGGGTTCAACTGCAGGATGGCGTCGAGCCCGTTAACCAGGTTGGTCAGGTCGATGTCGCCGAACCGCGTCACCAAGGTGTCGGTCACGGTGTCGGGTGCGCCGTTGAGACCCGGGATCGCGGTGTAGACGTTCTCCAGCCCACCGATATTGAGGACGTCGTAGACAGATCCAACTGTCGGCAAATCGGCGGTAGGAGCGTCGCCGAGCGCCGTGGCGCCGGTGACGGTGAACTCGGTGTTGGTAAAGCCGAGCAGGTTGGTCACCTCGTCATTGGTGGTGATACTGCCGACCTGGTCGGTCGCCGAGGTGCCGTCGTAGATGTTGAAGTTCTGCGACGCCAGCGTCAACGTGATGCCGTCGACGGACGGTGTGCCGCCACCAAGGTCCAAAAACGGTGGGGCACCTAGGAGTTGCTCGACGGGGGTGAAGCCCTCGGCGCCGCCCGCGAGGGTCGGGTCGAAGGTAGTGCCACCGATGCTGAAGGCGTCGGCGCCGATGGCGCTGTCGCCGGCCTGCAGACCGGTGAGAGCGTCGCCCGGATCGAGCGGGTTGGCGTAGTTGACGCCGCCGAACAGCCCATCCAGGTTGATGTGGCCACCGTGCGGACCGACCAGGGTGTCGGTGACGGTGCCGTCGGCTCCCGGGGTTGCGGTGTAGACGTTCTCCCACCCGTGACCCAGGTTCATCGCGTCGTACACGGATCCCACCGTCGGCAGGCCGGTGGTGTCAGTGCCGTCCGTCGGGGTCACGCTTGTGACGATTAGTTGGGTGTTGGTGAGCCCCAACAGGTTTGTCACGTCCACACCCGTGTTGATGCTGCCGATCTCGGTGGCACTTGACCCGCTGCCGCTGTACACGTCGAACATCTGGGTGGAAAGACTTCCGCCGGCGGCGGGATCACCGAGTGACGAGCCGCCGATCTCCAGGAACGGTGCCGCAGTAGCGAGCGGGGTGATCGTGTCGAAGCCCTCGGCTCCCGTAGAACTGATCGGATCAAGCGTGAGACCGGCGATGCTGAAGGCGTCCGGTGCGCCGCTGATTCCGCTCACGTCGAGGCCGGTGAAGGCGTCGCCAGGATTGAGCGGGTCGGCAGCGTTGAAGCTGAACAGCGAACTCAGGTCGATGTCGTGGTGCGGCGTCACCAACGTGTCGGTCACGGTGCCCGGACTTCCGTCTGCTCCTGGCGTGGCGACGTAGACGTTTTCATACCCGTGGCCAAGGTTGAACACGTCGTAGACCGATCCCACTGTGGGTAGGTTCGCGTCGGTCGCGCCGCCGGTCGGGTCGACGCTGGCAACGGTGAACTCGCCGTTGGTGAACCCGAACAGGCTCGTGATTGTCTCGTTGCCTTCGATGCTCCCGAGGTCGGCGCCGGTGGCGGGGTTGAACACCTCGAAATCTTGCGGAGCCAGCGGAAGACCGAGCGCCGTGCCGCCACCGAGCTCCAGAAGCGGCGGAGCGGTGCTGAGCTGGGCGACGGGGTCGAAGCCCTCGACGCCGGTCGAGGTGAACGGGTCGAAGGTGTAGCCGCCGATCGTGAAGGCGTCCGCTCCGGCCGCCGCGGCAGCGCCGGTATCAGCTGCCGCCATCGCCACCTGCAGAAACGCGGTAGTGAACAGCCCGCCAGTGGCCGCCAAACCAGCTAGGACCAAACGGTGATGCATGTAATACTCCATTCAACGTGTGTTCAATAATCGAGGGCAGGCGTGGGTGTCATTACTTGTGAGTAACGTCAGGCACGCTACTCAGGAGTAATATAGAAAGTCAATACAAAATCTTGGGCAACTCTCAGGTTAGCAGCGAATTGCCAGCCTATTGACAGAGTGTCAGCAGGCCAGATCCGCGTCGACGACGATCTGGATCGCTGCTCCGTTGCCACCTCCAGCAAACACGGCTCGGCGCGGGCAGCCCGCGTTGAGCCGTAACGCCGCTCAGGCGGCACTCAGTTGTCCGAAGGCCGCAGCGAGGGCTCGAACGCCGGACCTATACTCCGATCAATCCGGAAATGGCATTCTCGCCTGGGGTGAAGCCGTTCTCGTGCGCAGAGGAAGTAGGTCGGACGATGGCAGGAGCCTGCGAGGGCAAGGTTGCGTTGGTGACCGGCGCCAGCCGTGGACTGGGCAAGGCGATCGCACAACGATTGGCCGCCGAAGGCGCAACCGTCGGAATCACTGCCCGCACCATGGAGCCAGATCCCAAGTACCACGGATCGCTGCAACAGACGCTCGACGAGATCGTCACCGCCGGGGGCTCGGCCGTCGCCATTCAAGCTGACTTGTCGAAACCCGAAGACCGAGAGCGGCTTTTCGCCGAATTGGCCGGCCGCGCCGGTGCGCCGGACATTCTGGTGAACAACGCCGCCGTGACCTTCCTGCGGACCCTCGACGAGTTTCCGGAACGACGCGCCCGCTTGATGGTCGAGATGCATGTCTTGGCGCCAATGCACCTGGCCCAGCTTGCGATTCCGGCCATGCGCGAACGGGGTCGCGGCTGGATCCTCAACATCACATCGGTGGGCGGAGACCTGCCGGAGGGCCCGCCGTTTTCCGAATTCGACCGGTCAGCCGGCTTCGGGGTCTACGGCACGGTGAAGGCGGCGCTGAACCGACTCACCAAAAGCCTTGCGGCTGAGCTCTATGACGACGGCATCGCGGTGAACGCCGCCGCCCCGACGAACCCGGTGGCCACCCCTGGTGCCGGAACGCTCGACCTGGCCAAAACCGACACCGAAGACATCGAGCTCATCACTCAGACCGCGCTCACCCTGGTGACCGCAAATCCAAAGTCGATGACCGGGCGGATTGCCCACACGCAGCCGTTCCTGCGGGAAATCGGGTGGTTGCACTGAGCGACCTGCTGTCGCAACTCGATGAGCGACTTGCGTCACGTGATGTTTCGGGCTTACGGCCATTGGCGGGCGGTGCATCGAGCCTCACCTACGCAGCACAACTCGGCGATCGGCCAGTGGTGGTCAAAGTCGCACCGCCGGGCGTCGACCCGATCGCGCATCGCGACGTGTTGCGGCAAGCCCGCGTCATTCGGGCGCTGGGCCCGACGCCGGTGCCGGTTCCCGAGCTCCTTTTCGAGGATGCCGGCGATCCGCCCGACGTGCCGCCATTGTTCGTGATGTCCTTCCTCGACGGAATCAGCTGCGAACCACTGTTCGACGACACCGATCGCGGACCTGAAGCCATTGTCGCGGATCGCTTTCAGAATGCGGCGGCTACGCTGGCGCAGCTGCATCGCATCAAGCCGGACGAAGTGGAGATGGCAGCAGAACCCGTGACAGGGCCGCTCGACGAAGTGGAGCGGTGGTGTCGCACGCTGGAAACGGTAGAACCGGGATTGGCACCGGGCTGGCAGGATGTCGCGGCGGCCTTGCGTAACGGAGCACCGCCGGCCCTTCCGCCCGCGATCGTGCACGGTGACTTCCGGCTCGGCAACCTGCTGGCTCAGCGGAGCCGTATCACTGCCGTCATCGACTGGGAGATCTGGTCGATCGGGGATCCGCGCGTCGATGCCGGATGGTTCTTGATCAACTGCGACCCGCGCACGTACGGTCGCCCTACGCGGTACAGCCGGGCAGTGCCGCCGCTCGACGAGCTGGCTACGACCTACCGGGAGGCGATGGGAAGCCAAGTGCCGGAGCTGGATTGGTTCTGCGCGTTAGCCTGCTTCAAGTCGACCGCGACCTGGTCGTTGATCGTCAAGCACAATCGCCGGCGCAGCACGCCCGATCCGGAGCTGGAGGCGATGGCTTCGGCCTTGCCGCAGCTGCTGTCGCGGGCCGGCGAGTCGCTCGGTTAGTTCCGCGGTACGCCGGCGAGTTTGTCGGCGAACTTGGCCTCGGCCGCTTCGCGCAATCGCAGCAGGTGCTCGGACGGGAACACATCCGGCGACGGCTGGCGATCTTTGAGCAGCAGCCGCGCCAGCGTCACCTTGTGTACCTCGGTCGGCCCGTCGGCAAGACCCAACACAAACGATTCCACGAGGTGCTGGACGAACGGCATCTCGTGCGTGGTCCCCAATGATCCATGTAGCTGCAGCGCACGCGCGGACACGTCGTGCAACACCTTCTGCATCATCGCCTTGACCGCGGAGATGTCAGCACGAACGGCCTTGTAGTCGTTGTGCTGGTCGATCTTCCACGCCGTCTGCAGCGTGAGCAGCCGGAACGCCTCGATCTCCATCCACGAATCGGCGACCATCTGCTGGACGAGTTGCTTGTCGCTCAGCATCTGCCCTTGGGTGTGCCGGGAAACCGCACGCTCACAGAGCATGTCGAAGATCCGGCGGACCAGACCCACGGTGCGCATCGCGTGGTGGATCCGGCCGCCGCCGAGCCGGGTCTGCGCGACGACAAAGGCGCCGCCACGCGGCCCGAGCATGTGATCGGCCGGAACCCGGACATTCTCGTACCGCACGTAGCCCTCACGTCCTCCGCCGCCGAGCGGCTGGTAGCCCAGCCCGACATCGCGCAGGACGTTGATGCCCGGCGTTTCAGCAGGCACCACGAACATCGAATGGCGTTGGTACGGTGAGGCGTCCGGATCGGTCACAGCCATCACGATCAAAAACGACGCCATCGACGCGAACGATGAAAACCACTTCTCGCCGTTGATTACCCAGTGATCGCCGTCTTGAATTGCACTGGTGGTGAACTCCTTTGGGTCAGAGCCGCCCTGCGGCTCGGTCATCGAAAAGCAGGAGATGATCCGGTTGTCCAGCAGCGGCTCCAGATAACGCTGCTTGAGTTCGGGAGTGCCGTAGTGAGCCAGAATCTCGCTGTTACCCGAATCCGGCGCTTGCGAGCCGAAGACGATCGGCGCGCATTCGGACCGGCCGAGGATTTCGTTGAGCAACGCGAGTTTCACCTGGCCGTATCCGGGTCCGCCCAGATGCGGTCCGAGGTGGGTGGCCCACAACCCACGGTCTTTGACGGTCTTCTGGAGCGGGGGGATCAGCGCCTGGCGGACCGGGTCGTTCAGGTCGTGAGATTCCTTGACGATCAGATCAATTGGTTCACATTCGGCTCGCACGAACTCGTCAACCCACTTGAGTTGCGCGGCCCACTCCGGGTCAGTCGAGAAGTCCCAAGACACCAATCGTCCTTTCAATACTCAGTTGCTGCGACGCATGTCGTTCATGATGACCACGATTGCCGGCGGGCCGCGGCCTCCTCGGTGGCATGGCTGAGCACTTGGTTGCGGTTTTCGAGTTCGAGCGCCGGCCCCAGCCCCGCGGCGTCGGCGTTGACCTGCAACGCCCGCTTCGTCAGTTGCACGCCCAGTGGCGTGAGTGCGGCGATCTGCGAGGCGATTTCAACCGCACGAGCAACGAGCAGGTCGGGTGCGACGATCTCGCTCACCAACCCGCGACGGTCGGCTTCCTCCGCCGATACGGTACGGCCGGTCAGCATCCAGTCGGCGGCGACACTTGTACCGACGATGCGCGGCAGGAAGTAGCTCATCCCCATCTCGGCGCCGGATAGACCGAGGAGGATCGCCGCGTTGCCGAATGTTGCTGCGGTCGAACAGATTCTGATATCGGCGGCCAGGCACAGCGCCAGACCAGCGCCGACACACGGGCCGTTGACCGCGGCGATCACCGGTTGCGGGATGTCGCGGACCGCCTCCGGCAGTGCCGCCATCGTCTCCTGGAAACGAAGCCGGTCGATTGCGGGCGCGGTCGCCTCCGGTACGCCCGGGCCGAAATCACGCAGGTCGATTCCGGAGCAGAATCCGCGGCCCGCGCCGGTGATGACAACGGCGTTGACCGAGTTGTCGGTGGCCAGGGCAGCGAGCGTTCGGCTGAGCTCGCCGACCATGACGTCGTTGATCGCGTTGAGCCGCTCGGGGCGGTTCAGCTGCAGCACAGTTACGCCGTCGTGTGGCCGTTGAATGCTCAACGTCTCGGTCGTCGTCAATCGAGCTCCCTCCGGCGCGAGCCCCTGAGACACTGATTCGCGGTTTAGGAGAATGCTATTCTTCCGAGCTGCCTTCGCGCAATCGTGCCTAGACGAAGTCCGATCCTCCATCGACGTTCACCGTTGCACCGGTGACGTAGCCATTCCGCCTGGAGGCCAGGTAGGTGGTGATCGACGCGATCTCCTCGGGAAGCCCCGCACGCCCCAGGTCGCATGGCTGGTGGAAGTTGTTGTCGATCCAGGTCATGACATCGTGCGGGTTGGAGGCGTCGAGGCCATCGGCGGCGAGGATGTCCTTGAGGTTTTCGGTGAAGCTCGCGGTCACGATCGTTCCCGGGCAGACGCAGTTCACCAGAATCCCGTCCTTGGCAAGGCTTTTCGACAGGTTTTTGGTGACGCTGGACAGCGCCGCCTTCGCCGCGGTGTAAGCGACGATACGCGGATTCTGCCGCTGGATGGAATGCGCGGACAAGGTCACGATCCGTGCCCAGTCCGCCGCGCGCAGCATCGGCAATGCCGCACGAATAGAGCGAACGCCCGACATGGTGCCCAGGGTGAACGCGGCGTCCCACTCGGTGTCGTCCATTTGCTCGAAGTACCCGTCGCCGGGACCAATGGTGTGGACCAGGCTGTTCAGCCGGCCCCATCGCTCGGCCACCTCCTGGAAGCCGCTCGCGATGGAGCTGGCGTCGGTCATGTCCACAACAATCCCGACGGCGTCGGGTGCACCGGCGTCTCGCAGCGATTCGACCGCGGTGTCCAAGGCGGACCTGCCTCGGGCCATCACGGCGACACTGGCGCCTTCGGCCGCCAGAGTTTGAGCGATCGCCAGCCCCATGCCCTTACTGCCGCCGGTGACGACGGCGGTCGATCCGGCCAAGCCCAGATCCATTGCAGCTCCTTATAGTCGGTCGCGCGCGGCGATGTCAGCGATGATCTCGGGATCAACCCCAAGACCACGTAGGCAGAAACGTAAAGCCTGTCGGCGCACCTCGGTTCGTGCGCAATCGCCTGTTGCCCAGTGCCGTTCAGTGCTGGCCCACACCACGCCCTGAATTGACTGTGCCTCGGTCGCCGGATCCACATCGTGGAACACACCTCGGCGCAGCCCATCGTTGAGCTGTTCGATCAGCGGTTTGAGCATCTGCTCGTAGGCGGGCTGAATCAGCTCCGGAGCGGCGAACATCTGTGACTGGGCCTCCAGCGACAGGCGACGCAGATCCGATTTGATGTTCTCGTCAAACGCCAGATCAAGGCGACCGTCGATCCATGCGACAACCGCATCGACGGGGTTGGCGGCCTTCGCCATTTTCCTTTGCAGTCTTCGCTTCTCGGCGTACGCCATCTCCAGGAAAACCGCAGCGACGACCTGGTCTTTCGAATCGAAATGCCGGTAGAACGCGCGGGTGCTCAACTCGGCGCGATCGAGGACCGCGGCGACGCTGAATCCACGAACTCCTTGTTCACGCAACGCCTCTGAGGCGGCGGTCACGATAGTCTGTCGCACGTCGGGATCTGGGGCGAGCTTGCTTCGCCGTCGCCGAACGCGGCTCGTCATGCGGTCGCGTCGCACGTCGCGAGGTAGTCCAAGCACCACTCGCGGACACGCTCGGGCGTCAGTCCGTCGTCCGCCAGGTCGTAATCATGTGCGCCTTGCGGCCCGGGTTCATGCCCGCGGGCCCACTGCTCGACGGAACGAGAGTGCCGCAACCACGCAATCGGCCGCTCTGCGCTCACGTCGCCTCCACTTCCAGCCGCCGTTATCTGAGAACATTGTTTTCGTTTAGTATCCGACAACAGTGGCAGGGGACCCGCAGACTGTCAATGGGCGATGCCGCCGCACTGGGGTCACGCGTTGCCGGGCCGGTTCCGCCTGCATGTGTGGCCCAGGTGGGTAGTTCTCATCGGAGAAGTGGTAGTTGCGGCAAGCGCCCGAGTCCCAATCGCCGACGACCTGACCCCGCCGGGCAGTTGTTGCTCGGCGTGTGCGGCAGCCGCGGCGAATCTCAGAAGCGGCCAGCCCTAAGCCGGGGGACAACCTTCGCATTTGCCTCTCGGGGAGCCTCACGCGTATCGGGAGAACTACTGATTTCCGCCGAGCAGAAGCCAGGGCTGTAATAAGCGCGAATCCCCTACCGTGCCTTCGGATTGGCGAATCTGACGTGGATCGCACAGGCGCGCCCTACTGTGCAGCTCATCGGGATGGCAAAACCTAGCTGTTGCCATCTATTGGCAATGCTGAAAGCATTGTCCTGCACCTGGCCCGGCTGCGGTAGAGGACATATGCACGATTACCCGTATGCCTTTCACGTCGCCCTCGACGGCGCAGGGCTTAACGGCCTTGAAGGCCGAGCGGGTGTGTGCCTATTCAAATACGATCCACATACCGAGGCACATGCGTACAAGGTGGTGTTCTTTGGCGGGGTCGCCGGCGGACATGCACCGAATGTGGATCCGACACGCAGCGCCGGTTTCCTTGGAAACATGGGCCAGCATCTCCTCTTCTACGATCCGGCGACGCTGGACGAGATAGATCGCATTTCGACCCTGCGCTTCGAGGTTCCCGACACGTCGATCAAGTCCACGACGCATCTGGTGTGGCTCGACGCCACAGAATTTATCGCCAGCGTCGGCGAGCAGCTGTGGAAGTTTGACTTGAACCGCCTCACCAAGGCCGAACCCATTGGCCCCCATCGGTTGAAGATCCCGCACGCGATGAGACGCACCGCTTCCGGACGTTACCTGGTTTACGGTGGGATGGATCATCCGAAGCGCGGTGAGGCCCGCGAGGTCGGTATCTTCGATCTGGAAACCGGCGACGCGATACGCGTTCCGCTGCCGACGACCGCTTGGCATGTGGTCTGCCATCCGGTGCTCGACGTTTTCTATGCAATTTCGTTCCGAGTGCTCCCCAGTGGGCGCGAAGACTGGCAGCAGTGGGGGATGGCCCATTTGCGGCAGTATGCATACGAGATTGATGCCGAATCCGGCCAGATTCTGCGGCATTGGTCGGCAGGCAAAGAGGTTCCAGCGCACATCAATTCCGATGTCTGTATCAGCGACACCGAACTCATCTTCTGCACTGGCGGCAGCCAAACGGTCGTGCTGGTCGATCTCGAGACGATGAGCAACCATCGGTTGATCGACGAGCATCCCGGACTGCTGGGGCAGTGGGGATATTCGCGTCAGCTTTCCGCGACAGTCGCGGACACGGTGTCGCGCGGTAATTTCTTCACCGAGTCACATCTGTACGCGACGGGCCTGCAAGTTACCCGAGGAGCGCTGCTGGATGGCGTGTACGGATGCCAGCTCTCTGCCGACCAGACCCTGCTTTTCACCGCCAACCGGGGACAGAATCACATTACGGTTTACGACTACCCGTCGCTGAAAAGGCGGCTCCGTGTGCAACTGCCCGATCTTCAGGAGTACGACAAGCGCCTTTCTTCCCTTGCCGATCCGCGACTCGGCCTGCACCACAGTTACCTCGTCAGTCCTGGCAGCACCGAAAGGAACGAATGATGTCACCCGCTCGAAAGCAAACCCCAGCATCCGCAGCTGCTGCGGCATCCTCCGAGACCGTCAGCAAGGTTGCCGATCTGACGCGAGAGGCCATCGAGTCTCAGACACGTCTGAGCGGCGAGTTCGCGGATTTAGTGGGAGACGCGGTGAAGGACAGCGAAGCCGCGTTCGACACAGGTCGTGCCTACGTCGAATCGGTCTGGCGCGAAGCCGCGAACTATTGGCAAGCCGTCACCGACCTGAACTTCAGGTATGCGGCTGAATTAGTGAAGATCGCCACCCGGGCCGGGGACGAGGTGCTTACGGCGGTTGACTCAGCGATCAAGCGGGCCCCCGTGGATCGCGGTAGCGCCGCCGGCGAGCCGTAGTTCGGCGCTGCCGGTCTTTAGTATGGCGGTCAATTACAGCGGGCGCGGGATCAAGGCACGGCTGGTGCGCACCTCGGGAAGTGGGCGCAGGCTTTCACGTACCCACCGTGGCAGCTGCGTGCTGCTCAGCAGCCACGCCAATGCGTTGGCGATCGCAGCACGCGCGGGTTTTGGCGCATAGCCCAGGCGCGCGATTTTGTCGTGGCTGTACCAGTAGTACCGCCCGATGGTCAGTGCCTCCTCGCGCGTCGACAGCGGTTCAGTTTCCGCGAAGCGCGCCCAAGCCTCGGCGGCCGCGGACGTAACGTAGGCGGCGGCGGTAGGAACTTCGATCCGTGGTCCCGCGACACCGGCCAGGTCGGCAATTAGCGAGTGCAACGTCCGCCATGACAGATTTTCTGACCCAATAAGATAACGCTCTCCTGGGGCTCCGTTCTCGGCCAAAATCAAATGCGCCAGTGCCACGTCCTCGAGCGACACCACATTGCATCCGCCGGGGAAGGTGGACCTGAAGAAGTCCAGTAGGTACCGAAGGACGATCGCGTTGCTGGGTACCAGCCGAGACGACGGGCCGCCCATCACAACAGTGGGACAGGTGATAATCACCTCGAGATCATCGCCGGCCGCCTGCAAGGCGACTTGTTCCTGGCGCACCTTACTGAGGAAGTACGGCGGAGCATATTCGTTCCCAATTCGGTAGCGCTCATCGCGGACAGAGCCGTCCGCGCTAGATCCCGATGTAACCGATGATGACGTGACGATGACTCGACGCACGCCGGCGTCCTTTGCAGCATCGATCAGCATCCGCGTTCCGTCGATGTTGATGGTCGACACTTCGGCATGGTTGTGCGCGCCGTATGCGTACACGGCCGCACAGTGGACAGCGATTTCGCATTCGGACAAAGCGCAGCGGAGTTCCTGGCGGTCTTCCAAAGCGGCCGTTGCGATCTCGAACGGCAACTCGTTGGGCTGCACTTGGCGTCTGGCGATGCCGCGAACCGTGTACCCGTGCTCCGCGAAGCGCTTAGCTACCGCGCCACCGATCATCCCGGTTACGCCGGTGACAGCCACTTTCACCATTGCGGCATCCGGGCCATGTCGGTGCGGAGCGCGACGACGTATTCGTCGAGCAGCGGGCGCAAGGCATCCGACCAGCGCCGCGAAGACACCTTCGGTTCGGCGCTCTTCGTGCCGGCAAAATGCCGAAATCCTTGCTCATCAACGTGATACGCGTCGGCGATGCCGTCGCGCTCGGCGAGCCATTCCCGGGCGATGTCCAGATAGACCGACCAGGCTTCTGTTGGCAATGCAACTGAGGGCGCCGGGACGTCGGCGCCGATCTGATACGGCCGACCTTCAAAGCAGGCCTCGAAGTTGTCAAACGTCGCGTTGAAGAAACGCCGATACGCGTCGGTGACAAGAGGCGCCTTCACCTCGGGGTAGCGATCAAGGTCGACGATCTCCCAAAACGGTGGCAGCCGAAATTGCTGACGGCCCGAGATCGTCAGTCGCGTTGTGTGGTCGCCGTTGTCGGCGAAGATGAGCTCACCATCGTCGTAGGCCGCGGAATCGTTGGGGCTCAGCACCGTTCGCCAACTAAGTCGACAGTGCTCGGGTCGGTACTCGACCAACTCGATCTTGCAGACATCGATGACCTTGCCGCCCCAGAAGGCAAGATAATTCGGTTGGGGCAGATAGATGTTTCGTTCGGCCTGCGTGACGACGCGGCCGGCATCATCGCGTGATATCGGGATGACGCGGCCGCCAAGGTAATCGGCCATCATGCTGATGCCCTGTGCGATGTCAACTCTGGCTATCCAGTCGGCGTATTCGGCGTTGACCACACGTTCGACCGAGAACAGCACCGATCGGTCAAAGTAGCACCAGTGCACCCACGGATTCTGCCGCGGCGCCGCGTCCAGCAGCGCGCTGAATCTTTTTAAATACTTTGGAATTCGGCGGTAGTCGGCGGCCCGATATTGTCGGGCATCGAAGCCCAGTGGAACAGCGGTCCGTCGCACCTTGTCTTTACTGAAGTTGGTCTGCCAGGCAGAGATCGAGTCGGCTGCGGTCGCCAAGGCGTAACTGATCGCGGTCACGGCCGCCGGACTGCTGGGTGAGCCAGGATCGACCCATGGGCCAACTACGCGTTGCAGCCATCGATGCAGCTCGTCGACGTCGCGATCCTTTCCGCTGCCGGACATCAAGACCCGCAAGATCCGGGCGCCGTCCGGCAGTGACTGATCAAGTCGCCGCAGTGCATCGCTCATGGACGGCTTGTTCGTCGCCGAGACCGGGAGCGGCTCGACAGCCCCCACTACGCGGTAGGCAGCAGGGAGGCCATGAGATTGCAGGCATCCGTCGACCAGGCTTGAGGCCGCCGGGTCCTCTCCGTGCATCACCGCGCTGACCACATCCGCCAGCACGGCGTTGGCACTCGCAATCAACGTGTAGGAGTCCTCGTCGCGGCGCACCTCAATGATGGCGAACGTCGGTGGGAAGTGCGCGACGATAGCCGCCGCTACGTCAGCCGGTGCCGCTGCCGGTATGGGGCCCGCGCAATCAATGATCGTCGAAACGCACCCGCGAAAATGCTCTTGTGGGTCGCCAGTCCACCTTGCCACAACTACCCGCGCGCCGGCCTGCGCCCACGTGGAACTTACGAGTTCTCCGGCTAGCACGCTGGACGGCGGACACAGCGAAGGCTCCAAACCGGCTGCAAAATCTATTCTTTCGTAGCTGTTGCCCGCAGCCGTGATCCCGAGGTAGCCGGCGTCTATGAGGGCACCGTTGACATCGGTGATCCCGCGATCAGTCGCCCGCTGGGACAGGGCAGCTCCGACGGACACCGGCGACCACCCGCGCTCCGCGAGTGCGTCGACCAAATCGTGCAACACGCCGGCATTCGGCATCGCCGAGGGGTCCAGTGGCACGAGCACAACAGCACGACCAGAACGATCGCCGGAATCTCTCTTCCGTAGTGCGGACTTCAAGCCGGCCCGCCGAAGAGCGTCTGCAACGGGGTTCTGCCCGTCGCCGGAATATGTTGCGCTCAGCACGGCGGCCCGTAGGCCAGACATTCGCCTCTCGCGTTCCATCGCTCCAATACTTTACGTCGTTGAAGAGCCCTTGATGTCGATCACCTGATCTTGATCCGGAAAATTCTGTAACTGGTATCGCCGCCTTTTCGGCGGGTGAAGTGCCGCCATACCAACCCTGGACGGGGGCGGCTTAAAATCGTGGGGTGCCTCGCGGCGATACTACGATGCGGCAGAGCGGAGGACTCGTGACAAAGCTCGAGACAGCCGATGGTGTGGCGATCGTCCGATTCGACAATGCGCCGGTGAATGCGCTGGACCTGGACTTGCTGGAAGGCATCATCGCCTCGATGCGAAGCGTCGAGGGACCGGTCGTCATCACTGGGGCGGGCCGAGCGTTCTCCGCCGGTGTCGATCTGCGCGCCCTCGCCGACGGCGGTACCGACTACACCGGACGCTTCGTCAGCGCGCTGTCTGAGGCTTTTCTCGCGATCTATGACCACCCGGCGCCGGTGGTCGCGGCGATCAACGGGCACGCGATCGCCGGCGGCTGCGTGCTGGCAATGTGTGCCGATGTTCGATTGATGTCCGGTGGGACGATCGGTCTCACCGAGCTTGCTGTCGGTGTCCCCTTTCCGGTGGCCGCGCTCGAGATCTGCCGCGATGCGATGGGGATATCAGCGGCCCGTGCGGCGCTGCAGGCCAAGACAATCGACGCCGAGACCGCGTTGGCCCGCGGATGGATCGACGCGGTGGTCCCCAAGGATGAGGTGCTGTCTCAGGCCCTGACCAGCGCGCGTGAACTCGGTCAGTACTCGCCGGCGGCGTACGCCGACACCAAGCGACAGCTGCACAGGCCGGTGCGTGCCGCGATCGATGCGGGTACGTCCACGGACGCCGCTGTACGGGCCAGTTGGATATCGGAGGAGACCCGTGACCGCATCAACAGGTTCCTCGAGTCCCTGGCCCGCGGTCGCTGAGATCGCACCGCCGTGAGCCTTTGGATCGCCCGCGCCACCCGCGCACTCAGCGAAGAGATACCGGCACCGCCGGCTCAGGTGCGAGACTTCTATGTCGACCTCGACAACATCAAAGTCGTTCATCCGCTGGTTGTTTCGGTGCAGGCCTTATCGCACGACCGGACGGCCGATGGTTATCAGCAGACTTATCGGGTCCACGACCGGATTCCGTTGGGGCCACTGTCGCTGGGGATAACCTACTGGGCGAAAGTCGAGGTCCCACGGCACGGAGATGTGATCACCGAGGCCCATCAGTTTCCCCGGGTGCGACTGAACGGCATCGTGAGTTTCGAGCCGATCGAGTCGGGCACGCGTCTGACGGAACGCCTGACCATCGCGGCTCCTCGGTTGCTTGCCGCGATGACCCAGCGCGAAGCGGTCAACGCGCACATCGCCATGCTGGCCGGCATCCGCAGCCACTTCGAAACGGGCCCGCCTCGGGCATAGAGTCGTCGAATTTGCCGCGAGTTGTCACCTGCGATGGTGGCGGATCGGTACTCCGGTCAGTTGTCGACATCGTCTGGCGGGTCGGGGTTTCCGCGGAGGAGTCCGGCCTCGCCGGCCAGTGCAACCCCTGCCCTGTGGATCAAATCGCGACTGTGGATGAACGGGTCCGAAGAATTCTGTGCGATCTATATGAATCGGCATCGCGAGTTAGAAGGCGACCCGTACCGGGCCAATCGCCGCGTAGTACACCGCACCGAGGTTTGGAAACCGATGCGCGGTCTGGTCCAGCAGCGCGAACAGGGTTACCGCGGTTCCGTCCACTCCGACGTCAAGGCGAATTTCGACAGGTACTTCGTCGAACTCCATCCGCCATCGACCACGATCGTCTGTCCGTTGATGAAACTCCCTCCGGGAGAGCATAAGAATGCTACGGTGCTCGCCACATCATCGACGGTGCCCAGCCGTTGGTGCGGAGTCATTTCCACCTGCATCCGGCGAAATCGTGGGTCCTGCAGGCGCTCTGCTGTCATCGCTGTCTGGATCACCCCAGGGGCAACGGCGTTGCAGCGAATTCCATGCGATCCGTACTGACAGGCGATGTGGGTGGTCAGTGCTGTCAGGCCGCCTTTGGCCGCGGAGTACGGGCCACCGCGAAGCCCGCCCACGACGGCGAATGTCGACGTGATGTTGATGATTGCCGAGCCGGCTTCCATGTGCGGCAACACGTCTCGCGCAAGCCGAAACGGCGCCCGCAGCATCACGTTGAGAAAGTAATCCAGCGTCTCGTCGTCCGTGCCATGCAACGGCGTCGGATTCCCCACTCCGGCATTGTTGATCAGGAAGTCGATCCGGCCCCACCTCTCGACGGCCGCCTCGACCACGCGGGTGGGCCCGTCGTCGTCGGTCAGATCGACTGCCACCGTCTGGACCCGGTCGGGATCGCCGATGGCTGAGGCCAACTCGGAGAGCCGTTCCTCGTTACGGCCGGTCGCCAGCACCGC
Source organism: Mycobacterium sp. (assembly GCF_049278535.1). Classification (GTDB taxonomy): domain Bacteria; phylum Actinomycetota; class Actinomycetes; order Mycobacteriales; family Mycobacteriaceae; genus Mycobacterium. The sequence goes on along the minus strand of NZ_JBAPMI010000075.1, from coordinate 11,461 downwards.
CATGCCCGCCTCGGCGAGCTTGGTTGCACATCCGAATCCAATACCGCCGGTCGCGCCGGTCACGATAGCTACCTGCATGTCATCCGTCCGTTGTTGTCAGCGCCGCTTGAATCTGGTGCTTGAGCACCTTGCCGGCGTCGTTTCTCGGTAGCGCCTCCCAGATGGCAACCTGCTCGGGCGCTTTGAAGGTAGCGACACCCCGGGACTGCAGGAAGTCGCGAAGGCTTGCCACATCGGGCCGCGCCTGGTCGGTGGGGACGATCACAGCGCACGCCCGCTCCCCGGTGCGGGTGTCGGGCAGGCCGACAACGGCGATCTCCGCGACCCCGGGATGGCCGATCAGAATGTCCTCGATCTCTTTGGGCGCGATGTTCTCGCCGTTGCGGATGATGAGATCTTTGACCCGTCCGGTAACGACGAGGTAGTCGCCATCGACCCAGCGGGCCAGATCGCCGGTGCGGAAATAGCCTTCGGTGTCGAATGATTCGTCTTCGTCCTCGGGGTGCAGGTAGCCGACCAGCATCTGCGGGCCTCGGGCGTGGATCTCTCCGTCGATGCTACTCAGGGTGATCGTGGCGAACCCGGCCCGTCCGTCGGTGTCCGCGGCATGATCACGATCGAGCGGGGCGCCGACCGTCGTCACCGGGACTTCGGTCGAGCCGTACACCCGGGTAACGGCAGCGTGCTCGAAATAGTCTGCCGCCCGGCGGATCAGCGATGGCGATACCGAAGCGCCGCCGCACACGAACAACTTCAGCTCCGGCAGTCGGGTTCCCGCGCGCTCGGCCGCCGCGAGCAACTGCTCGAGGAACGGTGTGGCACCGGCGATATGGGTGCATCGCTTGTCACCGATGAGCTGGACGGCGACGTCGGCCTCCCAACGGTCCATCAGCACGGCGGACGTTCCCAGCAGCAGCGGACATTCGAACGCGTAGATGGAGCCGCCGATGTGTGCGATCGGCGACGGGACCAGGAAGCGGTCACCGGGCTCGATCTGCCAATGGTCTCGGATCTGGCTGATTAGTGCATGCATCGAGTTATGGCTATGCAGGACGCCTTTCGGCCGTCCAGTGGTCCCCGACGTGTACAGGATCATCCGTACCGCATCCGGTTCCAGTCTGGGCAACTGCGTTGTCGGCGCGGTCGGCTCAGGCAACGACGCACCGTCGCGCACGACGACTATCTCGGGCGGTGAGTCCATCTGCGCGGCGACCCGGGCCAGCATCGCCGGATAATCGTGACGCCCGAAAATCGGCGGCACGAAAATCATCCGCGTGTTCGCGTCGTTCAGGATGAAAAGCAGCTCGTGATCTCGCAGCGAGGGCAGAATGGGGTTCGCCACCATTCCGGCCAGCGTCGTCGCCAGGTAAATGACCGCGGCCTCATGCCAATTGGGCAGCATGAACGACACGACGCTGCCGATCGGCATCCGCTCCAGCAGCGCCTGTGCCAGCGCCTTCGCTTGCGCGTACAGGCTTTGGCAATCGACCCGGCAGTCGCCGTCGATCAGCACCACGCGAGACGGTGTGCGATGTGCGGCGTCGGCCAGTGCATCAGTCAGCGTCTCGCGCACCCACCACCCGTGCGCATAGGCTTCGGCGGCCCGCTCGTCGTCCCAGCGGACCGCTCGCTCACCGATCAGTTTGGTGTTCGACATCGCCGCATCTGAGATTAGCCGCGGACCCGTCGCATCGTCATCGAGTGGCGGAAACGGGACCCTGGGTGCGTATTGATGGTCAGCTGGGCGATTTCACCATCAGACGTCGCATAGGTCCGATGCACTTCGAGCGCGGGGCTGCCGACCTCGACGCTGAGTTGGCCGGCCAGCTTCGGTGAGATCAGCACCGCGGCGATCTCCTGACGAACCTCGACAATGCTCAGCCCGAAGATGTCTTCGATCAACGGAAAGATCGGGCCGGTGTGACGCGCCAGCAACCGGCCCACCCCGGCGAACGCCCGATTGATGAAGTACTCGGTACGGCAGACCGGGAACTCCGCATCATCGATCCGACGAAAACCCTTGACGGCCAGCCACTCTTCGCCGCTGTCGAGGCCGGTTCGGGCCGCCAACTCGTCGTCGATCAGGGTCATCCCGGTGGATTCGATCGCGAACTGCGCCCCGGTCGCGAAGGCCAGCAGGTCGTTGATCGAGACGACGTCCTGAACATAGGAATCCGAGGACGGTCGTGGCACGACGAGCGTGCCGGCCCGGGGCCGGGACGCCACGAGATTGTCGTCGCGCAGCCGTCGCAGCGCCTCCCGGACCGTGTACCGGCTGACCGAAAAGCGTTCACACAGCTGGTGTTCGGTGGGTAGCTGCGATCCCACCGGGTATACCCCGTCGACGATCTCCTTGCGCAGTGCCCGCGCCACCTGAAGGTAGCGGTGGTCGGTCGGTTGGGTGTCAGTCATGAGGACCGTCCGGCCGGAACGCGAGCACGCTGCCGTCGGCGTCCGCGGACACGTAGAGCGTGCCGTCTGGACCGGCGGCGATGCCGGCGAACGGTCCCTGCGGCCCGGAGAACGGCGGCATGCCTTTCAACGGCTTGGGGACGACACCGGGCGGAGGGCCGACGGGTAACCCAGAGGCGATGGTGTGGCGTGTCGAATTTTCCAGGTCGACGGCGATCAGCGCTTTCGCGCCGGCATCGATGACGTACAGTTGGCTCCCGTCGAGCAGAATGCCTTGTGGACAGCCTAATTCGGCAATTACCGTGTGGACGCCGGATCCGGTGAGCTTGACCACTCGGCCTGCGCCCGCTTCCGAGACCAGCCAGCCGCCGTCGGGAGCGACCGCCACCCCAACCGGATCGTTCAGGCCGGATGCGATCACCTCGACTTGCCCGTGCCGGATCGACAACACTCGTCCCTTCCCGAGCTCGACCGCCGCGATGGTGCCGTCGCCGGCGATCGCCACGCCGTACAACTGGTCGAATCCATCTGCCAGTACGTCGGTTTCGCAACTGTCGGGCCGGTAGCGCGACACCTGACCACCCGAGGTGGTGACGACAAATTCGCCCGGGCCCGCGGTGGCCAGCCCGCGCAGAAATCCCGGATAGCCCGGGCTGAACAGCATGCCCACGGTGTGCAATGTGTGGTCGGGACGCAAAACGTAGAAGTATGTGCCGTCGGCAACGTAGAGGTTGCCGTCGGCGCCGACGGCCAGGTCCAGCGGCCAGTTCAGCCCGCCCGGCAATACGGTTTGAGTCGCGCCGTCACCGAGGATTTCGGTGATCTCACCGGTGAAGTTCGACACGAACAACCGATCACCGACGAAGGTGCAGTTATCAAGGCCCGCATGGAGATCGGCCAGCACACTCTGTTCGCCGTTGCGGGGGTCGATGCGCAAGACCTGTCCGCTGTGCACTTGAGTCGAAACGATGCGGCCCGACGAATCGAACTTCACCGAGTCGGGTACACCGAGCCCGGTGGCGACGGTTTCGGGCACGCCGCCGTCGAGGCTGATCCGCCAAATCTCGTTGGCGCCCATCACCGGGAAGTACAGCAAACCGTCCGGGCCGACTTCCATCGCGTTAGGCGATGGAACACTGTCCAGCAGCACCCGCGGCTCGCCGCCGTTCAGGTCGAGCTCGAGAATTCTGCCGCCTTCCCGGCATTCGCCGATGAACAACCGGCCCTGATGAACGGTGATGCCGTTGGCGGACGGCACGTCACTGCGTAGCACCCGGGTGTGGCCGTCGCCGCCGCGCACGCTGACCCGGCCGTCCATCACCTCGGTGGCGTAGAGGTCACCGGTCGGACCGAAGGCGACATCGTCGGGCGCGATGATGTCGCCCCCCTTGGGGCTGACGACGTCCAGCCGGCCGCTGCTGACGTCGAGCGCGCTGATCTGGCTACCGGTCACCTGCGCGATGTAGATCCGGCCATCGGGACCGGTCCGCAGACCGTTGGCGCCGAACAGTCGACTCGGCGGCGTAAGCCGCTCCATGGCCCAGCCCTCGGCGAGGGACGGCGACCCGGTTGCGCCGGAGCGCCCTTCTTGCAGCAACATCGGTGATGACCTCCGCGGCGGTTCCAGCCGGTGACGTTAGCAACCGAGTCTGGTCCAGACAATAGCCAAGCAAAGCTCAACAGGGGACACTTGACGCTTGGCCATTTGCAGAGAATCATATTCTCAATTGTGCGCATCGGGGTATTTTGTCCGGACAAAGAGGTCTATAACGTCTAGTGGTCGATAACCTGCTCAATCTCGAGCGGCGCGTGGTCGTAGTGGCCGGCGCCGCCGGTGGCGGTATCGGCACCACTGTCACCCGGATGGTCGCCGAGGCCGGTGCGACGGTCATCGCGGTGAGCCGATCCAAGGAAAACCTCGACGACCACATCGTCCCGCTGGTCGAGCGCGGATTATCGATCGTCCCGGTGTCCGCCGACGTCGCCACCGAGGACGGGGTGGCCGCCGCGATCGAGCAGGCGCAGCGCGCCGACGGCGACCTGCACGGTCTCGTCAACGTGGCGGGCGGGGCGGCGCCGGAAACCTGGATGCCGTCGACCCGGGTGACCCGCGGCGATTGGCGCGACCTGTTCACCCAAAACCTGGAAACCGCGTTCTTCATGAGCCAGGCCGTGGCCGCGGAACTGAAGTCCGCTAAGCGCCGCGGCTCGATCGTGTCGATCTCGTCGATCAGCGGAATGAACACCGCGCCGTTCCACATCGCTTACGGCACCGCGAAGGCGGCGGTCGCGGCGATGACGCGGACGATGGCCGTCGAACTGGCCCGCGACGAGATCCGAGTCAACGCCGTGGCCCCCGGAGTGACCGCCACGCCGGCCTCCCTCACCTACGTCGACGAGGACGCCGAGCGTGATCGGCGAGCCATCGCGATGGGCCGACGCGGCCGCCCCGAGGAAATCGCCGGCGCCATTCTGTTCCTGTTGTCCGACTTGTCCAGCTACATCACCGGCCAGACTCTGCTGGTGGATGGCGGGCTGGACCTCAAGTGGACGCATCTGGGCGCCGACAACACCTCGCTATTTCTCAAGGACGACTCCTTCCGAGCAACGATAAGGAGCATGGAATGACCGACGTTGAAGTCGAGGCACCCGAACAGCTTTCCACTCCAGCGACGATCGGCGTCGAGGCCTACCTGTCCGAGGACTACGCCCGTGCCGAGCGGGACAGATTGTGGCGCAAGGTCTGGCAGCAAGTCGGCCGGGTCGAAGACCTGCCGAAAGTCGGCAGCTTCCTGACCTACGACGTCCTCGACGACTCGGTGATCATTGTGCGCACCGGACCGAAGACGTTCAAGGCCCATCACAACGTGTGCGTGCACCGCGGCCGCCGCCTGGTCGACGTGCCGGAGCACGCGAAAAACGCTTGCGGCCACAAGAAGTCGTTCGTATGCGGATTTCACGGCTGGACCTACGGCCTGGACGGCGCTTGCACCCACATCCCCGAGCAGCAGGACTGGCAAGACTCGCTGACGCCGCAAAACACCCACCTTGCCCCGGTCCAAGTCGACACCTGGGGCGGCTGGGTCTTCATCAACCTGGATCCGAACTGCGAGCCGCTGCGCGACTATCTCGAACCGGCCGCGACCATGCTCGATCCGTTCGGACTACAGAACATGCGGGTCAAATGGCGCAAATGGCTGACCTTCCAATGCAATTGGAAGGTGGCGATCGAGGCGTTCAACGAGACCTACCACGTCGCCACCACGCACCCGCAGTTCAACAGGTTCGGCACATTCCGCGGCTGGGCGAAGGCGCAGGGCAAGCACAGCAACATCGGCTACGACGCGCCCAAAGGTCTCGACGAGACGAAGTCGAAGATCCGACTCGGTACCGGGGACCCGCGGATCTCGACGGCCGAAATGCAGGTCTACACGTTGGAGGAGACCAACGCCACCACTACCAAGACGCTGGTGGACGCCGCCAAGCGGTTGGCGGACGAACTGCCGGAGGACGCTCCGGCCGACCAGGTGCTCAGCCACTGGTTGTCCGCTGCGCGAAGCGATGACGCTGCCCGCGGCGTGATCTGGCCGATCATTGACCCCGAGCACTTGGCCAAAAGCGGTACCGCATGGCAGATCTTCCCGAATTTTCAGATCGGACAAGGGCTTACGACGGCGTTGTGCTATAGCGCCCGGCCCAACGGCTACGACCCGAACAGCTGCATATTCGAAGCGGCCTGCTACGAGCTCTACCCCGAGGGGCAGGAGCCGCAGACCGAGTGGCAGCACTTGGCGGCCGACGACCCCAATTGGCGCACCGTCTTCCCGCAGGATTTCTCGAACATGGCCGCCGTGCAGCAAGGCATGAAATCGCTTGGCTTCACTGGAACAAAGCCCAACCCATACATGGAACGCAGCACGGTCAACCTCCATTACCAACTGTCGAAGTACATGGGTACCGGCGAACCGCAGGAGCTTTGAGATAGATGACAATGTTCGAGACATGCGGCCCGACACAGACGCCGGACGGCATCGATATCGACGCGCTGCGCGAGAAGTACTTATTCGAGCGCGATAAGCGGCTGCGTCCGGAGGGCTCGAAACAGTATTTGGAACTCAAGGACGACTTCGCGGAGTTCGCGGAGGTTGATCCTCACACGCCTGTGACACCGCGCACCCCTATCGACGCGAACATCGACGTCGCGGTGCTCGGTGGCGGCATCACCGGGCTGCTGGCGGGCGCGTACCTGAAGAAGGCCGGCGTCGAAGACGTGCACGTCATCGAGATGGGCGGTGACTTCGGCGGCGTCTGGTATTGGAATCGTTTCCCGGGAATCCAGTGTGACAACGACGCCTACTGCTACATCCCGATGCTGGAGGAACTCAAATACGTTCCCTCCAAGAAGTTCGCTGACGGTTCCGAGATCTATGAGCATTGTCGCCGCATCTCAAAGCATTTCGGACTCTACGACGGCGCCATCTTCTCCACCCAGGTTCGTGCGGCGCGCTGGGATGAAACAATCAAGCGTTGGCGGTTGAGCACCAACCGTGGTGACGACATTCGTGCTCGGTTCGTCGTGATGGCACAGGGCTCGTTCAATCGGCCGAAGCTGCCCGGCATCCGCGGTCTCAAGGACTTCAACGGACATATGTTCCACTCCGCTCGTTGGGATTACGACTACACGGGTGGGGATTCCAACGGCGGATTGCACAAACTTCGTGACAAACGCGTGGCGCTCGTCGGTACCGGTGCAACCGGGGTGCAGCTCGTTCCCCACCTGGGCCGAGACGCCAGGCACCTCTACGTCTTTCAGCGCACTCCTTCATCGGTGGACGTACGGGGCAACGAGCCGACGAACCCGCAGTGGGCGGAGTCGTTGCAGCCGGGATGGCAGGAGAAACGCAAGCGCAACTTTCACCGCTGGTCGCCGTTGGGTGAAGGTGCGGTCTTCGACGAGCCCGATATGGTGTGTGATTTCTGGACCGAACTCGGGCGGAACCTGACCGCCCGTATCGCGGCCACCGACGATCCCGCGGCACTGTCCATCGATCAGATCATGACCTTCCGTGAAGAAGAGGACTACAAGGTCATGGAGCGGTTGCGGATGCGCGTCGAGGAGCTCGTCGACGACCCGGAAACCGCCGAAGCGCTCAAACCGTACTACCGGTTCATGTGCAAGCGACCCTGCAGCAATGACGAATACCTGCCGACGTTCAATCGCCCGAACGTCACGCTGGTTGACGTTTCGGAATCCAAAGGCGTGGAACGGCTCACCGAGAAGGGGATAGTCGCCAACGGGGTGGAGTACGACGTCGACTGCGTCATCTTCGCGAGCGGCTTCGAGATCACAACTGATATCAGGCGCCGGTACGCAATCGATGTGATCGAAGGACGTGACGGCCTGTCCCTGTTCGACCACTGGCGTGACAGCTACAAATCACTCCATGGGATGACCAGCCGGGGCTTCCCCAACCAATTCTTCACCGGCTTCATCCAGGGCGGGGTGGCAGGGAACACCACCGCGATGCTCGAACAGCAGGCCGAACACATTGCCTACATCATTTCCGAAGCGATCGCGCGCCGCGCAACCACCGTCGAGCCGAGCCAGGAAGCCCAAGACGCCTGGATCAAGACGATTCGCGAGTCCTCGATAGACAGTTCAGAATTCGCGGTCTCCTGCACGCCCGGCTATTACAACAACGAGGGCGGCGGTGGCGGCGAGGGCATTCGCTCGGCGATCGGCGATCCCTACATGCCGGGTTTCTACGTGTTCGATGATTTGCTCAAGGAATGGCGCGCAAACGGCGACCTCGATGGTCTGGTCCTTGAGAACATAGATGGCTAGCTTGAGGTTTGACGGCAGAGTGGCGGTCGTCACCGGAGGCGGCCGAGGGCTCGGCCGCTCCTACGCCATCCTGCTCGCATCGCGCGGAGCGAAGGTCGTCGTCAACGACCCAGGCGGCAGCCTCGATGGCGAGGGCGTGGACTCCGGACCCGCCGACTGTGTGGTCAGTGAGATCACAGCGGCCGGAGGACAAGCCGTGGCCTGCACCGAGTCGGTGATCACCCCTGATGGCGGCGGTGCGATCGTGCGGACCGCGCTCGGACACTACGGTCGCCTAGACATCTTGGTGCACAACGCCGGCAATGTCCGTCGCGGGTCGCTGAAAGAGATGAGCTACGAGGATTTCGACGCCGTGCTCGACGTACACCTGCGCGGCGCGTTCAACGTTGTGCGGCAGGCATTTCCGATTATGTCCGCCGCAGGTTACGGACGCATCGTGCTCACGTCGTCGATTGGCGGCTTGTACGGCAACCATGACGTCGCCAACTACGCGGCTGCCAAGGCCGGCGTGATCGGATTGTCGAATGTCGCGGCGCTTGAAGGCGCCGCCGACGGCGTCAGATGCAACGTGATCGTGCCGGCCGCAGTGACGAGAATGGCCGACGGCATCGACACCTCGGCCTACCCGCCGATGGACCCGGAGCTCGTTGCGCCCGTGGTGGGTTGGCTCGCACACGAAAACTGTTCGGTTACCGGGGAGGTGTTCATCGCGCTGGCGGGTCGGGTGGCGCGGGCTGTCATCGCCGAAAGCCCCGGCGCATATCAGCCGGCGTGGACGGTCGAGGACGTGGGTGAGAATCTCGACACGATTCGAAACATTCAGGCACCGCTGGTTTTTCCGGTCGTTCCTGACGGCCATGATCAGCACATCCGCTACAGCTTCGGACTCGCGCAGCGTTCCAGCGATCAAGGCGTACTTCGTGGCTGACCGGAAGAGCATGGGACCGCTGGCCGGGGTGCGGGTAATCGACCTCACCGCAATGGTGATGGGACCGTACTGCACGCAGATCATGGCTGATATGGGCGCTGACGTGATCAAAGTTGAACCGCCACAGGGCGATAACACCCGCTACATCTCAGTCGGTCCCGCACCGGGCATGAGCGGCGTGTTCGTCAACGTCAACCGCGGCAAACGCAGCGTTGTGCTGGACCTGCAAACCGATGCCGGGGCGTGTGCGTTACGCGCTCTGATTGAGACCGCCGATGTGTTCATCCACTCGATGCGCGCCAAAGCCATCGCCAAGCTCGGCTTCAGCTACGACGACGTCGCCGTCATAAATCCCGCTGTCATCTACACCAATTGCTACGGGTACGGGCGTCGCGGACCTGATCGCGACCGGCCCGCGTATGACGACACGATCCAGGCCGAGTGCGGCCTGCCGGCAGTTCAGCAGCAGCTGACCGGTGAAGCCGATTTTGTCGGAACCATCATGGCCGACAAGGTCGCTGGGTTGACTGCGCTGTACGCGACAACCATGGCGTTGTTTCACCGCGAGCGCACCGGGGAGGGACAGGAAGTCGAGGTCGCCATGTTCGAAACCATGGCCTCGTTCATCCTCGTCGAACACGCCAACGGTGCCCTGTTCGATCCTCCGCTGGGGCCGGCGGTGTATCCGCGCACCGTGGCGCCCAACCGTCGCCCATATCGCACCAGCGACGGCTACATCGCCGCATTGATCTACAACGACAAGCACTGGAACGCTTTCATCGACGCCGTGCAGCCGAGGTGGGCCAGTGAGCAGTATTCGACCTTGGAACAGCGTGCACGCCAGATCGATGCTGTCTACGGGTTAGTGGCCGAGACCATGAAAGAGCGGTCGACCGCGGAATGGTTGACGCTTCTCCGCGAACTCGAGATACCGGCCGCGCCACTCAATACACCTGGCGCGCTGTTCGACGATCCGCATCTCAACGCCGTCGGCATGTTCGAGACGGTGGACACCCCGCACGGACCGGTGCGCTTCCCGGGCGTCCCCACCTGGTTCTCGCAGACACCGGGCTGCGTTGCGGGACCGGCTCCCGAGCTGGGTCAACACACCGCAGAGATCCTCGACCAGCTGGGTCTGAAGGTTGAATCGTGAAAAATTCAGTGCACCAGCTGATTTCGACTGCCCACATCAATGACGTTGCGGCGTCAAGGCCGCTCACAGTTATCTATCGCTAAAGGAGTTTGAAGACCATGCCCGTGCCCGTCTATAAACGCATCCTCGACCTGTTCGAGGCCGAGGGCGTAAATGCCCTGTTCGGTATCCCGGACCCGAACTTCGTGCACATGTTCGCCGAGGCCGACGCTCGCGGGTGGTCAGTAGTCGCACCCCATCACGAGCTAAGCGCGGGATTCATGGCCGAGGCGGCGTCGCGCATGACAGGCAAGCCCGGCTTGTGTATCGGCACGCTGGGCCCCGGCATGGCCAACATCGCAGGAGCGATCCAGTGCGCACTCGTAGAGAACTCGCCGGTCATCTTCCTCGGCGGCCAGCGTGCCCGGATCACCGAGCGCCGGGTCCGGCGCGGGCGCATCCAATTCGTCCAGCAGGAGCCTCTTTTCGCGGCGTCGGTCAAGTACAGCAGCTCGATCGAGTACGCCGACCAGACCGACGAGATCATCCACGAGGCGATCCGGCGGGCCATGTCCGGCACCCCCGGCCCGGCTTATGTCGAGTTTCCGTCGCACGTCATCCTCGAGGAGCTCGACGTAGGGGATCCGCTTCCGCCGCATCGGTATCGGCTGGTCAACCAGAACGCGGGTGAGCGTGAGGTGGCCGAAGCGGCGAAGTTGATCCGCGAGGCCGAGAGCCCGGTTCTGCTGGTCGGCCACGCCGTGCACACCTCTCGTACCCAACAGCAGGTCAAGGAGCTCGCCGAGCTGATGGCCTGCCCGGTTATCCAGACCTCCGGCGGCACCTCGTTCATCCCGGGACTGCAGGAGCGGACGTTCCCCTACTTGTTCTCCCCAGCCGCCAACGAGGCAGTCGAGGAATCCGACCTGTGCGTCGCGCTGGGTACCGAACTCGGTGAGCCGATGCACTACGGCCGGACCCAGCATTGGGCAGGAAACGATGCGGACCGGAAATGGGTGTACGTCGAGCAGGATCCGACCGCCATCGGCGTCAACCGGCCCGTCGACGTGGCGCTGGTGGGCGATCTGCGCGGCGTGGTGCCGCAGCTGGTCGAGGCGCTTCGCGACACCCCGCGTGCCCCGTC
>NZ_JBAPMI010000074.1:0-5368 GCF_049278535.1 Mycobacterium sp. | reverse complement strand
GACGATCTGCGCTCGGCCGATGACCGAGATTGCCCCAGCCGCACCGACGTTCTGGGAGCCGCGCTGTCGAATGTCGTCGGCGGTCCGGTGGGCCGGCACGCGGTGATAGGCCGCGCGAGGATCCTGACGCCGCTGCGGGCGATGTTTCTGATCGCGCTGGTGTTCCTGGCACTGGGCTGGTCGACGAAAGCCGCGTGCCTACAGACCATCGGCACCGGGCCGGGCGACCAGCGCGTCGCCAACTGGGAGAACCAGCGGGCCTACTACGAGCTGTGCTATTCCGACACCGTGCCGCTGTACGGCGCAGAGTTGTTGAGCCAGGGCCGTTTTCCGTACAAGTCGAGCTGGATCGAGAAGGACGGGGTGGGCAAGCCGCAAACCCGCTACGACGGTCGGCCGGCGGTGCGCTACATGGAGTATCCGGTGCTCACCGGGCTGTATCAGTACGTGTCGATGGCGTTGGCCAAGACCTACACCACCTTCAGCAGGCTGATTCCGCTGCCGGTGATCGCCGAGGTGGTGGTGTTCTTCGACGTCGCCGCGCTCGGGTTGGCGCTGGCCTGGTTGGCGACGCTGTGGGCCACCGCGGGGCTGGCCGGCCGGCGGGTGTGGGACGCCGCCTTGGTGGGCGCGTCGCCGCTGGTGATTTTTCAGATCTTCACCAATTTCGATTCGCTGGCAACGGCTTTGGCGCTCGGTGGGCTGCTCTCGTGGGCGCGACGGCGTCCGGTGCTGGCCGGGGTGCTGATCGGGCTGGGCGTCGCGGCGAAGCTGTATCCGGTCCTGCTGCTGGGCCCGCTGCTGGTGCTGGGCATCCGGACTGGGCGGCTTCGCGAGGTGGCGCGTACCGCTACCGCGACGGCGGCTACCTGGCTGGTGGTGAACCTGCCCGTGCTGGTGCTCTTCCCCCGCGGATGGTCGGAGTTCTTCCGGCTGAACGCCCGCCGCGGCGATGACATGGATTCGCTGTACAACGTCGTCAAGTCGTTCACCGGCTGGCCGGGTTTCGATTCGGACCTCGGTTTCTGGCAGCCGCCGAGGATTCTGAACGCCGTCGTATTGCTGCTCTTCGTGTTGTGTTGCGCGGCAATCGGTTACAGCGCGCTGACCGCGCCGCGGCGGCCACGGGTGGCGCAGCTGGCGCTGCTGGTGGTGGCCGCGTTCCTGTTCACCAACAAGGTGTGGAGCCCACAGTTCTCGCTGTGGCTGGTGCCGCTGGCGGTGCTGGCGTTACCGCACCGCCGGATCTTGTTGGCGTGGATGACAATTGACGCGCTGGTGTGGGTGCCGCGGATGTACTACCTCTACAGCGTGCCCGACCGCGGGTTGCCCCAACAGTGGTTCACCGCGACGGTGCTGCTGCGCGACATCGCGGTGCTGGCGTTGTGCGCGCTTGTGGTCCGGCAGATCTACCGGCCCGAGGAAGATCTGGTCCGCTGGGGCGGCCGGGTCGACGATCCAGCGGGCGGGGTGTTCGACCGCGCAGCCGACGCGCCGCCGGGCTGGCTGCCGGCCTTTCTGCGCCCGGCGGGGCTGCGGCAGACGCCCGTGACCAGCGCCGCGCCCGTACACGATTTCGCAAGCTCAGCCACAGTCCGGTAACCTGTGGCGGTTGCCGACGCAGGCGACCCTCCTGCCACGGAGAAATGAGCCGTGGCCGCACACGACCATAGGAGGTGATGAGGTTCCCATGCGTCCATACGAATTAATGGTCATCCTCGATCCCACTCTCGACGAGCGCACCGTAGCTCCGTCGTTGGAGACTTTCCTCAACGTTGTCCGCAAAGACGGCGGCACTGTGGAGAAGGTCGACATCTGGGGCAAGCGCCGGCTGGCATACGAGATCGCCAAGCATGCCGAGGGCATCTATGCGGTGATCGACCTGAAAGCCGCTCCCGCCACGGTGTCCGAGCTTGACCGTCAGCTCAGCCTGAACGAGTCGGTGCTACGCACCAAGGTGATGCGCACCGACAAGCACTAGCGGCCGAGCCTGTGGGCGAATGACCGCGACTCGTCGTGGTCGTTGCGTAGGCTCGCTGCGACAGCATGCTCGTGACCACCAACCGCCGATCAACGGCGGACCCAGGAGGACATTGTGGCTGGTGACACCGTCATCACGGTCATCGGAAACCTGACCGCGGACCCCGAACTGCGGTTCACTCCGTCGGGCGCGGCCGTCGCGAACTTCACCGTCGCGTCGACGCCCCGCATGTTCGACCGTCAGACCAATGAGTGGAAGGACGGCGAAGCGCTGTTCCTCCGCTGCAGCATCTGGCGGGAGGCCGCTGAGAACGTGGCCGAGAGCCTGACCCGCGGGTCGCGGGTGATCGTCAGCGGACGGCTCAAGCAGCGTTCGTTCGAGACTCGTGAGGGCGAGAAGCGCACGGTGGTCGAGCTGGAGGTCGACGAGATCGGCCCGAGCCTGAAGTACGCCACGGCCAAGGTGAACAAGGCCAGCCGCAGCGGCGGCGGTGGTGGTGGCTTCGGCGGTGGCGGCGGCGGGGGATCCCGTCAGCCGGCCGCCGAGGCGGGTGCCGGCAGTGCAGCCAGCGAGGACCCGTGGGGCAGCGCCCCGGCGTCGGGTTCGTTCGGCGGCGGCGAAGACGAGCCCCCCTTCTAACAACTTTTCAACGACAGAACGAAAGAGACGACAGAGATGGCGAAGTCCACCAAGCGGCGCCCAGCGCCGGAAAAGCCGATCAAGGCACGCAAGTGCGTGTTCTGCTCCAAAAAGGGCCAGGACATCGACTACAAGGACACCCAGTTGCTGCGGACCTACATCAGCGAGCGCGGCAAGATCCGTGCCCGCCGGGTGACCGGCAACTGCGTCCAACACCAGCGCGACGTTGCGATCGCGGTCAAGAACGCCCGCGAGGTGGCATTGCTGCCCTTCACCTCCTCGACGCGGTAACTGCGACACCCAGAACGGAATTAGCGAAACAATGAAGCTCATTTTGACCGCTGACGTCGATCACCTCGGTGCCGTCGGCGACACCGTCGAGGTTAAAGACGGCTACGGCCGCAACTTCCTGCTCCCGCGTGGCCTGGCGATCGTCGCGTCGCGCGGCGCGCAGAAGCAAGCGGACGACATCCGTCGTGGCCGCGAGACCAAGCAGGTGCGCGACCTCGAACACGCCAACGAGATCAAGGCCGCGATTGAAGGCCTGGGTGCCGTCGCGCTCGCGGTCAAGACCGCGGGCGACTCCGGCAAGCTGTTCGGCTCGGTGACCCCCAACGCGGTCGTGACGGCAATCCGCAAAGCTGGCGGGCCCAATCTCGACAAGCGCGTTGTCCGGTTGCCCAAGGGTCACATCAAGGCCGTCGGGAGCCACCCGATCACGCTGCACGTGCACCCCGACGTCGACGTCAACGTCGCGCTCGACGTCGTCGCCGACGCCTGACGGCCCCTACCCAGATACCCCCCGATGGCAGCTAAACAGCTGCCCCGGGGGGGTATTGCTGTTTGCATAGCGAACTCATAGTGGTCAGCAAGCGATAGCGAACGTTACCGTCCGTTAACGCTGTTAATCATTAGGTGAAACACAACACGCCCGAAACGGCAACCCGGCACGACACGCCGTAGAGATTCTCATCCACACAAAATATGCAGGTGTGTGGTCCGCTTATCTGCAGTGATGTGACAACGGCGCATATTGCTCCACAAGTTCTCCACACCCCCTCAACACGGGCGCAGATGGATATGCACACACGATGCACAGGTCTATGAACAACCTCGTTTGTTGTCCTCGCCAGCAACCTTTAACGTCAACCCGTCGTGAGGTGATGCCGGCGTTCGAAGACCGACAACACGGCCCGCGGTGGGAGTCCCGCCGACCGGGGGCCGAGTCGGTCACGAGGGCGAAGGCCGACGATCCGCCCGGGGTGGGGAACCCCCGAATGTCGGGGGTGAATCGGGCGGTCGGGCTGAGTCGAGCGGTGTCGGTGGCGTGACCTAACGTCTAGCCACCGGCGTCGAATGCACGTTCGAACGTTGGGTGGGGAGGAGGCGGGAGCCTATGGCGGTCGTTGACGACTTGGGACGCCCGGACACGGCTGCGCCAAGCGAGGACTACGGGCGTCAGCCCCCGCAAGACCTGGCCGCCGAGCAGTCCGTACTGGGCGGCATGCTGCTCAGCAAGGACGCGATCGCCGATGTCTTGGAGAAGCTACGGCCCAGCGACTTCTACCGCCCAGCGCACCAAAACGTCTATGACTCCATCCTGGATCTCTACGGACGCGGGGAGCCGGCCGACGCGGTGACGGTGGCCGCCGAGTTGGACCGCCGCGGACTGCTCCGTCGCATCGGTGGCGCGCCTTATCTACACACGCTGATCTCCACGGTGCCGACCGCTGCCAATGCCGGTTACTACGCCGGGATCGTCGCGGAGAAGGCGTTGCTGCGCCGACTGGTCGAAGCCGGCACCCGGGTGGTGCAGTACGGCTATGCCGGCGCTGAGGGCGCCGACGTCGCCGAGGTGGTCGATCGCGCCCAGGCCGAGATGTATGAGGTCACCGACCGGCGGCTGTCGGAAGACTTCGTTCCGCTGGAAGATCTGCTGCAGCCAACGATGGACGAGATCGACGCCATCGCCTCCAACGGCGGCATCGCGCGCGGGGTGCCGACGGGCTTCACCGAACTCGACGAGGTCACCAACGGACTGCACCCGGGGCAGATGATCATCGTCGCGGCCAGACCTGGCGTGGGTAAGGCGCTGGCACTAAATACCCACCTTCCGACGCCGGATGGCTGGACGACGATGGGCGAGGTTGCCGTTGGCGATGAATTGCTCGGCGCCGACGGACAGCCGACACGAGTGGTGGCCGCGACGGAGATCATGCTCGGCCGGCCGTGCTATGAAGTCGAATTCTCCGACGGCACAGTGATCGTCGCCGACGCCGAGCACCAGTGGCCGACGGCGTACGGCATTTGCACAACTGATTTATTGCGCGCAGGCCTGGACACTATCCCTGGAGCGGGATCCAGCGCACGTTATGGACAGCGCGGGGGCGCCACCACCTTGGCGGCTCCGGTGGTTCAAGTGGACGCGGTGCGTCCGATCTGCAGCGCTCCAGTGCGCTGCGTGCAGGTCGACAACGCTGACCACCTGTATCTGGCCGGTCGCGGCATGATTCCGACCCACAACTCGACGCTTGGTTTAGATTTCATGCGGTCGTGCTCGATCAAGCACCGAAAGGCCAGCGTCATCTTCTCGCTGGAAATGAGCAAGTCCGAGATCGTGATGCGGCTGCTGTCCGCCGAGGCGAAAATCAAACTGGGTGACATGCGGTCCGGCCGGATGAGCGACGACGACTGGACGCGGCTGGCTCGCCGAATGAGCGAAATCAGCGAGGCGCCACTGTATATCGA
>NZ_JBAPMI010000073.1:0-6098 GCF_049278535.1 Mycobacterium sp. | reverse complement strand
CGGACACGGGTTCGTGGATTGCCGGGCCGGCCTCTCGCCGCTGACGTTCTTGCAGCGCATCGACGATCAGCAGCACCACACCCAGGACACTGGCGCCGATGCACACCCAGGCGACCAACTCATTGCTGGTGATCACCGCGAACACCAGCGCGGCAAGTCCGATCACCGCTAACACCAGCGAGATGATCAGCATCGGTTAACCTCCAGCGGACGGTGCGGCACTGCCAACTGTGCAGAATACCGACCGCTGCTGCCGATACCCGCATCCGACCTAGTTATTACCCCGATTGAACTGGTTAAACCCGGCTGAGTCATTCGTGGCGCTGGAGTCGACCGGCGCAGCCGACCCGCGCTGGCCGAGCTCCTCGAGCTGAGACTCGAGGTAGGTCTTGAGCCGGGTGCGGTATTCGCGTTCGAAGGTGCGCAGCTGTTCGAGCCGGCCTTCGAGCACGGTGCGTTGCTGGTTGATCGTGCCCATGATCTCGGAGTGCTTGCGCTCGGCGTCGGCCTGCAAGGCGTCAGCCTTCTCCTGGGCCTGGCGCAGCTGAGTCTCGGACCGGGTCTGCGCGTCGGCCAGCAGGGCGTCGGCCCGCTGACGGGCCTCGGAGACCGTGGTCTCGGCTTCGCGACGCGCGTCGCCGACGATCTGATCGGCGTTGGCCCGGGCGTCGGACAACAACTTGTCCGACTCAGACTGGGCTTGGCTGGTCAGCCGGTCGGCAGTGTCCTGGGCGAGGGCGAGCACCCGGGCGGCCTTGATCGCCTGCTCCTCGCCAAGCTGCGCGGGGGCGGCAGCAGCGACCGGGGCGGGCTGCGGCGGCGGCTTGACCGGCTCGGGCTCGGGCTCGTAGACCGGAATCGTTTGGGTGGGTTGCGCACTGGCGGCGCCACCGGCCCTGGCGCTGACCAGTTCCTGGTCCAGTTCGGCGACCCGCTGACGCAGATCCGAGTTCTCCTCGATGAGCCGGGTCAGCTCGTTCTCGACCAGATCGAGGAAGGCGTCGACCTCGTCCTCGTTGTAACCACGCTTGCCGATGGGCGGCTTACTGAACGCCACATTGTGGACGTCTGCGGGTGTCAGCGGCATTCTTAGCCCCCTTGAGTGTGGACAGCCAAACCGTCCAGGAAAGTGTAGGACGGGATGAACGGTGTCGTAGCCATACTGCAACTGCCGCCCATCCTGTCACACCAGACCCGCCGGTTAGAGAATCGGTCAATAAATAAGACCGAATTTCACAGATTAAGAAAGCGCCCAATCGGCGCCTTATCCGGGCCAAATCCGGGCGCTGGCAAACTGCCCCGGCGGTCAATCAACGAGAACCTGCGCACGGCAGGTGGATTCAGGCGCGATAGTCCAGCGCCATCGTCATACCGATGAACGCCACCAGCAGCAGCACCATGATGGACAGGTCGAAACGTACGGCACCCACGGTGAGCTGCGGTATCAGCCGTCGCATCAGATTCACCGGCGGATCGGTGACCGACAGGATGATCTCGAGGATCACCACGGTGAGGCCGCGCGGGTGCCAATCGCGGCTGAACGATCGGATGAACTCGACAACGACCCGCGCGATCAGCAATAGCCAGAAGATGAACAGCGCAAAACCAATGATGTGCACAAACAGCGTCAACTAGAGCCCGACCTTAGTGATGAAGATGTGACCTCACCGACAGCCCCAGCTGCCGACAAACACCAGCCTACCGGCTCGGACGCCGACCTGCCCCGCCGCTACTGGTAGGCGTAAAAGCCGGTCTCGGCGATGCGCCGGCGCTCCTCGGGCGAGACGTCGACGTCGGCCGGCGAGAGCAAGAACACTTTGGTGGCCACCTTGTCGAATGAACCACGCAGCGCGAACGCCAACCCGGCCGCGAAGTCGACCAGCCGCTTGGCGTCGGCGTTGTCCATCGAGACCAGGTCCATGATCACCGGGGTGCCGTCGCGGAACCGCTCACCGATGGTGCGGGCCTCGCTGTAGTCCTTGGGCCGCAGCGTGGTGATCTTCGACAGCGGGCTGCTCTCGTCGAACAGCATCGCCATCCGGCGGGGGTCCATGGCGAGTGCCCCACGGGTGGAGCCGCGCACCGACCCGAATCGTGGCCGGGTCAGCTCACCGCGGTCGAATTCGTTGCCGCGGAAGCGGGGCTCGTCGGCGTAGCCGCCGCGGTAGCCGGCCGAGCCGTAGTCAGCGGCCTCGCCGCGCGGGTCGTCGTACTCGCGACCCTCGTAACGGCCGTATCCGTCTTCGGCGAACCGCTGCCGCGGGTAGCCGCTGCGGGCCGGGCCCTGGTCGTCGTAGTACTCGTCGTCGTAATCCTCCATCGGAGCCATGCCGAAGTAGGCCTTGACCTTGTGCAGTGTGCTCATCGCTTGACCCTTCTACAGCTCTGGGGATTCCGGTGTCTGTGATGAAGATGTGACTGGAGTGACTACTGTCGGTGACGGTAGCGGTCGTTGACCCAATAACGCGGTACCGACACGCACACACGTCGAACCATGTTTGACCGCAGTTTCGAGGTCGTTCGACATACCCGCCGACAAACCCACCGCGGCCGGATGGGCCCGGCGCACCCGATGATGTTCTGCCTGCAGCAGCGCGAACGCCCGATCCGGCTCCCAGTCCAGCGGCGGGATGCCCATCAGGCCAACCAGCTCAAGGGAGTCGGCGGCGTCGACCTGTGCGCAGATCTCGTCGACCGCGCCGGGCTCGGCGACGTCGACGCCGCCGCGGGACACGTCACCGTCGACGCTGATCTGGACGTAGACCCGCAGCGGACTCCTCCGGCGACCCTCGCCCAGTGCCCCGACCACCGCACGGTCGAGCGCCGCCACCACCCGGGCGCTGCTGACCGAGTGGGCGGTATGCGCCCAGCCGGCCAACGAGCGGGCCTTGTTGCGCTGAATCTTGCCGACCATGTGCCAGTGCCGGCGACCGGCCGTGGCGTCGGACCCTGACGGGCCGTCCAGCAACCGAGCGACTTCTTCTACTTTTGCCGCTGCTTCCTGGTCGCGGGATTCGCCGAAGGCGGTGCATCCCAATCGCGACAAAATCGCCACATCGGTTGCCGGAAAGAATTTGGTAATAGGCAAGAGTTGAATTTCATCGAGTTTGCGGCCGGCCGCTTCGGCGGCCGCCGCGAGCCGCGACCGTAACGCCGCCAAAGAATCGGCCAATTCCAATTCCCGTTCCGGTCCGGCTGAACGGTTTAGCGTCACCGCACTCACTCCATCCACACCACCGAAGCCAGCCGCCCGGTCGGGGCGCCACGGCGATGGCTGAACAGGGTGGCGTCTTCGACCGTGCAACGCGGGTCGACATCGATGGCGTTTACGCCCAAAGCCTTGAGCTGACAAGCGATTCCGGCACGAAGGTCCAACCCCGGCGTGCCCATCGACGTGGTGGTGCGGCTGCCCGGCAGCGCGGCTTCGACCTCGTCGGCCATCGCCGCGGGCACTTCATAATTGCGGCCACTCACCGCGGGCCCCAGCAGTACCGAGATGTCCGACTCGTGCGCGCCGACCGAAATCATGGCCTCGACCGCCCGGGCCACCACGCCGTCACGGGCGCCGACCCGGCCCGCGTGCACGGCCGCGACGACGCCGGCCCGTGCGTCGCCCAGCAGCACCGGAACGCAATCGGCCGTCACCACCGCCAAGGCCAATCGCGGTGTCCGCGTGACCAATCCGTCGGTGTTGTCGAACGGGGTGTCGCGCGGACCGACGACCACTTCCACATGGTCACTGTGAACCTGGTTCATCCACACCACCCGGTCAGGCCCAAGGCCGATGGCAGCGGCCAGCCGTCCCCGGTTGGCCGCCACGGCGGCCGGATCGTCGCCGACATGGTCGCCCAGGTTGAAGGTGTCGAACGGCGGCGACGAGACACCGCCCGCTCGAGTCGTGCTGACCCGCCGAATGCGAACGCTCACCCGCCCAGTATCCGGCGTGAGCAAGGTCGTCTCGCCCCGACTCCGCGTCGCGGCCGCCATTGCAACGCGCGCCTAGCGGCGCATGAACGGCGGCACGTCGACATCGTCGTCCTCGCCGCCGATGTCAAAGGTTGCGCCGTTGGTCGGCACCGACACGCTGACCGCGTCGGTGGGCTCGAACAAGCTGGAGCTGATCTTGCCGTGCTTGCCCGACGCGATCGTCGTCGACGTTTCGCTGTTGCCGATCACCGGCTTTCGGCCCGGACCGCTGGCGTCGAAGCCCGCGGCGATCACGGTGACCCGCACCTCGTCGCCGAGCGAGTCGTCGATGACCGTTCCGAAGATGATGTTGGCCTCCTGGTGAGCGGCGTCCTGCACCAGCGAGGCCGCTTCGTTGATCTCGAACAAACCCAGATCGCTGCCGCCGGCGATGGACATCAGCACACCCTGGGCGCCTTCCATCGAGGCTTCCAGCAGCGGCGAGTTGATCGCGATCTCGGCGGCTTTGAGCGCCCGACCGTCGCCGCGGGCCGAACCGATACCCATCAGCGCCGTGCCCGCCCCCGACATGATGCCCTTGACGTCGGCGAAGTCGACGTTGATCAGACCCGGCGTGGTGATTAGGTCGGTGATGCCCTGCACACCGTTGAGCAGCACCTCGTCGGCGCTGCGGAAGGCGTCCATCAGCGACACCTCGGCATCGCCCATCTGCAGCAGGCGGTCGTTGGGGATCACGATCAGGGTGTCGCAGCTTTCCCGCAACGACGAGATGCCGTTCTCGGCCTGGTTGCTGCGCCGCTTGCCCTCGAAGGAGAACGGCCGGGTCACCACGCCGACCGTCAACGCGCCGAGCTTGCGGGCGATGCTCGCTACGACCGGCGCTCCCCCGGTACCGGTTCCACCGCCCTCGCCCGCGGTGACGAAGACCATGTCGGCCCCGCGTAGCAATTCTTCGATCTCATCCTTGGCGTCGTCGGCGGCCCTGCGGCCGACTTCGGGGTCGGCGCCGGCGCCCAGCCCTCGGGTGGAGTCGCGACCGACGTCGAGCTTGACGTCGGCATCGCTCATCAACAGCGCCTGGGCGTCGGTGTTGATGGCGATGAACTCCACGCCCTTGAGCCCTTGCTCGATCATGCGGTTGACAGCGTTCACGCCACCGCCGCCGATCCCCACGACTTTGATGACAGCCAAGTAGTTGTGCGGCGGGGTCATCATTCTGCGTTCCTCCCTTGTGGGACTTGCCTTAAGCGAACCGCCTCGGCAAACCTCAACCTAAAGTAAAGCGTTAGAGTTATGTCAAGTTGATTCGCGCAAACAGAACGGTATTGCCGTCGCGCGTGCGATCGATGCAGGCGCGCCGAAGCGTGTCGGGCGAATTTCGGGCGAATTTGCCCGCGAAAAATCCCTCGGTTGAACCGAGCGCCTACTTGACGGTCGGCAGATCCGGGCTGGACACGTCGTAGCTGCGCCCCGGCCGAGTCAGCAAGGCCGCCAACTTCTGGGCCTTTTCCTCGGTGCGATCGTTGGTGCCCCAGATCACTGTGCGCCCGTCGGCGAGCGTCAGGGTGATCGACGCGACCGACGGGGCGGCGATTCGACTCACTTGCGCGACGACCTCGGGACGCAGCGCGATCAGGACCGCGAGCGCGGCCTTGGTCGCCGGATCGGTCGGCCCCGGATTGTCGACGTCTATGTACGGCAGAGCCGGCGGTGGCGGCGCGGTCGCGAAGTCCACGCCGTCGCGGTCGAACAAATGCGGGCCGTCAGGAAAGTCCTTGACCACCAACGGAATCCGCTCGACGATCATAATCCGCAGCGCCGACGGATAATCGCGTTGCACTCGTGCGCTTGCCACCCGGCGGATCGCCGCCACGCGGTCGGCGATGCCGTCGGTGTTGATCTGCAGCAACGGCGTCCCGAGCCGGACGTGAGCTGCATCGAGCACCTCGTCCCGGGTGACCGCGCCGCTCCCGACCACGACGATGCTGCGTGCCGACATCACCGGCGTGAAGTAGAGAATCAGCCCGACCGCAGTGGTGGCCATGACCACCAGCAGCGAGAGCAGGAACAGCTTGAGGCCGCGGACCGCCCCGCGCGCGACGGGCTTGGATGTGGCAGCGGGCTTCCCCCGCGCCACGCGTTTCGCTTCGCGGCGAGCCTCCTCGATCGCC
>NZ_JBAPMI010000072.1:0-2792 GCF_049278535.1 Mycobacterium sp. | reverse complement strand
ATGTCGGCGCCCCAACGGGTTTACTCGATCAGCTGTCGTCGTTGTTTGGCCAAGAGTCGACGGCGCTGCTGATCGACTTTCGGGAGCTGACCGTCTCGCCGGTGGCCTTCGACCCGTCATCGTCGGGTGTTGAGCTGTTGCTGATCGACTCGCGCGAACGGCACGGCCATGTCGGTGGTGAATATGCCGCGCGTCGACTGTCCTGTGAACGGGCCGCCGCCGACGTGGGCGTGGTGTCGCTGCGGGAGATCCACGAGCTCTCTGCCCTTGACCACGTCACCAATCCCGTCGACGCGCGTCGCGCCCGGCATGTGCTGAGCGAGAACCAGCGGGTTTTCGATGTCGTTGCAGCGTTGGGTGATTCGGACTATGCCTCGGCCGGCCGGATTTTCACCGCGTCGCACGCATCGATGCGTGACGACTTCGCCATCACTACTGCGCACATTGATCTGATCGCCGACACCGCGGTGAGTGCAGGCGCACTGGGCGCCCGGATGACCGGCGGCGGATTCGGCGGCTGCGTGATCGCATTGGTGCCGGCCGATCAGGTAGCTCCGGTTGCCGACGCGGTGCGGTCAGCGCTGCACGCCGCGGGCTACGAGGAGCCGGTGATTTCTCAGACTCATGCCGCTCGAGGTGCAGGAGCGGTGCGGTAGCGCGACCGCATCTTCCGGGCCGGGCCACATCACTGGTAAGAACGGCGGTGTGAGGATCGCGATCAGCGGCGCCGGCGTGGCCGGTGTGGCGCTCGCCCACTGGTTGCACCGCACCGGCCACCACCCGACGGTGATCGAGCAGGCGCCGAAGTTCCGCACCGGCGGCTACGTGATCGACTTCTGGGGCGTCGGCTACCAAGTGGCCAAACGCATGGGCATCGAAGACCCGATCCGTGCCGCCGGGTACCAGGTTGAGGTGGTGCGCTCCGTCGGCTCCCGCGGCCAGGTCAAGGCCGACGTGCACGTCGATGTCTTCCGGCGCATGTTCGGCGACGAGTTGATCAGCCTGCCCCGCGGCGACCTGGCCGCCACGATGTACAGCACCATCGAAGACAAGGTCGAAACGATCTTCGGCGACAGCATCGTCACTGTGGACGGGCACAGTGAGGGCGTCCGGCTGACCCTCGAGAACGGCGGCCCGCGCGATTTCGACCTGCTCGTCGGCGCGGACGGATTGCACTCGAACGTGCGCCGTCTGGTCTTCGGGCCAGACCAGGAGTTCGAGCACTACCTGGGCTGCAAGGTCGCTGCGTGCATGGTCGACGGATACCGCCCCCGCGACGATCTGGTCTACGTCACCTACGGCAGTCCCGGTCGCCAGCTGGGGCGGTTCACGCTGCGCGGCGACCGCACCATGCTTTTGTTCATCTTCCGCGCCGGGCACGACAGCCTGGGCGTGGCACCAAAAGACCAGTTGCGCAACGAGTTCAGCGACATCGGCTGGGAATCACGGGATTTCCTGGCGGCGCTCGACGACGTCGACGACTTGTATTTCGACGTCGTCAGCCAGGTCCGCATGGACAACTGGTCGCGTGACCGCGTGCTGCTGATCGGGGACGCCGCCGGGTGTATTTCGTTGCTGGGCGGTGAGGGCACCGGGCTGGCGATCGCCGAGGCGTACGTGCTGGCCGGCGAACTCGCGCGCGCCGGCGCCGACTACCGCCGCGCCTTCGATGCCTACCAGTCGCTGATGCGTCCTTTTATCAAAACCAAACAAGCCGGTGCGCAGCGCAACATTCCGTTCTTCGCCACCCGGACCCGGTTCGGCTTGTGGTTCCGCAATGTGGCGATGCGGATGGCGAACTTCGGGCTGCTGTCGACGCTGTTGGCCGGCGGCGTGCGCGACGACATCACGCTGCCGGAGTACGGCATTTAGCTAGGTGTGCACGATGTGCCCACCTCCGAGCGACAACTGACTATGGCCCACCAATTTCGCTCGAAGGCGGGCACAACGGCAATGGTTCAGTCATGTTGCAGGAGTGAACCGGATCGCCCTCAGGTTCAGTCGCTCGACGCCCTCGGCGAACTGATCGCGGGTCGGCATCTGATGGTCGCGGAACCCTATGCCCATCACGCGCTCGGCGCGCTTGACGCCGTACGACTCGGCGCAGCGCGCAGAGAGATCCGCGACGTGTGCGATGTCGGTGATGAGCTCGCCGCGCATCGCCGTCGTCTTGCCGGCATGAAGCACCTGCGCGGGAGCGCCATCGCGGAAGTTGACCTTCCAGCTCGCACCGGTGAGGGCGTAAAGGACGCCGTCGATCAAATGGGCGGTCAGCACAAGCGAATACGGACGCCCGCTCTTGCGGCCTTTGAAGTCGACGACCATGAACTGGTGGCGCGCCGCACCGGCGAACGGGGTGTGCAGCAGGAACGTCAGCACCGGGTTGACCAGGCGCAGGAATGCTTGAGGTGGGTGCGAGATGGTAACCGCGTGCGAATCGTCCGTCATGATTTCACCGTAGTGAAACAATCGAAACAATCGAAACAGGACCTACGAGGTGTGGCGTGATGCCCCGGTGCGAGCGCCGGCGCGATGTCCGTGCCCACCTGCGCGCTGACCGCTGCGGGCCGCTTTGGCGCGCTCGCCACCGCGGTTAGGCCGGCGTCGCGGCTGGGAGCGCTGGGCGGGGTGGGCGGTCGCGGGTTTGGCGGTCGGAGCCTGGTAGGGCGCGATTTCGCCGACCAGCTGTGCAACGGGCTCGGACTGCGCGGTCACCTGCTGCGGGCGGACGGCGATACCGGCCCGGCGCATCAGGTCCGAGGTGTCTCTGCGCTGTTCGGGAAGTACGACAG
>NZ_JBAPMI010000071.1:0-32395 GCF_049278535.1 Mycobacterium sp. | reverse complement strand
CCACACTGCCAGTGTGGTGCGCTACCAGCTGCGCCATAGCCCCAGATGTCGTGCCCATCGAAGCTACACCACGGCCTGCCAGCCTTCAAAGTCGCAGCTCAAGCCAGTTCTGACGCGGCCCCGGTCTCCCACTCATCGCACGGCGGCGTGTGACCCGATACCCGCGTCTCCGGTGCGAATATCCAGCCCACTCCGGCTGCCAGCAGCACGACACCGCTGATCGCGAAGCCCCATTCGTAGCTGAGGTGTTCAGCGATCTGAGCCACCGACAACGAGCCGACGATCGCGCCGAGGTCAACCATCATTTGAAACGTCGAGACCGCGGTGCCCGTGCGCGCCGTGCTGCCGAGAATGTCGGCGATCGCGGCCTGCCCCGGTGACGAGTAGATGCCCGAGGTCGCGCCGCCCGCGAACGCGGCAACGAGGAAAACGGGCACCGACGTCGACGCGCCCAACCAGGCGGTCGCCGCGGCGCAGGTGACCAGACCAATGATCAACAGGGTGCGCCGGCCGATCCGGTCGGACAGATGGCCACTGGGCAACACCACGACGAGGTTGCCAAGCGCGAACATCCCCAGCACCAAACCTGTCATCCGCGGCCCGCGGCCCAGCACGTCGGAGACGAAGAGCGGCACCACCGCCATTCGCAATCCGAACACCGCCCAGCCCGTCGCGAAGTTCGACGCCAGCGACGCGCGGTACGCGCGGTGCCGAAGCGCGGCACGCACTGTCACCGCCGGCTCGGCGTGCTCGGTGGGCGCGCCCAGTGTCGACCCACGCAAGCTATAAGCCACCACGATCGCCGTGAT
Source organism: Mycobacterium sp. (assembly GCF_049278535.1). Classification (GTDB taxonomy): domain Bacteria; phylum Actinomycetota; class Actinomycetes; order Mycobacteriales; family Mycobacteriaceae; genus Mycobacterium. The sequence goes on along the minus strand of NZ_JBAPMI010000071.1, from coordinate 31,586 downwards.
CAGCACCGCGACTCCGTAAAGCAGAAACGGCGCTTTGAGCCCTAGCCCTGCGGTGAGACTGCCCACAAGCGGGCCGCCGACCGAGCCGACCAGAAACGAGGTGACGAACAGACCGGCGACCCGCCCGCGGGCGTCGGGCGGGCTGATCCGGATCATCAGACCCAACGCGGAGATGAAGAACAGCGTCGACCCAATGCCACCGATCGCGCGGTATACCAGTAGCTGCCAATAGGTTTGGGCGAATGCGCATGCGGCGGTGGATACCGCCACGATCACCAGCCCGGCCACGTAGACCGATCGCTCCCCCAGCCGCTGCACCAGCAGCCCAGTGGGCGGGGCGGAGAACAGCCGCATCACCGAAAAAATCGTGATCGAAAACGTCACCGCGCCCAGGCTGACCCCGAACGTTCGGGCGAATGCCGGCAACACCGGCGACACCACGCCGTAGCCAAGCGCGGCCACCGCATTCGCCGCGATCAGCACCCAGGCTTCACGTGGCAGCCTCGTCGAATTGCGACGCCAGGCGATCAAGCGGGCGCGTTGCGAGACGAGGGTCACCCAATGACTTTATCCACAACCTCTTGAGCTTCTCGCTGGACCTCGGCTAAGTGCTCGGGCCCGCGGAATGATTCGGCATAGATCTTGTACACGTCTTCGGTGCCCGACGGCCGTGCGGCGAACCAGGCATTGGCCGTGGTGACCTTCAAACCCCCCAGCGGCGCACCGTTGCCGGGCGCGGCGGTCAGCTTTGCGGTGATCTGCTCTCCGGCCAGCTCGGTGGCGCTGATTTGGTCGGCCGACAGCTTCGCCAGCCGGGCCTTCTGCTCGCGGTCGGCGGGCGCGTCGAGCCGGGCATACGTTGGGGCGCCGTATTTTTCGGTCAGCTCTTGATAACGCTGCGACGGCGTCGCGCCCGTGACGGCGAGGATCTCGCTGGCCAGCAACGCCAGGATGATGCCGTCCTTGTCGGTGGTCCACACCGATCCGTCGCGGCGCAGGAACGACGCCCCCGCCGATTCCTCACCGCCGAAGCCGATGGTGCCGCCAATCAGACCGTCGACGAACCACTTGAACCCGACCGGCACCTCGACGAGCTTGCGCCCGATCCCGGCGACCGCCCGATCGATGATCGACGAGCTGACCGCGGTCTTACCGACGGCAACACCGTCCGGCCACGACGGCCGGTGCGTGTACAGGTAGTCGATGGCCACTGCCAGGTAGTGGTTCGGGTTCATCAGCCCAGCGTCCGGGGTGACGATGCCGTGCCGGTCTGAGTCGGCGTCGTTGCCGGTAGCGATCTGGTAGCGGTCGCGGTTGGCGATCAGCCCCGCCATCGCATTCGGTGAACTGCAGTCCATCCGGATCTTGCCGTCGTGGTCGAGCGTCATGAATCGCCACGTCGCGTCGACCAGGGGATTGACGACGGTCAGGTCGAGGTTGTGCCGCTCGGCGATCGCGGCCCAGTAGTCGACGCTGGCCCCACCAAGCGGATCGGCGCCGATCCTGATGCCCGCCTTGCGGATGATGTCGATGTCGACCACGTTCGGCAAGTCGTCGACGTAGGCGTCCATGTAGTCATGACGCTCGACACTCTGAAGCGCGCGGGCCAGCGGCACCCGCTTCACCGCCTCGCCGTTTCGCAGAATCTCGTTGGCGCGCTTGGCGATTGCGTTGGTGGCGTCGGTGTCGGCCGGCCCGCCATTGGGTGGGTTGTATTTGAAGCCGCCGTCGTAGGGTGGATTGTGCGACGGCGTCACCACGATCCCGTCGGCCAGTGCGTCCCCGCGGCCGCGGTTGTAGGTGAGGATCGCGTGGCTGACCGCCGGGGTCGGGGTGTAGCGGTCGGCCGAGTCGACGGCCGTCACGACGTGATTGGCGGCCAGCACCTCGAGCGCCGACACCCACGCCGGCTCCGAGAGACCGTGGGTGTCGCGGCCGATGAACAGCGGGCCGGTGGTGCCGTGCGTGGCGCGGTATTCGACGATGGCCTGGGTGATGGCCAGGATGTGGGCCTCGTTGAAGGCGCCGTTCAGCGCCGAGCCACGGTGACCCGACGTTCCGAACGCCACTTGCTGCGCCACATCCTCGGGGTCCGGTTCGACCGAGTAGTAGGACGTGACGAGATGCGGCAGATCGACGAGGTCTTCGGGTTGCGCCAACTGGCCGGCGCGCGGGTTGTCCACCATTCCGCCAATTGTGCCGAATAAGCTGCCTGAGCACGCCCTGCAATTGAAGGGATTTCGACGAGTGGCCAACTCAGCGTCGCCCCGCGACTACCGTGAGTTGGCCGCAGTGTTCGCCGGTGGCGCTCTTGGCACCGTGGCGCGCACCGGCTTGAGCTATCTGGCGCCCGCAGACCCGGCGCGCTGGCCCTGGCCGACGTTCGCGGTCAACATCGTCGGCGCCTTCCTGCTCGGTTATTTCACCACCCGGTTGTTGGAGCGCTTGCCGTTGTCCAGTTACCGTCGCCCCCTCCTTGGAACGGGCCTGTGCGGTGGTCTGACCACTTTCTCGACCATGCAGGTCGAGACACTGAAGATGATCGCCCACCAACATTACGGATTGGCAGCTGAATACACTTGCGCCAGCGTCGTTTTGGGCTTGGTTGCGGTGTATATGGCCACTGCGCTGGTTCGCCGGGTGCCGATGCGCTGATGCTCTGGATCGGGGTGGTGCTCGCCGGCGGTATCGGAGCGGTACTGCGCTTTCTGGTGGACCGCGCGGTCGCTCGTAGGGCCGCGCGGTCCTTCCCCTTCGGAACCCTCGCGGTCAACATCAGCGGTGCCGCCCTTCTCGGACTGTTGGGCAGCCTGGCTCTGAGCCGGTACACGGCGTTGCTGGCGGGCACCGCGTTCGTCGGCTCGTACACCACATTCTCGACCTGGATGCTGGAAACGCAGCGGCTCAGCGAGGAACGCCAGGTGCGCAATGCGGTCGCCAACATCGTCGTCAGCATCGTCCTGGGTCTCGGCGCGGCGCTCTTCGGGCAGTGGATCGCGAGCCGCCTGTGAATCAGCCCTCCCTCAAGCTCACCAGCTACTTCGGCGAACGCCAACGCGCCGTCACCGATGGCCGTCGTCCCGGCTTTTTGGCCGACGCGATGCTGGACCTGTTCGATACCCGGGAAATCGCGACGAGCGTCATGCTGCGCGGCATCGCGAGTTTCGGGCCCCGCCATGTGTTGCGCACCGACGAGTCGCTGAGCCTGTCCGAGGATCCGCCGGTGGCGATCGCCGCCGTCGACGTCGAGTCGAAGATCAGCGGCCTGGTCGACGACGTCGTCGCGATGACCGGCCACGGTCTGGTGACGCTGGAACGCGCCCGCTTGGTCGGCGGCGATGATCTGCTCGACGTGGGCTCCGACGACGCGGTCAAGCTGACCGTCTATGTCGGACGCCAGGAGCGCATCGGCGGGCTGCCTGCGTATCGTGCGGTGTGCGATCTGCTGCACCGGCAGGGATTCTCCGGTGGCGCAGTCTTTTTGGGTGTTGACGGCACCGCACACGGCGAGCGTTACCGCGCCGCATTCTTCAGCCGCAATGTCAACGTTCCGCTGATGATCATCTCGGTCGGGGCCGCGGCGCAGGTCGCCACGGTGGTCGCCGAGCTCAGCACCGCCGCGCCCAGCGCGTTGTTGACGGTCGAACGGGTGCGGTTGTGCAAACGGGCCGGCGCGTTGTTCGCGCGGCCACATCGGCTACCAGATACCGACGACCACGGCCGGCCGCTCTGGCAGAAGCTGATGGTGCACACCAGCGAAGCCACCGGTCACGGCGGCGTCCCGATTCACCGCGCGCTGGTGCACCGGCTACTGGAATCCGGAATGGTCCGCGGCGCAACCGTTCTGCGTGGTATCTGGGGATTTCACGGCGATCATAAACCGCACGGCGACAAGCTCTTTCAGCTGACCCGACGCATGCCGGTGGTCACGATCATTATCGACACGCCGGAATGGATCGCGCGTAGTTTCGACATCGTCCACGAGTTGACCGCAGAACATGGTTTGGTCACCAGTGAGATGGTCCCGGCGGTGGTGAGCATCGCGGGGCCGGACCGCGACGGCGGCACTCAGTTGGCGCGCCACGACTATTGACCAAGCGTCTCAGCCGCCCTCGAGCAGCGTTGCCAGCACCGCTGCGTGACTGTTTTGCACGTCGCGGGTCGCGGTCACCAGCGTGACGACCCCCTGCTTGGCCAACGTCCGCAGCTTGTCGAACGCTTCGCCGCCCTGGAGCTCTTGCTCATATCGCGCCGTGAACTCATCGAAAAGCTCAGGCTGGTGGTTGTACCAGGCGCGCAGTTTTTTCGACGGCGCAACGTCTTTCAGCCAGACGCCCACCCGCGGGTCGCCCTTCCGGAATCCTCGCGGCCACAACCGGTCGACCAGCACGCGCCCGCCATCGTCGGGACTCAGGTCGTCATAGACCCGGGCCACCCGGATTCGGCTGTTGGCGCCCATGCGGCCAGGGTAGCTGCGTACTGATCTTGCTCCCAGCAATCACACCTACACCAGCAAGTCGCCATGACACGATGTTGGAAATTGATGCACATGCGATATCGCGTGTGGCAGATTGCTCTACCGGCCAATACGCGCTCGCAGCAAGGCCATTTGCGCCCTGCTGCCAGCGCGGACTGATATCACATGCGGCTTCAAATCGAAGAAGGCGCTAATGCCTCAGGCAGCGACGCAAGAGGCCACTGAGCTCCTCGGGTAGCCGAGTCAAGTGAGCGCGGGCAGGACGTTGTCGACGAACAGCTGCACCGATTTCCACGCTTCGTCGACTGGCATGCCGCCGACGAGTGGATGCAGCACGATCGGCCCGTAATCGGGCGCATCGCGCACCTCGGCGAGAAGTTGGTCGGGCGTCAGGAAACGGTAGCGTCCCGACGACCGCACCTCATCGAGCGTCTGCACCCCGGGCAGGTGCATCAGCGAGCGTTGGTCACGCGACCATCCACCGTAAGTGACTGCCTCCCAAAGGATGTGCTCACCAAGCTCGGCCCACGCTCGGTCGGGATCCTCGTGTAGGTAAATCATTCCACGGTTGATCGGCCCCGGCATGATCACCAGCGCCGACATCTCAGCCTCGGCGCACAACTCGCGGTAGTAAGCCGCGACGTCGGGCAGGTGGTCGGCAAGGCTGAGCGGAAGGCGAAACCGCGCCGCCCGCCGTGCGGTTACCCGGGCACCGCCGCCGACGTACAGCGGCGGATGTGGTCGGGTCCACGAACCTATGTCTGCCCATACTGACAGCATTTGCTCGATCAGGCTGTCCATCAATTGCCCACGTTGGCCGAAATCGACTCCCAGCGAGTCATATTCGCTCGTGCGATAGCCCAGGCCCACCGTGGTGTGCAGTCGGCCGCGGCTCATGTTGTCGACCAAAGCGATGTCTTCGGCGAGCCGGACCGGGTTCCACAGCGGGCCCAGCGCGCAGTCCACGCTGGCGATCAGCGTCGACGTCCGTGCCAGAAACATCCCGGCGGCCAGAATCGGGTTGCAGCTCCATCCCTGCCCGGTGGCGTGGTGCTCGTCGACGCTCACCGTCATGATGCCCCGCGACTCGCCCCACTGCGCCAATTCGAGTGCCGCCCGGATCAGTTCGCCTTGGGTACGCGGTTCGCCCTGCGGCGATGCGAAGTTGAACCGCAGTACCGGCAGCACCATGTCAGGCCCCTTGTCAGGCGTCGGCCGGCGGCGCCGCCGACCGCAGGAACGCCGGAAAGTCGGGAAACAGCTTGCGGTCGACGATCTCGATACGGGTGCCGAACGCGTCGATGTAATAGGCGAACAGCGCCAAGTCCGGCGGCGACGTGTCGGCAGTCGCTTCGAAGGCAAAGCCGTTCGCCTCCAGAGCCCGGGCGGTTTCGGCCAGGTCGTCGACGAAGTAACCCAGGTGATGCACCGAATTGCCTGCCGCTGCGGTCCACGGGCTTTCCGGCACCTGCTGGATGAGTTCGACGTGCGGGCTCTGCAGCGAGTAAACGAATGTCGAGGTGAGTTCGCGGGTTCCGTTCACCGTGCGAAACGGCAACGTATACGTCAACGGGCTGATCCACTGGTAGCCGGCCAGCGCGCTGAGCCGGCCCATTGCGGCATCGAGGTCGGGCACGACAATGCCGGTGTGGTAGTAGTCCTCGGGCTTGAGTGCGAATGTCATTGTTTCCCTTAGCTCTTTAGATGCAATCGGATGCGCCGTCCACGACGAAGACTGCCCCGCTGGTGTAGCTGCATTGCTCGGTGCACAGAAATGCGACGGTAGGCGCGATCTCCGTCACCGATCCGAACCGCCGCAGCGGGATGTGCGCGAGTTCGGCCTTTACCAGTTCGGCCGCGCCATGCATCGGCGCGGTCATCGGCGTGTCGATAGCACCCGGCGCCACCGCGTTGACACGAATTCCCTTGCCCGCCCATTTGACTGCGAGGTTTCGGGTGATGTTGATGACGCCTGACTTGGCGGCGCTGTAGCCGGGTACCAACGCAACGGAGCGCAATGCCGACATCGACGCCAGATTGACCACGCTGGCGCCCCCGGCCGCGCTCGATGCCCGCAGCGCGCCATACAGCCCGACGGTGAGACGGTACGGCCCGGTCAGGTTGAGTGCTACCGAGGCCTCGAACCCGTCGGGCTTCGACTCGTCAAGGCCGCCCGGGAAATTCGCGCCCGCGTTGTTGACCAAGACGTCGAGCCGGCTGAAGGTGCCCACCAACGCGTCCACCGAGTCGTGATCGGTGATCTTCAGCTGGTGGTACGCCATGCCGGACAGGTCGGCCTCGTAGTCCGCCGCGGCCGGTTTGGTTCCGGTGATGGTGACCTGCGCTCCGGCGTCACGGAACAAAGACGCGGTCGCATGCCCGATTCCGCTGGTGCCCCCGGTGATCAGAGCCGCCGTCCCGGTGAAGTCGAAGCTGACGCGCGCTGTCATGTGTTTCTCGCTATCTGCTCGGTGAGCCACGCTCGCTCCCAGAAGTTCGTGCTGTCCCCCAATAGGATCTCGTGGGCCTGCCTCAGCACGTCACGCGCTCCCGGATGATCGGCGGCCACCAGCTCGGCCAGGTGGATGGCGTGCAACGGTCGGCCGTCAGCCAGGTGTTCGCGCGCCCGCTGCACGAGCGCGTCGGCGCCGGCCAGCTCGACCACGTCGGCGGCCACCTCGTCGAAAGCTACCGGGTAGAGCTCAGTCGTGGAGCGATGGTGGAACCACCCCGAGTAGTTCTCCCAGATTGCCCGCACATCCCAGGCGACCTTTCCATAGCCTTGCCCCACTTCATATTCCGCAGGCAGGGTGATGTCACGCATCAGGGTCCGAACATCCTTCCCGCTGTTCATGCCTGCCACGGTCTGGTCGTGAACGTACTGGATGGCGTCGCGTAGCCGATTCAGCTCGGCGCCGACGCGTTCGGCACCGGCGATCGGCGCGAAGTGACCGGTCACCAGCAGTTCGGGTTGCAGTTCACGGACCCGCTCGACCGATGCGATCGCGGTCAGCGCGTCCCGATAGCGGTCGCCGCGCATCGTGACAAGGTTCGGAATGTGCCCGAAGATGGGTCCGAAAGTGTTTCCGCACAAACAAATCCGCTCATCGGGCAGCCACACCAGCAGCGAATCGTTGGTTTCCCCGCCCGGCACCGCGATCAGCTCCATCCGACGGCCGCCCACCTCCAACGTGAGAGTGTCCTCGAAATCGAGGTCGACGGTTGGAACACTCTGTCCCGGTAGGCGCTTGGTGCCGAGTCGGCGCTGGATGGCCTGGATGCCGGTCGCCAGGGTGTCTTTGAAGGCAAACGCGCTGCGGTTGGCCCGGTACGGGATGAGCCGCTCGTTGTCGTCGCGCCACAGGGTCCAGTTCGCTTGTGCGACAACCGTTGTATCGGCGTCCCGAACGCTGTCCAGTCCGCCGACGTGATCGACGTGGCCTTGCGTGAAGATGATGTAGCGCACCGGTGAGGAGTCGACCGCGTCGAAGTTCGCGCGGTGCACCGGCCCTTCGAAACCCATGCCGGTATTGACGATCACCCGTCCCGCGTCGGTGGTCAGCAAGTAGGAATTCGACAGACCCGGCGAGCACCAGAGCCCCGCAGCGATCTGCTCGGCCTTATCGGCGCAAGCCGGGGCCAAGGCATCCGCGCCCGGTCGGCTGCGGTAGATCGGCTCGGACATCGCTGTTGACTCCTTCACTCGGGCCGAACGTCGAACCTGTCGAAATAAAAGTCGAACCGCTGCCGCAACTCGTCAGGTGCTATCCCGAAATGTCGTTGCAGATCGTAACGGATGCTGCCGTGTTTGCCGCGTGGATTGCCGTCCAGGTACTGCTGAAAACGGTGGCGTACCTTCGGGGTCAATTCGACTCCGCCACAACGATAAAGCTGTTCGAGCAACGACATTTCGTTGCCGTTGAGGTGGCTGAAGTCGATGTCGATGCTGCGTTCGGCCGGCACCAGCTCGCGGTCGCGCACGCAGGCACTGAGTAGCCGGTGAACACGGTCGCTCCAATAGTCCAGCAGCCAGCCGGGGTCGATACTCGTGCGGCGCAGTCGATCGGAGTAGGCCATCATCGTGATTGCCGACTGGATTACCGCGACCGGATCACGGTGCGTGAAAGCGACTGTCGCATCGGGGAAGGTCGTGATCAGCGGCCCAAGTTGCTCGCAGTGCTGCGGGCTCTTGAGGATCCAGCTGCGCGGGCCACGCAGGAACGTCAGCGCCTGCAAGACCTTCTTCATGTACGCGTAGTGCCGGTGCTGATCGAGGCTCAAGTAGTAATCGCGCCAATCCGGTACGCGCGCATGCCATTCCAGGACATAGCCAGCCAGGTCCAGGTCGAGCAGCTCGACTTCTTCCTCGATCGCTTCGGGGAACCTGTCGTGCATGGCGGCCACCACCGGGGCGCTGGCCATCAGCGCCTCGTGCTCGGACTTCGCCCGGGCGTAGCGCGGATCGACCCCGAAGATGTCGGGGCCGTCGCCCAGCGCCGGAATCGGATCCTGGCTTTCCCAATACGGCAATGCCCGCCGGCGTGGATCGGCGGCGATCAGGTTGACCAGATGCGTGGTACCCGACCGCGGCATCCCGACGACGATGAACGGCTTCTCGATCGGGATCGAGTCGATCTCGGGATAGCGCTTGATGAGCTCGGTCAACGACAGCCGGTTGCGCAGCAGGCGAACGACGCGTTGCCGCAACGACGAGCGGGTGAGCTGGGTCAAACCTGTGTCGGCTTCGATCGCGGCGACGTGCGCGGCCAGCCGGTCGCTGAAGCCGTCGCGATTGTCGAGGTCGTCGCCGACACCGGCCTGCTCGATCGCTTCAGACAGCATCTTGTCGATGTCGAAGTCGACGGGCCTGGCTTCGGTGAACTCGAGAATCTGACGCTGGATGTCAGTCAGCCGGGGCGACGTCAGGTCGCCGAAGTCGATGTCAGCGACGTCGCGGTCCGCAGAGGCCATTGCGCCGCTCCTTCTCATCGCTTCGCTCTGCATCGTCGCCGGCGCGAACCACAGCCCGCCTCCTCGACATAGTGCCGAATGCAGACTAGCGCCCACTGCGACCGCGTTTAGTCGCATCCTTCCGGCGGGTACGCCACACCGAAACGGGCCAGCCGACTGCCCGCACTCGTCGACTTTTCAAACACCGGAGGTAAGTGGCATGTCCGAGATGATCATCCAATCGCCCGACGATGTGGTCGCATTCCTGAAAGCACAGCACAACCTCATCGAGGACATGTTCGACCAGGTGCTGCACGCAACGGACCCCAAGGCCCGCGAGAAACCGTTTGTGCACCTACGCCAATTGCTGGCCGTGCACGAGACTGCCGAGGAGATGGTGGTGCATCCTCGGGTGCGCCGCGAGGTCGATGCCATCGACTCGATCGTCGATGCTCGCCTCGAAGAGGAGCATGAGGCAAAGGAGCTGTTGTCGGCGATCGAGAAGATCGATATCACCTCACAGGAGTTCATCGACGAGCTCACGAAGCTGCGGGATGCGGTGTTAGACCACGCCCAACATGAGGAGACCTACGAATTCCCGAAGCTGCAAAGGGAACTCGACGCCGACGAGCTCAAGCGACTGACGGCGGCGGTACGGGCGGCCGAAGCCATCGCGCCAACCCGTCCGCATGCCGGGGTGGAATCGCCGATGTTGAATTTTGCCGTCGGACCGTTTGCGTCGATGGTCGACCGCTTTCGTGACCTGATCGAGCACGGCCGCAGCTCACCGAGCTAGGCGGTCAGGCTGCTGACCCGCCGAATGACCTCGTCACGGCCCAACGTGCGCGCGATCTGAAACAGGTCTGGACTCTTGGTCGACCCGGTCAAGCCGATTCTGATCAGCTGCGAGGCCTCCCGGATCGAGCCGGGGTAAGCATCGGGGTTCTTTTTGTAGTCCTTGGCGTTGGCGGCAAAGCCGAACTTGTCGGCCAGGTCCCGTATCTGCTGGAACCACTGCACCGGGTCGTCGAGATCCCGGTAGGCCGCGACGAATTCTCCCGCGAAGGAGCGGACCAGTTCGGCAGGCAGCCCCAATTGCTCGTCGTCGGCACCCACCGATGCGAACAGATCGGCGAAGAAGAAGCCGTAGGCGGTGCGAAAGTCCGACCATTTGCGCAGGTCTTTGCGAGGGTTGGCGACGCCGTCACGTTCGACCGCCAACGCCGCCAGCGTCTGGTCCGGGTGAGCTTCGATCACCTGATGCAGCTCGGGATCGAACTCGGCGGCCCACGTTGTCACGGCCGCGTAAATCTCAGGCCCGCTCAGCGTCGCGATGTGGTCGGCGCTGATGTCTTCCAGTTTCACCAGATCGACCAGCGGGCCGGCGCCCCCGCACTCGGCCAGCGAGATCGGCGCGGCGAGCGCATCGGGCAGCGGGATTTCGGCCAGGCGTCCGTTGGCCAGACCACGTAGGTAGTAGAGCACCGCGTCGGCGGGATAACCCGAACTGATGTAGAAGTCGACGTCGGCTTCGGGGTCTTTGCGTTTGGACAGTTTTCGTTTGCCGCCCGGGATCTGCTTCATCAACAGCGCGATGTGCGCGTAGGAAGGCGGCTGGAATCCCAGCGCCTCGAACAGCTGCAGATGCAGTGATGTCGACGACAGCCATTCCTCGCCCCTGATGACCAGGTTGCACCGCATCAGGTGATCGTCGACGGCGTGGGCGAAATGATAGGTCGGCAGCTGCACAGCCGCCGACGATTTGAGGATGACCACGTCGTTGTAGTTGTCCTCCATCGACAGTTCACCGCGGATCGCGTCGGTGAAGGAGGCTCGCGCGCCGGTACGGCCGGGTGACCGGAAACGCACCACGTACGGCGTCCCCTTCAGCAACTCGTCGCGGACGGCCGTGACATCGGCGTCGCGCCAGATCGCCCACTCGCCGTAGTAACCGGTCGGCCGTTTGAGTTGTTGTTGGCGCGTGCGTATTTCGGTGAGCTGCTCGGAGGTGGCAAAGCAGAGGTATGCCTTGCCGGAGCGCAACATCTCGCGCGCAAAGCTCAGATAGATATTCGCCCGCTCCGACTGGCGGTACGGCCCGTAATCACCGCCGCCAACCCCCTCGTCGGGAATGATCCGAAAATAGGCGAAGGCACGATCGAACTGTTCATACGCGCCTGCGACTTCCCGCGACTGGTCGGTGTCCTCGATCCGCACGAAATAGCGGCCATCGGTCTGCTGCGCGACCGACTGGTCGATCATCGCGGTGTAGATGCCGCCGAGATGAATGAAGCCGGTCGGCGAAGGGGCCAATCGGGTCACCCGGGCATCGGCGGGCAGGTCACGGGGTGGATAGCGCTGTTCCCACTCACCCGGTGCGGGCAGATCAGCGGGAAACAGGTTGTCTACCTCGTGCGGCTCCAGCATTCCGGTGAGGGCTCCTATCTCCGAGGGTTTGCCTGGTCGATGTTAGTCACGCTGGTCACGTCGACCTACAGCTCACCGCCCGTAGGCTGGGTGAGGTGAGCGTCGCCCCGGATACCACCATCGGTCTGCAAGACCGCTTCGCGCGCGACCTGCCCGAGATGGCCGTCAGTTGGCAGGCCCAGAGCTTTCCCGAGCCGCGGCCGCTGGCCTTCAACGCGCCCCTGGCATCCGAGCTGGGACTCGACGCGACCTGGCTGCAAAGCCCGGACGGACTGCGCTTCCTGGTAGGCAACCTGGTTCCCAGTGGTGCCGCGCCCGTCGCGCAGGCGTACGCGGGACATCAGTTCGGCGGGTATGTCCCGCGGTTGGGTGATGGTCGCGCGCTGCTCCTTGGCGAGCTCGCCGACCGCGACGGGTGCCTGCGCGACATCCACCTCAAAGGGTCGGGGCCCACGCCGTTTGCCCGGGGCGGCGACGGCCTCGCGGCGGTGGGACCGATGCTGCGCGAGTATGTGATCAGCGAAGCGATGCACGCCCTGGGTGTCCCGACGACGCGAGCCCTGGCCGTCGTGGCCACCGGACGTCCGGTGCAACGCGAGACGCTGCTGCCCGGTGCCGTACTGACCCGCGTTGCCGCCAGCCACCTGCGGGTGGGCAGTTTCCAATATGCTTCGGCCACAGCAGATCTCGACCTGCTTCGGCGACTGGCCGACCACGCGATTGCGCGCCATTACCCCGGCGCCGCGATGACCGACCACCCGTACCTGGCGCTGTTCGAATCGGTCGCCGCCGTCCAGGGGTCACTGGTGGCCAAGTGGATGTTGATCGGCTTCGTTCACGGCGTGATGAACACCGACAACATGACGATCTCCGGCGAGACCATCGACTACGGACCCTGCGCCTTCATGGAGGGCTACGACCCCGACACCGTGTTCAGTTCGATCGACCACTGGGGCCGCTACGCCTACGACAACCAGCCCGCGATCGCCGCGTGGAACCTGGCGCGGTTCGCCGAGGCGCTTCTGCCACTTCTCGCCGACACCGTCGACGAGGGCGTCACGCTCGCGGAGAAGGCGTTCGGGGTGTTCCGCTCCCAGTACGACGCGACATGGAGCGACGGGATGCGGGCCAAGCTCGGCTTGTCCGCAGACGTCGATCCCGCGGACCTCGCATCGTTGGTCGAGAATTTGCTCGCACTGCTCAAGGAGAGCCGCGTCGACTACACCTCGTTCTTCCGCGGGCTCAGCCGCGCGGCGCGTGGCGATAGCGAAGCGACCCGCGGACGGTTCATCAACCTGGCCGGCATCGACGGGTGGCTCCCCCGGTGGCAAGCGCTCGATCCGGACGCCGAAGCGATGGACCGAAGCAACCCGATCTACATCCCGCGGAACCATCTCGTCGAGGATGCACTCTCGGCAGCGACAGCCGGCGACCTCGATCCACTTCAGCAACTGCTCGCCGCGGTGAGCGCCCCTTACGACGAGCGACCTGATTTCGAGCGCTATGCGGCGCCCGCGCCGGAAGAATTCGGCGACTACCGGACGTTCTGCGGCACCTAAGCGTCGAGGCTGGTGGCGCGCTGCCTGACGGCGGCCTGAAGGATCGAGCCGGCGGTCGAAAATGCGGGTTTGTCGCGGTCGGCCAGGGTGACGGGCATGCTCGCGGCCCGGCGCAGCACCATCAGGGCAAGGCCGCTGAACGTCGTGTACGGGATGACCAACAGGTTGACACGCGCCCCTTCGCCGTTAACCGTCATCACGTGCTGTGGCTTGCGTTCCCATCCAGGCCAGTTGAAGTCTGGTGGTCGTTGCAATGGTGGCCAATTGACGTTGATGGAGCTGATCTCGCCCAGCAACGGGGTCAGCGCGGCGATGAGGTCGGGTAACTCATTGGTCATGCGATCCACGCGTGGCCACCAGGCCCCGTCGATGTCCCCGCCCAACTCGTGCGCAACCGAGAGCCGGACCGGGTTGGCCGAACGCCGATAGGTCATCCGATGACGAATCGGTTTGCGGCAAAAGCGAATCTATTCAAGGGAATTCCTTCGCGGCTGGGGTCGCTTACCCGCCATCGCAGGCAAGCGGAGGAATCCCATTGCCGGTGAGTGCCATCCGCGTGCATAGGACTCGACCACCGCTGACAACGAAACGGCTCTTACATGACGTTACGCCACCAAACGGTTGCTTGGTAACCCGGAGACTCACTGGAGTCGTACCAAGCGTCGCCCGTGCACCGATCACGGGTACACTGGTATCGAACCGTAAAGGAAATAGTGGCCGTACAGAATTGGTGTGACGCACCCGAGATTCACCCGTCGCAGATCCGCGTCGGCGACATCATCGGGTCGCTGCGCGAAAGTAGCCTGCGCTATACCGTCAAGCTGATCAGTGTCCCCCAGACGACTCCGCGGCGATGGACGTTCTTCGGCCGCGACGACAGGGGCTCGGAACACGCAAACGGGTTCGGAGAAAACGACTTAGTCCGCCGGTACATCAAGCCATGACCAGCTCGGGTGATCGTTAAACCTTCCTGCCCGCAGACCGCACGAACGCTCTGCCTTGGTGTACGGCCTGCATTGGCTTGGGATTGACCGACAGCTTGTTGAACCTACGAGTTCCCTTGTCCAGCAACGTCGCTGGCGTGATTCTCTTCAGCAGTGACAACCGTCGCGCCAGCGGTCCAGCCGGGTAGCGTAACTTCGGCGTGCGACTGGTCGCCGCCTTCGGCACGACCTGAGCCACCACCGCGGGGTCATCTCCGGCACGGACCGACTCGGCGTGCTCTATGAAGGCGCAGCTGCATTGGCAACCTCGCTCGACGACCGTCGCCGTGGGCGCCGGCCCGCGCGGCGGCCGAGACGCTGATCGACCAAGCCGCACCCGCTGACAGCCGTCACGGTCACATCTGCCCCACGAATCTCTGGGCGGAGCCGATACACAATTTGCCCGCCTTTGAGCGACAACTCGACGCGGGCAACGGATTGTCGCTCGAAGGCGGGCAAACCGAACACCGAAGCCCGCCGAGATTCCGGTGGCTGATGTGACAGCTGCCAGCAAAGGCAGCAACGCTCAGCGGGCGCCGCGCACCAGCCGGCCGGGCCGCGCGCCGGTGTCGACGTTGTCGCGGCGGGTCACGACGCCGTTGACGATCGTGGCGCTGTAGCCCGAAGCGCCCTGCACGATTCGGTTCCCGCCGGCCGGCAAGTCGTAGGCCATCCGGGGAGCATGCAGGGTGATCGCGTTCATGTCGATCACGTTGACGTCGGCCCGCTTTCCGATCTCGATGACGCCGCGATCAGAGAGCCCGAACAGTTGAGCGGTGTCGTGCGACTGCTTGCGGACGACGTACTCCAACGGCAGCTTCTCGCCGCGATGACGATCACGAGCCCAGTGGGTGAGTAGGAAGGTCGGATACGACGCGTCGCAGATCATGCTGCAGTGCGCGCCGCCGTCGGACAGCCCGACCACGCCGGCGGGATGCGTGAGCATTTCCCGGATAGCGTCATGGTTTCCGTGCGAGTAGTTGTAGAACGGCAGCATCAGCATCGACGTTGCGTCCGACTCGAGCATCAGGTCGTAGAGCGTGGCCAAGGGATCGTCGCCGCGCTCCGCAGCGATTTTCTCCACCGTGCGCTCGTCGGTCGGCTCGTAGTCAGGCGGATCGCCCATCGCGTATAGCCGGCCAAGCGAGTATTGGACGAGGGCGAACATGTTGTCGAACAACAGATTCGGGTCTGGTGGCAGATCGTCTTCGGACAGGATCGCGGCCTTGACCGCGGGATCGGCCAGACGCTGCGCCAACTCTTCGCGGCTGCATTCGGCTTTCAGCCGACGGAAGGTCGGACGATGGGTGAACGCATGATGCCCGGGGAAGCCGAACAGCATGCCGAACGGCCGCGCCGCGATCTGGGGATACAACCGACTGCCTGCTGCGTGAGCGGCCGCCGAGATGTCCAGCTGTTCGCGCCACAGCTCCGGCGCGGCGTCCACCTGAATCATGCCGAACGAGATCGGTCGGTCGATCTCAGCGCCCAACCGTTGCATCCAATCCAGTTCCTTCTTGGGCGCGATGATGTCCTCACCCGCAACGCCCTGCGGGGCCAGCTCGAAGACGGCCTGGCCGCCGGCCGCCATGGCCCGGCCGAGCCCGAACAGCTCATCCTCCGCGGCATAGGTTCCGGGGACCGGCTCGCCATCGATGGCACGGTGACCGATGGTGCGCGACGTCGAGAAGCCCAGCGCGCCGGCCTCGACCGCCTCCTGCACGAGGCGTGCCATCGCCGCGATGTCGTCAGGTGACGCGGGCTCGTTACGTGCACCGCGCTCGCCCATCGCATAGGCACGGATCGCGCCGTGGGCGACCTGACTGCCCACGTCGATGGCGAAGTTCTTTCGTCCGATCGCATCGAGGTATTCGGGATAGCTCTCCCATCCCCAGGAGATGCCCTCGGTCAGTGCGCTGCCGGGGATGTCCTCGACACCCTCCATCAGGCCGATCAGCCACTCCTCTGAGCCCGGTCGCACCGGCGCGAACCCGACCCCGCAGTTGCCGGTGACGACGGTCGTCACGCCGTGACTGCTGGACGGCTCCAACATGTCGTCCCAGCTGACCTGGCCGTCATAGTGGGTGTGGATGTCGACAAATCCGGGCGCGACGATCTTGCCGGTCGCGTCGATGGTTTCGGCGGCCTCACCTTCCAGCGGCGGGCTGCCGGGACCGCGGCGACGAACCTCGACGATTTTGCCGTCTTTGACCGCGACGTCGGCATCGAATCGGTCCCCGCCGGTTCCGTCGACGACCGTGCCACCGGTGATTTTGAGGTCGAACACGATTACTCCCTTGTCGGCGCTGCCAGCAGGCTACAGTGACCACTGCAAGGGACTGTAACACCGTTACAGAGGCTCCGGGAGTACTTCGATGACGACCCACGCAGCACCTGATCTGCGGCGCGAAGATGCGATTGGCCCGCCGCCGCAACGGCCGACCAGGGTGCCCGCGCAGCGCTACTACTCCGCGGCGTTCGCACAGCTCGAAGTCGAGCGGATGTGGCCTAAGGTATGGCAGCTGGCTTGCACGGTCGACCACGTCGCCGAGCCCGGCGATTACTTCGAATACCGTTGCGGGCCCTTCTCGGTACTGATCGTCCGCGGTGACGACGGCACGCTGCGCGCCTTTCAGAACGTGTGCCGTCACCGCGGCAACTCGCTGTGCGCCGGAGCCGGTTCGGATCTGCGCGAACTGCGCTGCGGATATCACGGCTGGACGTGGGACCTTGCCGGTGTGCTTAAGCGCGTCCCCAACCGCAAGGGTTTCGGGGTGCTGCCGATGGCTGAGCTTCCGTTGTTCCCGGTCCGAGTCGACTCTTGGGAGCGGCTGGTCTTCGTCAATCTCGACCTCGGCGCGCCGCCGCTTGCCGACTACCTCGAGGCGGTGCCCAACGACATCGCCTGGTTGGGGCTGGGAGACTTCCGTTGCTACGCAACCATGACCGTCGAGGTCGAGGCGAATTGGAAGACGATCGCGGACGGATTCAGCGAGACGTACCACATTCAGACGTTGCATCCGGAGTTGCACAGGTGCATGGACGATGTCTATGCACCGCAGGTGATTTGGGGACATACCGGCAAGTCCGAACAGATCTACGGCGTACCGAGTCCGCACCTCAAACACCCGCTGAGCGATTCAGACGTGTGGGATGCCTATGTCTGCACACAGGGCGCGCTGATGGGTGTCGTCGACGGCACGCCGTTCCCCGACGACCAACGTCAGCCGGGTCAGTCGGTCGCAGAGGTAATCGCCGAGCGTACAAGAGCTTTCGCGGCCGGGCGCGGTGTCGATTTGAGCTGGGCGAGCACCGACCAGGTGATGCGACTACACCAGTACAACATCTTCCCCAACATGACATTGCTGGCCAATGCCGATCACCTGACCGTGATGACCTCCCATCCCGGACCCGATCCCGACCACGGCGAACTCGTGATGATGTTGTGGACACGTATGCCGCCCGGTGCGGAGCGATGCAAGCCCGCCGACATTCGGATGACTGCAGACGAGGCCGAACCGGGACTTGTTCTCACCCAGGATATTTCGGTACTGGCCGGTCTTCAGCGTGGTATGCACCAACCTGGCTTCACGCACCTGACGTTGTCCAACGAAGAACGACGCGTGATCAATCTGCACCGCAATCTCGAGCGTTATCTCGACCTACCGGAATCAGACCTCATGACGGGAGGTGAGGCCGGTGACAGCGCCTGTTAGCGCGGAAACGATTCTGGACACCGCCGCCGGCCTGATCGAACGCCAGGGCGTGGACGCCTTCACCATGCGGGCTCTCGCCGAGGAACTGGGGGTGGCGGTCACCTCGATCTACTGGCATATCGGCGGCCGCGACAAGCTCTTCGACAGCTTGATTGACCGTTTGCTCAGTGAGATGGCACACCTGCCCGTCGACGGCGGCACCCCAGTGGAACGTATTGCGTCTCTTGCCCGCTCGCAGCGCCGCGTCCTGATCGACCGGCAACATCTGCTGGCCATCGCGCACGAACGTGATCGAACGCCGACGCTGTTTCTGCCGATTCAGCAGAGGCTGGCCGCGTTGCTCGCGGAGTTAGGCGTCACCGGGGCCGAGGCCGCACTGGTGCTGCGCGCGGTACAAGTTCACGTCATATCCTCCGCGGTGATGCAGTTCTCCGCGGTCCGCGGGGCCAAACACGAAGAAGAGGATCCGTCGCTGTGGGACGACGATTGGCCCGATCAAGCGCTGGTGCAGGCGCTGCAGTCGCCCACTGACTACGACGCCGTATTCGAGTTCGGGCTCGGCGCGCTGCTGGCGACGCTGAAAAGCTAAGCGTCCAACAGGAAATCCGCCACGATCCCGGCCATGTCATCGATCGCCGCGCGCGGAATCACTTCGAAACCGTGGGTGCTCAGCGTGGGCAGGCACAGCAGCCCCGCGCGCGGCGTCAGCCCACTCGCCTTGGAATGCGAAGCGTCGGACATGAATGCGCCCAGTGTGGCCGGCTGAGGCGACAGCCCACGAGCGGTCGCAATCCCCATCAGCCGGTCGGCCACATCTTTGTCGTAAACGCACAACGCGTCGCTGTAACCGATAATCGGACCGCCGGTCACCGTGGTCGCATACTCCCGCTCGGTCGGACCGACTTCCAGGGCGATGGTGAGCGTGCCGGGCAGGGTGGCGCTGGCGTAGGAGCCACCCACTCCGCCGATTTCCTCGTTGGTGGTGAAGACGAGATACACGTCTTGGGAGGGACGCTGCCCACGCTCGTGCACATCGTGTGCGGCGCGCAGCAGGGCGGTCACCGCGGCGCGGTCGTCCAGAAAGTAGGCGCCGACGTAACCGCCGAACTCGACGAGGTCTCTCTTGCTGCGATCCACACATACCCGCGTCCCGGCGTGCACCCCGGCGTCCACGAGATCTTCGTGTCCGAGACCAGTGAAGACGTAGACGTGCTGCCAATCCAGCGCGCGGTCGCCTTGGTCGGGCTTGGTCTCCCAGATCCGCGGGCTCTCCTGGGTGGTGTGCTCGGAGCCCAGCGTGAGCACCGCGGTGAGTGTCTGGTTATCGCCGAGCACGGCGACTGGGCCGAGCCCGAAATTGCCCGGATACATCACGCCAAGCTGCGTCATATGCAGCGTGCCGTCGGATTCGACTCTCTTGACCAGCATGGACAGTTCGTCCATGTGTGCCATGACGCGCACCCCCGAACCACCGGCGATGGTGGCCGTGCGATGTCGATGATCACGCGACTGCACAGCGCCGGTCTCGGCGCCGATGTAGCCGATCAGGTTGCCGGCGTCGTCGGTCCACATGTCGTCGACCAGGGGTTCCAGCTCGCGGGCACATACCGCGCGCACCGCGTCCTCCTGGCCGCACGGCCCGTACGTCCACAGCAGCTCCTGCAAGAGGCTTTCGGTCGAATCAAGGTCGCGTTGCCCCATCAGTCCCCTCCCGTCTTTGCCAACCGTAGCGATCTGCTCAAGCGTTGGGAGCGGGTGGTTTGCGGGCCCATCAGAAGTGGTAGCCGCAGACTTGACGTTGCGCGATGCTGAATGCACCGGCTCGACACGGGAAGGCGGACGGATCGCAATGAACGAAGAGCAACGCAGTGAAATGGAGTCAGGCCGTGGCTTCATCGCCGCACTGGATCAAAGCGGCGGTAGCACGCCCAAAGCGCTGGCGCTCTACGGAATCCCTGAGCATGCGTACGGCAATGACGGGCAGATGTTCGACCTCATTCACGAGGCGCGCGCGCGACTAATCGAGAGTCCCAGCTTCACCGGCGACAAGATCTTGGCAGCCATTCTTTTCGAGCAGACGATGGATCGCACCATCAACGGCGAGAACACCGTCGCGTTCCTGTGGAAGCAGAAGCACATCGTGCCGTTCGTCAAGGTCGACCAGGGCCTCGCGGACGTGCAGTACGGCGTCCAGCTGATGAAGCCGCTGACGAAACTCGATTCGCTGCTGGAGCGCGCGGTCGAGAAAGGCATCTTCGGCACCAAGATGCGCTCGTTCATTCAGGAGTCCAACGACGGCGGTATCAAAGCGATCGTGGAACAGCAATTCGAGAGCGCCGAGGCTATCGCGCAACACGGGCTGATGCCGATCATCGAGCCCGAGGTCAGCATCAAATGCCCCGACAAACCGACCGCGGATCGACTGTTGGTGGCGGCGCTGCAGGCGAAACTCGATGAGCTTCCGGATGACCGGCAGGTGATGCTCAAGCTGACGTTGCCGGATGAGGCCGATCTTTATGCGCCGCTCATCGACCATCCCCGAGTGTTGCGGGTGGTCGCCCTGTCCGGCGGCTACACCCTTTCCCAAAGCGCCGACATGCTGTCCCATAACCACCGTCTGATTGCGAGCTTCTCCCGTGCCCTGACCGAGGGCCTGACTGTCGATCAGACCGATGCGGAATTCGACAAGAAGCTCAAGGCGAACATCGACGAAATCTACGGCGCATCAGTGACCTGACCGAGCCGCCGACGCGGTGTCCGAATCTCAAGTTGCACAGAGCCTCGTGGCCCTGCCGGCCCGCCGAGAATCCGCTGCGGCTCGACGCGCCCATTGACCCCGAGCATCTACCGTGCGCACGCCATCGGGCAGACCGTGCGCGATCGCCGCCACTTTCCCGTCGCGGATACCGATATCCGCGCTGATCGGCGCCGCGGCGGTGCCGTCGAACACCGTGCCACCACGAATGGTCAGCTCAAAGTTTGACATTTCCACCCACCTTTCGATACTTGCGGGTATCGACTCGATACCGAAGAGTATGCTTTCGCCCATGTCGCCTATCAAGCCGCCGCGGACACGCCCTACTCGGGGCGAGGTGCGGGACCGGATCTTGGACGCCGCGTCCAAAGTCTTCGCCGCCGAGGGGTTCGCCGGCGCCACGATCGATGCGATCGGTCAGGCCGCGGGATTCACCAAAGGCGCGGTGTACTCCAACTTCGGATCCAAAGACGAATTGTTCTTGGCCCTGCTCGATCGCGAATTCGAGCTTCGTGGCGAGCAGATCGCGACGGCGTTGGAAAGTGAAGACGACATCGCCGCAGCGGCGCAGACGTTGAGCCGGTCCGTGCTCGACTCGGTTCACGGGCACGCCGACTACTACGTTCTGCTCGTCGAGTACTGGCTGCGCGCCGTGCGGGATCCGGAACTGCGCGAACGCCTGATCGCGCGTCGCCGTGCCGCCGCCGCTGACCAAGCAGACAACTTCGTCGAGTCTGCCGCCACCGTGACGTCTGGCCGCCAGTTGGCCGACCTTGCCCAGCTTGTCGTCACGATCAACTTGGGTATCGCGATGGAAGAAGTCCTCCGCCCAGGGACCATCGACCCTGACCTCCTCGCGCATTTGATCACCGCTCTTCTGGAATCTGTTGCGGGTCCAGAGCGATTAGGAGCAATACATGGAAACCCCAGATGAGCCGGACGTGCCGGCAGTGATCACCGCAACCGGACTCGGGGTAGACGGCGAGCACGGTCCGCTGTTCTCCGGCATCGACTTGGCACTTGCCGAGGGTTTTCACGCCATTCAAATGCCCGGCGGCCCAGGACAGACCACGCTGCTGCTGACCCTCGCCGGTCGGTTCAAACCCAGCCACGGATCCCTGACGGTGCACGGTGACACGAAGCCACGTGCGATTCGCCGGCACTGCGCGATCGCGGCCTTTCCCGACATCGACGAGCTTGAGGAATCGGTGACCGTGCAGACGGTGCTCGCCGAGCAGCGGCGGTGGCTGGCCCCGTGGTATGCCCAGATACCCCGTGAAGCAGGCCAGTCCAAGATGACCGAGGTGTTCGGTGACATACCTGCGCCGTCCCCCGGTACCTACATCGTCGAATTGTCCGATCTGGAGCTGTTTTTGCTGCGAATCACCCTGGCGACGCTGTCGAGTCGTCCGGTCCTGGTGGTCGGCGACCTCGAGCAGGTACGCGACAACGCGCGCCGCGCGATCGCGGTAGATCGGCTGGGCACGCTCGCGACGAATCGCACGGTGGTCGTCGGGGTGACCAATCCGCTCGGCGCCGACGCCCCGGACCACGAGCTTCACGATCACCGCATCCTGACCGAAGGGGACTGACGATGCTGGCTGGACTTGCATTCGGCTCGGAAATCAAGCGTTTCGGCCGCAGCCGGATGACCCGGGTGGCGATCGTCGTGCTGATGCTGCTGCCGCTGGTGTACGGCGCGCTGTACCTGTGGGCGTTTTGGGACCCGTTTGGCCATGTGAACAAAATGCCTGTGGCACTGGTCAATTCCGACCGCGGTGCCGTCGTGTCCGGGCAGCAGTTCAACGCGGGTGCCGAGATATCCAAGAGCCTGACCGCCGACGGCAGCCTGGACTGGCACGTCGTCAGCCCCGAGGAAGCACACCGCGGCGTCGAACACGGCAAGTACTACTTCATGGTCGAGCTGCCGCCCGACTTCAGCGCGGCGATCGCTTCGCCGGTGACCGGACAGCCCAAGAAGGCCAACCTGATCGCGGTCTACAACGACGCCAACAACTACATCTCGACCAGCATCGGGCGTACCGCGATCAGTCAGGTACTCAACGCCGTCTCGTCGCGGATCTCCGGGCAGGCGGTCAATCAGATGTTGTCCGTGGTGGTTTCGTCGGGATCCGGCATCAAGCAGGCCGCCGACGGCGCCGCCCAACTCGACAACGGCACTGGTCAGTTGGTGACCGGCCTGGACAGCGCGCGGTCCGGCTCGGAGAAGCTTGCCGCGGGCGCCAAACAACTTTCCGATGGCATCAACCAGGCCACCGATCCATTGCTCGCCGTCACCAAAGCACTGTCGCAGATCGGCGGCAACACCGAACAGCTTCAGCAGGGTGCCACAGCACTACAGCAGGCAAACGATCAGATCGGCACTATCGCCACCGCTCAGGATTCCGCCGCGAACTCGCTCTCCTCGGTGATCGATCAACTCTCCGCGCGGCAGGATCCGTTGGCAAATACCCTCCGCGGCGTGCAGGATCAACTCCGCGGGCACCAGTTCACACCCGAGATCCGCCAGCGTCTCACCGACGCGCAGAACGCGGCGATCGCCATGACGTCAGGATTGCGTAACCCGGGCAGTCCGCTCGGGTCAGCACTCGACCAGGTCGGCACGAAGAATCGGGATCTGACCAACAAGCTCACCCAGTTGCGGGACGGCGCGCAGCAGGTGGCCTCGGGTAACGCCGAGTTGGCAAGCGGCATAGCGAAACTCGACGACGGCGCCCACCAGCTGAAGGCGGGGTCGTCTGAGCTGGCGACCAAGCTGGCCGACGGCGCCAAGCAGATCCCCAACTGGACCACCCAGCAGAAGGACGCCGTCGCCGAGACCATCGGCGGTCCGGTACAACTCGAGACCTCCCACGAGAATGCCGCGCCGAACTTCGGCACCGGCATGGCGCCGTTCTTCCTCACGCTGGCTCTGTTCTTCGGCGCACTCGTGCTCTGGATGATCTTGCGGCCCTTGCAGAGCCGCGCCATTGCCGCTGAGGTGCTTCCCATTCGGGTAGCGCTGTCCAGCTATCTGCCCGCGGCGGTAATCGCGCTGTTCCAGGCCGTCATCCTGTACGGCGTCGTCCGATTCGGACTCGGCATGCACGTCGTGCACCCAGCATCGATGCTCGGCTTCATGATCCTCATTTCGTTCGCGTTCGTGGCCGCAACCCAGGCGATCAATGCGCTCGTCGGCCCCGCGGTGGGCCGGGTCCTGATCATGGCGCTGCTCATGCTGCAGCTGGTCAGCGCCGGCGGCATGTACCCCGTGGAAACCACGTCGAAGCCGTTCCAGTTCCTCCATCGCTTCGACCCGATGACCTATGGGGTCAACGGACTTCGGCAACTCATACTCGGCGGCATCGACGGCCGGCTCTGGCAGGCAATCCTGGTGCTGATCGGCATATGGGCTGTCGCCATGCTGATTTCGTGCCTGTCTGCCCGGCGAGATCAACTGTGGAACCTCGAGAGGTTGATACCGGCGATCAAGATGTAGCCACGCCGGCGCAGCGCTGACTGTGACCATGTAGTCAGGTTGGTTCGCCTCTCGGCGGGATCGGTAGCCGGGCACTTTTGTCGAGATCGACGTCGAGGGCGTTGAGCATCAACGCCAAGCCGGCGTAGCGGCCGACGACCATCAGCACCTCGACGGTCGCCTCCGCGCCCAAATTACGGTGCACGCTGTCGAACGTCTCGGTCGCCACGCCGCCGGTGGTCAGCAGCTCCGTGACGAGCTGCAGCGCCGCGACTTCGGTCGCATCGAAAGAGCCGTCGCGCCAGTCTGATTCGGAGAGGATCGCGTTGATCTCGTCGCTGCCCACACCAGCGGTACGGGCGACGTCGCGATGCTGGCCGAGCTCGTAGCCGCAGTCCATCAGGTAGGCCGTGCGCAGCACGACCAGTTCGCGCAGCCTGACCGGCAGCACCGGGCTGGTCAGCGCCGCGTTTCCGGCAAGCATCCAGCCAGTGAACACCTTCTCGGCGTTTCCCAGCGCGCGGTAGACGTTGAGATTGCCACGCGCGTTTGTCAATTCGCGGGCCCGCGGCGTCATGTCCTCCGGCTCGCGGTAGGCGATTCGAGTCATTGAGCCTCTCCTTTCAGGGCCGGAAGGTGGCGTCGGCGTCCACATCGAGGTCAACCGCGTTCAGCACCAATGCCAGCCCGTAGTAACAGCTGACGAGCATCAGCAGCTCGGTAAGTGCCTGCTCGCCGAATTCCTCGCGGGCCGCGGCGAACGATTCGTCGCTGAGTCGATGCGTGTTGCACAGTTCGGTGATGACGCTCAACGCCAGGCGTTCGGTGGCGCTGAAGTCGGCCGCATCGAGGTCTTCGGTCTCGACGATCGCACTGATCTGTTGTTCGGTCAGACCGGCGCCGCGGGCAATCCGAATGTGCTGGCTGAGTTCATAGCCTGAGTTCTGCAGTCGGGCCACCCGCAAGATGACCACCTCGCGCATCCGCAGACTGAAGGTGGGACTGTCGAACAACTCATCGACCATCTGCGCCCAACCGACGAACACGTTGGGGGCATTGGCGAGCACGCCGAACACGTTGAGATTGCCGCGCCGTGCGATGAAATCGCGAATGGCTTCGGGTTGCTTTTCGATGCCGGCCAGCGGTATCCGTGACATTGGTTTCTTCCCTTGACTATTCGACGGCCAGAATAAAGGTCCGGTCCAGGGTCACGAACGGTTCGCCGACCGCCGTTCCGTCGGGGGCGGTACCTGGCTCGTGCCGCACAAAATCCGCCATCAGTGAATCCTGGTCCGCGAACACGGCATCGTGGCCAATGTACGGGTCGTCCCGCCAAAACAGCTGAGTGATCAGCGGCTGGTAGCCCTGCGCTTTGAACCAGAAGTGCACATGCTGCGGGCGCATCGGCGAGCGGTTGGCCGCGCGCAGGATCTCCCCGCACGGGCCGTCGGTGGGCACCGGGTAGTACCGCGGTGTGATGGATCGGTACCAGAATCGCCCAGCGTCGTCGGTGGTCAGCAGGGCGCGCATGGCGCGTTGATCATGCAGCTTCTCGGTCTGTTGCACGTCGTAGAAGCCCTCACCGTCGCTGTGCCAGGTGTCGACTTTCGCGCCGGCGATCGGATTGCCACGGTCATCGACAACGCGGCCGGTGACGAACATCGGTGTGCCGGTGACGCCGTCAGAGATGTCGGACCCGTTGTCGGCGGTCGGTCGTCCCTCGACATAGAAGGGACCGAGCAAGGCGGAATCGGTGGTCGACGCCTCGGTTTGCTGATTGATCTTGTCCAGCAAGATGCTCAACCCAAGGATGTCGGAGAGCAGCACGAACTCCTGGCGGGTAGGGGTCGAGATCTTGCCCGTGCGCTCGAGGAAATCCATTGCGGCGAACCATTCGTCGCCGGTCAAGCGCACCTCGCGAGCGAAATCATGCAGGTGCTGGACGAGGCAGACGAACACCTGCCGGAAGCGCTCGTCGGTCGACTCGTCGAAGGTCTGCTGAACGGCCGCGGTCAGGGTCTGTTCGGTCAGGTCGGATGACATTGGCTCGCCTCTCTTGGCCAGGGGCGGATCACGACGCGGCCGGCGGTGTGGCCGGCGACGGCCTGGTACGCCGCGGCCGCGTCGTCGAGCGAATACGTGGCCGCGATGGGCAGCGGGCGAAACTCTCCGGACTCGAAGTAGGGCGTCATCTGCTCCAGGCGCTGAGCCGAGTCCACGATGCTCAGTTTGCCGCTGTCGGTGCCCAGGATGCGAATTTCGTTGTGGTACAGGTCGAGCAAGTTGACTTCGACCGCCGGAGAGCCGACGGCGCTGATCACCACCAGCCTGCCCCGGTGTGCCAGCGCGGCCAGCGCCGACGGGGTGGTCACGCCGCCCACCGCGTCGTACACCACATCGGCGCCCTTGCCGTTGGTCAGACGTTTGATCGCTGCGCCGATGTCGGCTGCGGGATCGAAGGCGACGAACTCGTCGATGACCACCGCTGCGGGCGTACCCGTTCCAGGCCGCCGACGGTCCACACCAATCACGTTCGCGCCGAGCGCATGAGCGATTTGGGCCACGGCGCCCCCCACTCCGCCGGATACACCGAACACCACGACCGTCTCACCCGCCGCCACCTGCGCGGTTTCCACCATCCCATACCACGCCACCACAAAGTTGACGCCGACCGTCGAGGCTTCGTCGAAGCTCAGTCGTTCGGGTTTGGCGACCAGAGCCTCCACCGGAACCGACATCAACTCCGCGTGCGAACCGTCTCGGGTGAACCCGGTATCTCCCCCGGTCCCCCAGACCGCGACACCTTCCCATGCCGGCGGCCCGCTGACCACCACGCCAGCGAAATCGCGACCTGGCGTACGCGGCAACACCGTCCAATCCATAGCTCCGGCAATGTTTTTCACATCAGAGGGATTGACGGAGGCCGCTTCGACTCGGACCACCGCCTCGTGCGGCGTCGCAACCGGATCCGGAACGTCCGTGATACGCAGAACGCCCGGTTCGCCAAACTCGCTGAAACGCAAGGCCCGCATCTGTCCGTCCTTTTTTGAGCCGATCGTCGTTCATCTCGCATGCTTAGCCAACACCAGAATTACCAATCGCGTCCAACACAAAATATCGAACCTTACGATCGCGAATCGCGATAGAATGGCATCGTGGAGTTACGCCACTTGGAGTACTTCGTCGCCGTAGCCGCCGAGTTGAACTTCTCCCGGGCTGCCCAACGGATACACGTTGTGCAGTCTGCACTCTCGGCGTCGGTCGGCAAGCTTGAAAAGGAACTCGGCGTCGAGCTGTTCGATCGGTCGAAACGTCAAATCGCACTCACCGGGGCCGGTGAGACCTTCCTTGTCCACGCCCGCGAGGTCCTGCACACTGCTCACCGAGCCCGCAGTTCGGTCGACGCCTTCCGCGACCAGCTCGCCGGCACGGTCACCCTGGGCACCTTGATGTCGTGGGGAACGCTGAATCTGCCTGCCGCCCTTGAAGAATTTCGCGGCGCCAATCCGATGGTCACCGTCCGGCTGCGACAAAGCGTCACCGGTTCTGCCGGGCATCTGACCGCGATCGCCGACGGCCAGATGGATCTGGCCCTCGTCTCGATCACCTCCCCCGGATCGCAGTTAGTGGCGCTGCGCGAATTGATGCGCGAGCCCATGCTTTTCGTCTGCGACGCCAGTCACCCACTGGCTAGTCGCCGCAAAGTGGAGTTGGCCGACCTGGCCGGACAGGATTTCATCCAGTTTCCGCCCGGCTGGGGAATACGGCAGCGCCTCGACAAGGGCTTCGCCGCGGCAGGCGTCCAACCGGTCAGTGCCTACGAAGTCGCCGACTATGCGATCACCGCAGAGCTCATCCGGCACCGGCTGGCGACCACCATCCTGCCCGCCAGTGTGGCCGGCCGATTCCCCGACCTGAACACCATCCCGCTGCGCCCGACCATGACCTGGACGCTGTCGATCGCGTCGGCAGTGTCGCAGGACGCGAACCGCGCGGTCAGCGCGCTTGTCGACACCCTGGTCCGTCACATCGATTGACACACAACGGTTTACCGGTCGCTGACCGGAGCGGGCGCTTCGACCGCCCCGGTCGTTCGGCGCACCGCGCCCCAGAGCCCAGTGCCGACTCCGATGACAGCACCGCCCAGACCAATTAGTTGCTGCGAGCGATTCAGCTCGTGATGGACGCTCATTCCGCCGAGCAGGTCGGCGGCGTCGGCACCGGCGGAGGCCAGAAACCACCCGCGGGTGTTGTTGCCGCGCAACGCCGATGCTGCCAGCAATCCCCCGATCAATGCGTCGCGGTAGCCCATCGATCGCAGCAGCAGTTGCGCGGTCGGTGTGGGTTTGTCGGGATCTCCCCAGAGCCGGTTCGCGCGCAGGGGGTCGACGAGAAACGATATTCCTGAGGCAAGTCGGATGCTGCCCGCAGCCAGCGCCATACGGTCGATAGTCATGGTCTGCCAGCCTATAAGTTGATCGGCCGAGCGGAGCCAAACCCACGGATGTGGCCATTGTTGATCACGCGTATCTAACCGCTCGCTACTCTCACTGCGGTGCTATTCAGGCGTTGTCGCAACGGGTAGAAAGGTTGGGCGAATATGCCGGATGCGGGAGGCCAGGTGTCCTCGGCGGCCTCAGCACCAAGATTCGAACCCGACGAGGGCTGGGTGCCCGCCGATGAGCGAAGATTCGGTCTGGATCGGCGCACCCTGCGCCCGACGTTGGCGGTATTCGCGCTGGTCTTCATCATGTCGGTGGTGCTGCCGATCATCGATGCAACGGTGCCCTACCACGACATCGTCAGAGCCGGCGATGTGATGGAGCTCGACGGCAACGTGACATTCGTTCCGGAAGCCGGCTGGGGCATCACCTCTGGTCTCCGCGAGGGCCACGGACCGATCTCTGGCCAATATCCGGCGGCAGCCGCCGTCGAGAACGGGGCGCTGAAGTTCACTGTGCGCACTGGGCCGTTCCAGGGCGACGCCGACCATTTGCTCGATCAGATCGAGGCCACCACCGACGCGCTCAACCAGGGCCGCGGCGTCCATATCACCGGGGCGCCCGCGACCATCGTCACCGCCCAGGGCAAGCAGGGTGCGACAGTTCGAGTCACCGGACCGCACACCGCCGGCCTGATCGCGGCGTTCGTATTCGATGGTCGTGGTGTCAAAGCAATCACGACCGGGCCGACCGACGCCGGCGCCGAACAAAGCGCCGCGGTCTTGCGGATGATC
This sequence comes from Mycobacterium sp., assembly GCF_049278535.1. Taxonomy (GTDB): domain Bacteria; phylum Actinomycetota; class Actinomycetes; order Mycobacteriales; family Mycobacteriaceae; genus Mycobacterium. Next base: position 2,005 of record NZ_JBAPMI010000071.1, on the reverse strand, counting down.
GGCAGTATCAGCGAATCCGGGCAGGCAAAGCGATGGTGACGACGCTCGCAGAACTCGATCGTGCGCGCGACGTCGCCCTCGACCTTTCCGGCTGGGGCCGACGGTTCGTCTTCTACCAGCCGCGCAATTTCGCATTCTGGGGATATACCGCGCTGGTCGGAATCGGCGTTCTCACTTTCTTTTCCACGCTTGCCCGCGAGTACAACGCGTACGGTGAGGCGATCGGGCTGGCGGTCACGTCATTCGCCATCTACGCGGCTCTGTTCTGGTGGTTCACCGACCGCATCGACCACTACGCCAAACTCCCACACAAGCTCATGGCTGTCGCATTCCTGTGGGGTGGATTCGCCGCGACCGGGGCAATGGCCGCCAATGCCAACACCGCGATCCTCGCCTTGTACGGAAAGACTTTCGGCCAAGTGTGGGCGCTGAACTGGGGCGCCGGACTCGCTGCCCCGTTCACCGAGGAACTTGCCAAAGGCTCGGGATTGCTACTGCTTATCGCGTTGGCGCAACGGCACATCCGGACCGCGTTCGACGGGTTCATCCTGGGCGCGTTCATCGGTCTCGGTTTCCAAATCGTCGAGGACATCAATTACGCCATGACCTCGGCCGGAACCCAGTTCGGCGCCAATCAGATTGGCGCGTCGGTCGGCACCATCATCCTTCGCATGCTCACCGGGGTGGCGGCCCACATTCTGTACAGCGCCATCTTCTGCGCAGGTGTGGTCTACCTTTTCGGCAGGCCGGCTGAACCGCGCAAAATTGGGCGAGGTTTGGTCCTGATCGCAATACCGATGCTGCTGCACGGGACCTGGGACTCGGTTGCCGCCATTGCCGGGCAGAATGTGCTGACGCTGATCGGACTGTTGATCGGGACCGTCATTGGTGCGCTGATCATCGTCGCGCGGGTTTACAAAATGACCGTGTCCAGGGAACGCGACTTCGTTCGCGATGTCATGGCGCCCGAGCAGGCCCGTGACGCGATCACCCCGGTCGAATTGGACGCGATGGCCGGTAACCGTAAGGCCCGCAAGGCTTATCGCAAAGCCGGTGGTAACCGTCACGAACGCAGGCGCTCACGCTACATCCTCAATGCCGCCTATGCGCTTGCCGACGAGTTAGCCGCGGCGCGCGGTGCCGACACCGACCGGGTGCGCTTCGCACGCTCCGAGGTCGCTCGGATCCGCGCCGGCGTACCGTCGCCGTGGTGACGCAGCGCTGAATATCCCGCCGGCGAGCCAAGCTCTTCGGTCCGCTCAGCGGACCAGGCCCTTGCCAACGGTGGGCCGGTAAAGGCGCAATTAAGCACGCTGCAACCCGCCGGACCCGGACGGAAGCCGGGCTGTGGCGCGCCCGAAAATCATCGGCAGGCCGCGACGAGGAGCACGGAATGACAGCGGACTCAACACGGGAAGCCTCGCTATGAATGAGCCGCTGTTAATTGCCGCACCGCTGATGATCGCAGCCATCGTGATGGCGGTCCGGTTCGTGGGCTGCGGCATCGATGCCGACCCAATCGACGGCTACTACCCCGGCGACGAGAACGGCGAAGGCCAGAAACCTGTACCCGTCACCGCCAACTTCACCGGCAAGGGTGTCTTTTCCGCGCAGGCCGGATTTCCCGCGGGTTTGACGGAGGACCCAAAGCCCTTCGACATATCGGGTACGTACACCTACCCCATCCCGTACTGGTGCACCACCATCGACCTGGTCTTGCTGGGCGCCGGCGGCGGCGGCGGATACGGTGCCAACGACGAAGCCGGTGGCGGGGCCGGCAACTGGAATACCACATCCGTGCAGCGCGGCTCTGACATCCCCTGGGAGGCAACCACGATCACTGTCACCGTCGGCCAAGGTGGTGCAGGCGGGTCACTCTCCGCCCCAGAAGGCGGACCCGGTGGTGACACCACCGCCAGCTGGGATAGCTCATCCGGGACGACCACGATAACCGCCCCCGGCGGCGGCGCCGGCGCCAGCGGCATCACTGGCGAGGGCCCAAGCC
>NZ_JBAPMI010000070.1:0-30659 GCF_049278535.1 Mycobacterium sp. | reverse complement strand
GCATCACCCAAACCTTGTAGGAGAACAGTCATGTCGATCAGTTACAAGTTCGGTGATGTGGATGCCCACGGCGCGATGATCCGCGCCCAGGCCGCCTCGTTGGAGGCCGAGCACCAGGCCATCGTGCGCGATGTGCTGGCTGCCGGTGACTTCTGGGGCGGCTCGGGTTCGGTGGCTTGCCAGGAGTTCATCACCCAGTTGGGCCGCAACTTCCAGGTCATCTACGAACAAGCCAACAGCCACGGCCAGAAGGTGCAGACCGCCGGCAACAACATGTCGAGCACCGACTCCGCCGTCGGCTCCAGCTGGGCCTAACCCTTCACCACGTAGAGGTCGAACACACCGGGCATCACGATGCCCGGTGTGTTTTTTGTCGAACCGGGAAATCGCTACAACGTTGGCCCCCAATGCCGTAGCGGACATCACGTCACTGCTGACTGCCTGCCGCGCTGCTCTGAGATCGAGCGGGGTGAGTAGGCGCCGGATGCGCGCCTATTCAGTCACCGCCACGCAAGCGCCGAGGACCGTCGTCGAGACGAAATTGGCGGCGTTGGCCAGATGGTTGTCGGTCGGGGCGTAGGTGGGCAACGCGGTGACAAACGCGCGACGATACTGGGCCGAGAGGTTTGCCAGGTCCTGCCAAACGGCGTTATCACTTTGCTTGCCAAGCTGTTCGAGCTTATTGGCGAAGGAGTTCATCACCGGGCCGACTGCGTAGTTGACCGCCTTCTGCTCTTTATTCCAGTACATCGACGGAACATTGGGATCCATCTGCTGCCACTCGGAGGTCTGCTTGCCGAACTCCTCCAAGGCCGCCTTCCAGTCGGAGCAAGTCGAGTTGTCGCTGGTGAGCATTGCTTGCGGGTTCGCGAGATTGCCCACCGGCGCGATGTCCGACGGCGGCGGCGCCGGCGACACCAGCGGTCCGCGGGCCGCCGCGGCACCGTCGCTGATCGCGGCACAGATTGCGCCGAGCGCGGACGAGGCGCTGTTCGCGGCACCGGCCAAATTATTGTCGGCCGGCGTGTATTTGGGGATTCGCTCGGAGTAGGCCCGCGCGTAGGCGATGAACTGCTGGTAGAGCTCGCGCATCACCCGATGCGGGGTCAGCTTGATCAAGCCGATCGTCTGCGCCGCAGCGCCGCGCATCGACTGTCCGGCCGCAATGAACTGTGCCCGCTGCTTCGGCGTCCACGCCGAAGCAGGCACCGATCGATCGCGGTCATTCCACAGCCCCTGACCACTGTTCGCCAGTGAGTTGTTGATCGCCGTCCATGCCGTGCAACTGGGATCGTCGGTGATCACCGCAACCGGGCCAGTGTCTTTCGCGCTGGCCACGTTGGCGGTCTCCTGACCCCCGTTATCCGAGCCGCCCTTGGGCCCTCCCGAATCTCCGCCCCCGAACAGCAATACCGCTGCGACGATCGTTGCCAAGACCGCGACCGCGGCCACCCCACCCATTGCCCACTTGAGATTCTTGCTGTCTTTTGGGCCGTCAGTATCAGACGTCACGATGGTCCAGCTTAAATGACAACCCACCCACCGCAGTCATATTGGCGACGGGCAAGGGGAGGCGATCGCAGTCGAAGGACGGCCTGCAAGAGGGGTTGACATCGACTCGAACATGCGTTCGAATAATGTATGCGGTGGGACCGCCAGAACATCGAGGTCGACGACGGCGCACTGCCCGGACTGGAGCGGATCGGTTTTGTCCGCAGCGTGCGGACGCCGCAGTTCGATGGCATCACGTTTCACGAGGTCTTGTGTAAGTCGGCGCTGAACAAGATTCCGCGTGCCGCCGCGTTGCCTTTCCAATACACCGTCAACGGTTACCGCGGCTGCTCGCACGCCTGCCGGTACTGCTTTGCGAGGCCGACCCACGAGTATCTGGATCTGGACTGCGGCAACGACTTCGACACCCAGGTCATCGTCAAGACCAACATCGTCGGCGTGCTGAGTCGCGAACTGGCCCGACGCTCATGGTGCCGAGAAACGGTCGCCCTGGGTACCAACACCGACCCGTACCAACGCGCTGAGGGCCGTTATGCATTGATGCCGGGCATCATCGGCGCGCTCGCGTCGTCGGGTACCCCGCTGTCGATCCTGACCAAGGGCACCCTGCTGCGCCGTGATCTGCCGCTGATTGTCGAAGCCGCCGGACAGGTACCGGTCAGCCTCGCTGTCTCGCTTGCGATCGGTGAACCGGAACTTCACAAACAGGTGGAACCCGGTACGCCAAGCCCACAAGCCCGCCTGGGATTGATCGCCGCGATCCGCGAGGCCGGCTTGGACTGTCACGTGATGGTGGCGCCGGTGCTGCCGTATCTGACCGATTCCGTTGAACACCTGGACGGGCTACTCAGTCAGATCGACGCGGCCGGGGCCACCGGTGTCACGGTGTTTGGCCTGCATCTGCGCGGCTCGACCCGCGGCTGGTTCATGTCGTGGCTGGGACATAGCTATCCGCAATTGGTCGGCCGGTATCGCGAGTTGTACCGGCGCGGAGCGTATTTGCCGCCGGAATACCGCGACGAGCTCCGCGCAACGGCTGCACCGCTGATCACCAAGTACGGGCTGGGCGGCGACACTCGGCGCTTCGGTATGACCCCGCCGCCGCAAGCCGTCGAAGCGTTACAGCCAACGTTGTTCTGAATTAGTTCAGGTCAGGTGCGTGGTAGGTGTCGCACTGGTTGGGGTCACCGGTCTGGTAGCCGGTGGTGAACCAGTGCTGCCGCTGCTCGGAGGAGCCGTGAGTCCATGACTCGGGGTTGACGCGGCCGGTGGCGGACTTTTGGATGCGGTCATCGCCGACGGACGCCGCAGCCGACAGCGCGTCGGCAATATCTTTGTCGCTCAACGGTTCCAAGAAGGGCACGCCGGTGCTTTCCTGCTTGGTAGTGGAGGCGTAGTGGGCCCACACCCCGGCGTAGCAGTCGGCCTGCAGCTCGGTGCGCACGCCGTTGCCGCCGGCGCCCTGCGCGCCCTGCTGAGCGCGGCCGAGTGAACCCTGCAGATTCTGCACGTGGTGCCCGAACTCGTGAGCAACTACATACTCCTGCGCCAATGGCCCACCGCTTGAACCGAATTGGGTGCGCAGCACGTCGAAGAAACCGGTGTCGAAGTATGCGGTTTGATCAACCGGGCAGTAAAACGGCCCGACCTCGGTAGTGGCGGCGCCGCAGGCGGTGCCGACCTGACCGGTGAACAGCCGGACCCGCGGGCGGGTGTATCCGCGCAACAGCTGCTTCCACACCGCGTCGACGGAGTTGCCGGTGGCGATCACTCGGCACTGCGCGTACTGGTTGGCATCGGCGCCGGTTCGGCACTTGCTCAGATCGAACCCGGGTGCGACGTCCTGGCTGGCACTCGGCGCCGGCAATTGGTTGACTACTTTGCCGGGGTCGACTCCAAGCAGCAAAGCCACAACGAGGAACAACAATCCGCCGAGTCCGCCGCCGATCGCGATTCCACGTCCGCCACCGCCGCCGGACGCCGACGTCGTGCTGGTATCGATCTGCATACCCTCGTTGAAGGTCATCGCATTCTCCGTCGCGGTGTATGGCGTAGCTCTCGAGAATTACTAGCCCGGCGAGATCAGCTTTGCACATTACGATTCAGGCGTGCCCGGGGTTGCCGAAGTTAGCGCTGTTGCGCGCACGTCCGCCGGCGATCTTCGCGGCACCGTCGAGGGCGGCGTCGCGGTCTGGCGCGGTGTGCCGTACGCGCAACAACCCGTCGGCGAGCGCCGATTCGCCGCGCCGGCGCCGCTCTCGCCCTGGACAGGTGTGCGCGATGTCCTCGAGAATGGCCCGCTGCCGTTGCAGAGTCGTTCGATGGTCGCGGGTGACCGCAGAGATCCGACGGTCCGCGACGAAGCCTGTTTGACGGTGACGGTGTGGTCGCCCGACGTGTCCGGCTCGCTGCCGGTGATGATGTGGATTCCGGGTGGTGCGTTCCTCAACGGCGCGGGCCAGCTACAGCTCTACGAAGGGTCGCGGCTGGCGGCGAACGGCCCTGTCGTCGTGGTCAATGTCACTTACCGGGTAGGGGTTTTCGGCGGTTTCGAGCTCGGCGACCTCGGCGAGGGATTTGACGACAACCTCTGCCTGCGTGACCAGATCGCGGCGCTGACTTGGGTGCGTGACAACATCGCGGCGTTCGGTGGCGACGCCGGCCGCGTGACAGTTTTCGGCGAATCCGCAGGCGCCACTTCGGTATTGGCACTGCTGGCCAGCCCGTCCACCGAAGGTCTTTTCGCCCAGGCGATTGCACAGAGCCCTGCTCTGCCGCTGATGGCCGACCGGGAGACGCGCGCCGAGCAGGCGCAGCGATTTCTCAGTCGGCTCGGGGTGTCGGCTGGGGCGTTGAAGACCATGCCTCAACGCGAATTGCGCCGCGCTGCAGGCGAATTACAGCTCGAAAGCGTGGCGACGACACCAACGCTGGCGCACGGCTTGACCTATGGGGTCGACCTGCTGCCGTTACATCCGATCGACGCAGCGCGGGCAGGCGCAACGGCTCGGATTCCATTGGTGATCGGCACGAATCGCCGCGAGGCCGCGCTGTTCGCCAGGGACAAGCCGCCGATGCTGCCGACGACGCCGGACAACGTGGAGCGCTGTTTCGCAGGACTAGCACCGGATACCAAAGCGCGGTTGCTCGCGGCTTATCCGGGCTATCCGCGGCGCCGTGCATTGGAGGACATCGGTGCCGACGCGATGTTCGTCGCCCCGACGCGGGCCTTCGCCGACGCCTACAGCGCGCTCGCGCCGACGTATGCCTACCGCTTCGACCATGCGCCCTGGACGCTGCGGGCGACCGGCCTGGGCGCGGTGCACGGGAGCGAGATCGTGCACATATTGCACACCTACGGCTCGCACTTAGGTCGACGGCTGCACCCCCTGGGCACCTGGCTGATGCCGGCAGTGGGCCGTCGGATGCAGCGGACCTGGCTGGAGTTCGCCGGCGCCGCCGGGTCCGATGTTCAACACTGGTCAAATGAGTGGCCCCGCTACGAGACCCGGCGCCGCGAGACCCGCATCATCAGATCTGGCTCAGATTCGAATCGGTATGATCCCGACGGAAACCGGCTCTCAGCATGGCGAGCGATCTGATAACCCGAACTAAACGGGTGCTGAGAAGAATAGTTGATCAAAATTTTGTTCATATCGGTCGCCGAAACCTGGGCTAGGTAGTAGTTTTGGCCCCTACGAGGAGGCCACGCCCAAGAAGGCCTCAACGAGAATGGGGGCCACGTGTCTCAAAAATCCGGCGGAATTTCTCAGCTTCCGCGTATGTATCTGTCCAGGCCAGCGGTCGTCCTTCCGGACACCGCTGTCGACAACGAGATGGTATTGTCCCGCGTCCGCGAGTCCTTCCGCGGGCCGGAATCCGAATGGGAGTCGATCGAACAAGGCGTCCAGTACGTACTTGGTCGATGTAACACCCAGGTCCGTTACATCGACCCGGACCAGACGCTCTCGCCCGGCGAGTTCGCGTCCCGCGCGGCGACTGCCTGCCTCTTCGAGAACGGCGTCGATGTGTCCGAGGTCGATCTTTTGGTTTACGGGGGCATTGCCCGCGAGAACTTCGAGCCCGCGACCGCGGCCGAGGTGGCGGGGCGCCTGGGTGCGACCCCACTGCACGCGTTCGACGTGACCTGCGCGTGCGCCGGTCTCGTCGAGGCGATACACGTGGTCGCCGGTTACTTCGCCTTGCACCCCGAGATCAAGACCGCGCTGGTGTGCGCGGGCGAACTCTGGCGCGACCGCGTCACCTATGACCTCCAGTCACTCGACGATGTCGCGAATCTGGCCGCCGGCCTGACGCTCGGAAATGCCGCTGCTGCATTCCTGGTGACTCGTGAGTCGCTGCCGGCGGGCAGCGCTCGGCTGCTGGGCTTCCAGCACAGGACCCTCTCCGAACACTACGATCTGTGCTCGGCGCCGGTCGACGGGCATTTCATCTCGCGCTCGAAAGAGCTGTTCGCGCTGTCGGTTCACGTGCTGCCGGAGATTCAACGTCTGCTCGCGGGTGCGGGATGGGCGGCCGAGGACGTCGACCACTACATCTTCCACCAACCGAGTCAGGCGATTCTGGAGCGCGTCTTCGGTGCACTCGGCGCGCGGCCCGAGGCTTGCGTACACACCCACGCCCTGTACGGGAACAGCGCCAGCACCTCGTGGGCGGTTGCGCTGAACCACCGGCTCAAGCACGGCACTGTCAACAATGGCGACAAGCTCGTGATCGCCAGCGCCGCATCCGGTTTCACGATCGTGTGCGCCTCGGCCGTGTGGGAGAGCTGAATGGGTCGTTACCTGCGCGTCTATGCGGTGATCGGCAAGACGTTCGGGTTGTGGTTCAAGCCTTTGGGTGCTTTCACACTCTTACAAGTGCGACAAGCTATTTCGGCGATAACCCTTGGGCTGGACTACGTTTTCTTCCCGCGACACCGCAAGCAGGCGATCGACCGGCCCATCTTCATCATCGGAAATCCCCGTAGCGGCACGACATTCCTGCACCGCTTCCTGCTGGGCGCCGGCGACATGGCCGCTCTCGAGTTGTGGGAGATGATGTTTCCGGCGATCACAGCCCGCAAGCTGCTCGGCGGCATCGTGCCGCGCCTGGACAAGCTCAACCCTGCGCAATATCACCCTTCGGACGTCCATGACACGAGCCTTCGCGGCATCGAAACCGATGACGTGGCATGGTTTTTCCGCACGATGGATGGTCCATTCGCCTGGGCGTATTTCACTGCGTGGCGCGACACCTGGGGCAGTGCGTTCTCGCGGCGAAATTTTGGAATCGACGGTGTGTCGGCCAAAGAGGAAAACCGGTTCTTCAAGTACTACGAGGCGATATGGCGGCGGAATCTGACCGCCAAGGGCGCCAACCGGATCCTGGTCAAGTCGAGCATGCTGACGTTCCGGCTGGACGCGCTACTGCGTCGCTATCCTGACGCCAAGTTGGTGTACATCGTTCGCGACCCAGTCGAGGTGATCCCGTCGGGGATGTCGCTGCTGGCGAGCGTGCTGGAGAACGGCTTCGACGCGTTCAACCGCACCAGCAAAGAGGACCAGGACAAGTGGCTGGAAAACCTCTACCAAGCCTCCGGTGACATGTTGCGATTTTTCCGCGACGCCGAGCTGGGCGGGCGCATCCCCGAGAAGAACGTGTGCGTCGTGCGCTACGAGGACCTGCTGCAGAACCTCGAGCCGACGATGGCTCGAATCCTCGATTTCATCGAGATCTCGCCCAGCGCCAAGTTCGAAGATGAACTGCGCCAGCAGGCGGAGAAGCAGCGCGGTTACACCAGCCGCCACCAGCATTCACCTGACAAGTTCGGGCTCGACCCCGAGCGGATCCGCCGCGACCTTGCCTTCGTCTATGACGCGTACGGACTGTCGAGCAAACCCGCCAACGCTTCGGCTGCGGCGGGCGACGCCCCGAAACACGAAGCCTAGAGCAAGCAGACACGGCTCTAGCCCGGCCCGTCACTGGCCGCGGCCAACAGCGGCACCAACACATCGCTGAGCGGCGTCGCAATGCCGTGGGTGCGCGCCTTGCGGATGATCACCCCGTTGCGGATGTCCCACTCCTGCGGGCGGGCGGCTTCGCGGTCGGCCAGCATCGAGGTGCCCATATCGGTGGGCGCTTGACGGAACATCTCCACGGTGCCGCCGGCGACGTCATCGCCCAACTGCGCGCCTTCGGCACGGGCGACTTCGAGGCATTCCGCGGCATACCGCTTCGCCAGTTCAGCCAGGTCGTCACGGCGGAACATGCCCGAGCGCCGACCGGTCAGCACCATCAAACCGGCCACCGCGTTGACCAGTAGCTTGCGCCACGCAGCCGTGGTGAAGTCGGGGTCGCAGTCGGCGGTGCCGCCGGCGTCGCGCCACAAGTCGGCGAACATGGTGGCGGCGGGGCCGGTCGGCAATGCCAGCCGGGCCTCCCCGCGCAATCGCACCCAGCCTTCGGGCTGAGTCTCCGCCGAAAACCAGACGATCCCGGGGACGACCGTCGACGACGAGCAGAGCGGCTGCACCTGCTCGACCTGCTCGACTCCGTTCTGTAAGACGACGACGATGGTGTCCTCATCACACAATCGGGCCAGCCAGCGCGCCGCCTCGGCGTTCTGGGTGGTTTTGACTGCCAGCAGGACCACCCGGACCGGGCCTTTTACCTCGGCAGGATCGGTGCAGACCGGGCCGGGCACTGTGATGGAATCGGCGCCATCAGGCCGCAATTCGATCTGCGACCGCGGCGTTCGGCCGCACACCAGCACTGCGTTACCGACGGCGTAGAGGTAGGCGGCGGCCGTCGTGCCGACGGCGCCCGGACCGACAACTGCAATATCCATGGTTATGCCTGAAATTACCGCCTCTAGACTGGGCTGTCGTTCCCACCGTTCGATGAGGAGTATTTGTGCTGCGCAGTCATGCCGCGGGTTCGTTGCGGGCCACCGACGCCGGTCAACAGGTAACGCTGGCCGGGTGGGTCGCGCGCCGTCGCGACCACGGCGGGGTGATCTTCATCGACCTGCGTGACGCCACGGGGGTTTCGCAGGTGGTGTTTCGCGCCGACGAGGTGCTGGCTCAGGCCCATCGCCTGCGCGCCGAATTCTGCGTCGCCGTCCAGGGTGTCGTCGAGATCCGTCCGGAAGGTAACGCCAACCCGGACATCGCCACCGGCGAGATCGAAGTCAACGCGACGTCGCTGACCGTGCTGGGGGAGTGCGCACCGCTGCCGTTCCAACTTGACGAGCCGGCGGGCGAAGAGGTCCGGTTGCGTTATCGCTATCTCGACCTGCGCCGTGACGGCCCCGGCAACGCAATTCGGTTGCGCTCCAAGGTAAATGCCGCAGCGCGGAGTGTGCTTGCCGCGCACGACTTCGTCGAGATCGAGACCCCGACGATGACCCGCTCGACACCGGAGGGGGCACGCGACTTCTTGGTGCCGGCCCGGTTGCAGCCCGGTTCTTTCTACGCGCTGCCGCAGAGTCCGCAGCTGTTCAAGCAATTGCTGATGGTGGCCGGCATGGAGCGCTACTACCAGATCGCCCGCTGCTATCGCGACGAAGATTTCCGCGCCGACCGTCAGCCGGAATTCACCCAGCTCGACATGGAGCTGAGCTTCGTCGACGCCGACGACGTCATCGCGATTTCCGAACAGGTGCTCAAGGCGGTATGGGCCTTGATCGGCTATGACGTTCCGCTGCCGGTGCCGCGGATCAGCTACGCCGACGCGATGCGCCGGTTCGGTTCCGACCGACCCGACTTGCGTTTCGGGCTGGAATTGGTCGAATGCGCAGAGTTCTTCTCCGACACCACTTTTCGAGTGTTCCAGGCACCGTACGTCGGCGCAGTGGTGATGTCGGGCGGTGCGTCGCAGCCGCGTCGCACGCTGGACGGCTGGCAGGAGTGGGCGAAACAACGCGGCCACAAGGGCCTGGCCTATGTGCTGGTCGGTGACGACGGGACGCTGAGCGGGCCGGTGGCCAAAAACCTGTCCGATGCCGAGCTTGACGGCCTGGCGGCGCACGTCGGCGCCCAGCCGGGTGACTGCATCTTCTTCTCGGCGGGTCCGGCGAAAGCGTCGCGCATGCTCCTCGGTGCGGCCCGAGACGAGATCGCGGACCGGCTCAACCTGATCGACCGGGACGCCTGGGCATTCACCTGGGTGGTGGATTTCCCACTGTTCGAGCCGGCCGACGAGGCCACTGCCGCCGGGGATGTCGCACTTGGCAGTGGCGCGTGGACCGCGGTGCACCACGCCTTCACCTCTCCCAAGCCCGAGTCGGAAGCGACCTTCGACAGCGATCCGGGCGATGCGCTGGCCAACGCCTACGACATTGTCTGCAACGGCAAGGAAATCGGCGGCGGCTCAATTCGTATCCACCGCCGCGACGTTCAGGAACGCGTGTTCGCGATGATGGGCATCGGTGCGGCCGAGGCGCAGGAGAAGTTCGGATTCTTGTTGGACGCGTTTACCTTTGGCGCCCCACCGCACGGCGGAATCGCATTCGGCTGGGACCGGATTTGTCAGCTGCTGGCCGGTGAGGATTCCATCCGCGAGGTGATCGCGTTCCCGAAGTCCGGCGGCGGTGTCGACCCGCTCACCGACGCCCCTGCGCCGATCACTGCCCAGCAGCGCAAGGAGTCGGGAATCGACGTGGTGCCCGAGGCGGCACGGACGCCCAAGGCTGCGCCGGCCAAACCGGAATAGACGCCGGCACCGGCGAGGTTGACCGGTCATGGCTCAAGAATTTCCCGACACCAACTCGATCAAGGCGTTCAACCAGACCGTTGCCGGGGAGTTCCGCGCCAACGACGGCAAGGTCGGCGGCCAGTTCGAGGGTGCCGACCTCCTCCTACTGACTACGACGGGCGCCAAATCAGGCCAGTCGCGAGTCTCCCCGCTGGCCTACTTCCGGGTCGACGGCAAGCTGATCGTCATCGGGTCGTTCGCCGGCGCCGACGTCAACCCGGGGTGGGTGCACAATCTGCGGGCGAACCCGTCGGCTCAGGTCGAGATCGGCAACGACTCCTCGGACGTGACCGCCCGCGAATTGCCGTCCGCCGAGCGCGACGACCTCTTCTCGAGGATCGCGGCTGCGTCTCCAGGCTTCGCCGGGTATCAGGCGAAGACGAGGCGGGTGATCCCGGTCTTCGAGCTGCAGCCGGCGAGTTAGCCGTGCCGGGTAGTTAGCCCGTCAACCGACTAACTGTCGCACCCGATCACGGGGCAATCTCGACACCCATCACGACGTGGTCACGTCGCCCGCGAACGGGTTAGTGCGGGACCAGCGACCACAGCGTTTGCAGCGTGCCGTGCAGCGGGTGCAGCAGGATGTTGACGATCTGGATCGGGAAGAGCTGGCCGTTCCCGCCGCATTTGGGCCACGCGCCGGGTCCCTGGGTGGCAACCACCCGGTTCGCGACGGCGATCTGCTGCTCTCGCGATGCCATTGCCGGATCGCCGATGCCGCCGTTGGCGGCCCAGGTAGACGGCTTGAACTGCAGCCCGCCGTAGAACCCGTTGCCGGTATTGGCATGCCAGTTGCCACCCGATTCGCACTGCGCAACCGCGTCCCAGTTCATGCCGTCCGCGTAGGCCACTCCAGTGGTCGGATTGACCAACAGCGTCATACCTAGGACGACGAACGCGGCTATCACCAGGTGCTTGCACAGCGTGCTCAGTAGCCCACCTAAATGACTCATTTAACACTTCTAACAAGCGCACGGTAAAAGAGTCAATGCATGGGACTTTAGTAATTCAGTGAGATTATTGATAACTCCGCGTTTTTTGTTGCTAATGATAATAGGAGTTAAAAAATTAGTCTACTGATGCAGTTTATAACTAGAGTGATATATGTGAATCAAGTTATCTAGTCGTGATATAGTGATTAGAGTGGTCTGTGATACTGCTGTTACTTGAGTGACTGATGAGGTGGCTCGGCGGAGTGCCGCGGCGTCACCTGGGTTCGCCGAGAAACTCCTGGACCAGGCGTTTTGGGGCCTGCGTCAGCCAAGCTTCGACGATCAACTCCCGCAGCCCGCGTTCGTCGATCGCAGCAAGCCTGACCAGCACGGCCGGATAACCGTCGAAGTGCGGAGTGGTGAAGTACACCGCGGGCTCGTCGGCGATCAGCGCGAACTTCACACCCTCGTCAGCCACGCGGACGCCGACGATGTCGCCTTCGGGTGCCTCGATCCCAAGTGCGGCCAGCGCCTCGTGGTCGGATCTGCGCAGCGGACGCTCCCAGGCGATCAGCTTCTTGCCGACCCGCCATTCGTGTGGCGACCGCTCGTCGGTGAGTGCCAGCTCTCCGACAACGCTGGCGACGTCGTCCCAGGTGGCCATGACCCATTGTGCTCCCGGGGCGCGGCCGAAGGGGTGGATCACGCTGCAGCGCTGCGCGCGATCTTGAGGCTTATTACTGTTGCAGCGTGACGTCCCCGGATCAGCACCCGCCCGGCCCGGGCGCTCGCTACCGGATCACCCATCGCACCGAATACCGGTACTCGGACGTGGTGACCAGTTCCTACGGTCGTGGTTTTCTGACCCCGCGAGACCTGCAGCGGCAACGCTGCCTGTTTCACGAGCTCACGATCTCGCCGGGACCCTCAGACAGCTCAACGAGCCTCGACGTCTACGGCAATGTCAGTTCGTATTTCCACGTCACCGAACCGCATCAGACGTTGACGATCACCAGCGAGTCGGTTGTCGAGGTGTATCCGTCACCACCGGAACGCTGGGGTGGGGGCCCGGCATTGGCTCCCTGGGAGCTGGCCCGGCCGGCAGGAGAGCGTGGTGCGCTGGCCACCGAGTTCGCTCTCGACCTGAATCCACCCGAGATCACCGACGAGATCTGCGAGTACGCCGCGCCGAGCTTTGTCCCCGAACGACCTCTTGTCGACGTGCTCGGTGATCTGACGGCGCGGATCTACGCCGACTTCACCTATCGCTCGGGGTCGACCACGGTGTCGACCGGAGTCAATGAGGTTCTGGCGGCCCGGGAAGGGGTATGTCAGGACTTCGCGCGACTTGCGATCGCCTGCTTGCGTGCCAACGGTTTGGCAGCCAGTTACGTGTCCGGGTATCTGGCCACCAACCCGCCGCCGGGAAAGGACCGAATGATCGGTATCGACGCCACCCACGCCTGGGCCGCGGTATGGACCCCGCAGCCGCCCGGTCAATTCGAGTGGCTGGGTCTAGATCCCACAAATGACCAGATGGTCGACGAGCGCTACGTCATCGTCGGCCGGGGGCGCGACTACGCGGACGTGCCGCCGTTGCGCGGCATCATCTACACCAATTCCAAGAAGAGCGTGATCGACGTCGCGGTCGACGTCGTGCCCTACGAAGGCGACGAGTTGTATGCGTGACTTCCACTGTCCCAACTGCGGCCAGCGTCTGACATTCGAGAACTCAGCATGCCTGGCGTGCGGCAGCGCCCTGGGTTTCTCGCTCAAGGAGATGGCGTTACTGGTGATCACCACCGGTGACGACGCCGACCACGCCGGCTTTGTCAGCGCCGGCGATTACGACTTGTGTGCCAACCGCTATGTCGCCGAATGCAATTGGTTGGTACCGATCAATTCCGGCGGGCTCTGTGAGTCGTGTCAGCTGACCATCGAGCGGCCCAATGACGCCGACCCGGCGGGCCTCGTTGAGTTCGCCAGCGCCGAAGCGGCCAAGCGTCGACTCGTCGTGGAACTGCACGAATTGAAGCTGCCGATCGTCGGGCGCCAACAAGATCCCGACTACGGTTTGGCTTTCCGGCTGTTGTCCAGCGCCCATGAAAAGGTGCTGACCGGGCACGAAAATGGCGTCATCACAATCGATCTCGCTGAGGGTGACGACGTGCACCGCGAACAGTTGCGAGTGGAGATGGACGAGCCGTACCGGACGCTGCTGGGTCACTTCCGTCACGAGATCGGGCACTATTACTACTACCGGTTGATCGCGCCGTCCACCGAGTACCTGGCCCGGTTCAACGAGTTGTACGGCGACCCGAACGCGGACTACCAGGAAGCGCTGGACCGGCACTACAGCGAGGGTGCGCCTGAGGGTTGGCACAAGAATTACGTGTCGTCATATGCGACCATGCACCCGGCCGAGGACTGGGCCGAGACATTCGCGCACTACCTGCACATCCGGGACACGCTGGACACCGCGGCCTGGTCGGGCTTCGCGCCGGCGACGGCAACCTTTGACCGACCGGTGTTGGGGCCCAGCGCTTTCAACACCATCATCGACATGTGGCTACCGGTGTCGTGGTCACTGAACATGGTGAACCGGTCGATGGGCCATGACGACCTCTACCCATTCGTCCTGCCCGTTGCGGTGCTGGAGAAAATGAAGTTCATCCATAACGTCGTCGACGAGGTGACTGCACTGAGCGGCAAGCGCGACCCGGTTCGCGCCTGACCTCACCCGTCGTCACGGCAAAATCCGCCGTTCGTCACCACCCCAGAGCGGTTGCGTGCCACCGGGTAGTGCCAACTGCGTCGCGGTGATCACCTCGGCCAGCTCGCGCAACGCGGCGTGGACCGCGGTCAGCAGGTCGTCCAGCCGCTCGCGGCGTCCGTTGCGGGAGACCAATTCCAGCTCGGCGGGAGACGACCGCCGCAGCAGGGTGCCGATCTCTGCAACCATCCGCTCCGGACGCGACGACCCTGACGAGCCGGGCAAGTCGCCGAGATCGGCCCGCAGCCGCTCCAGCTGATACACCAAAGACCGGGGGTTCGTCGCGTCGAACAGCATCAGTTCGGCGAGGGCGGCCATGCTCACCTGGCCCGCTGTCCGGCGACGGTAGATCACTGCGGATTCCGTTGCTATGAGTGTTGATTCGATGACCGTACGCTCGGCTGCCGGCGCCCGGACGGTGGTCAACGTCGCGTTGAGCAGCGCGGTCAGTCCCAGGCCGCGCTCGATGCGTTTGCCGATGTCCATCATGGTCCAGCCGACGTCCTGCACCATCGACTCCGCGGCCACTCCGGCCAGCGTCAGCATCCCCACCAACGTCTGCGACTGCGCCGTTGCGAGCACCGCGTCGGCCTCGGCCAATGAGTCCGGCGGTTCGGCCTTGTGGGCCAGCGCGCGTTCGACGCCGGCCAATACCGCCCAGGTGTCGCTGGACAACTGGTCGCGAACCCCCCGGGCGGCCAGCGCCAGCCGGTCCACCGAGTGCACGAGTGCCCCGGGGCGATCCCGGTCCATAGTCAGCGACCACAGTGTCGACGGCGCGATCGCGATTGTTTCGGCCTGGTCTTCCGGTCCGGGGTCGGTCCCGGTGATGCGGCCCAATGCGGCCATCAGGACGGGCACGCACTGGCTTTCCGAAATCTCTTGGCGGTGGCGGAATTCGTAGTACCGCCGGCGGGCCGCAATCAATAACCGGGCCATGTTCTCGGCACGCTCGCCGTAGCGCCCCATCCAGAACAAGTCGGACAGCACGCGTGGCGAGCTGACTCCCAACGTGCCCGCGCCCGCCTTTTCCGGCGCTTCCGGAGCCGGTAGGGTTACCGCCTCGGTTCGCGACCGGTCAGTTGGCTGAACCCAGATATCTTTTGCAGCAACAGTTTCCAATGTGAAAGCGGAAGGACCCTGGGTCAGCACATAACCGAGCCCGCCGAGCATCGGTGCGTAGCCGCCGCGTTGCGCCACGGTGAACAACCGCATGCCCACTCCGCCCGCGGACAGCTCGGAGGCGTGGCTGGTGGGGGCCGAGGAGAACTGTGGCAGCTCCTGGCCTACCCACTGCCAGGGCATCGCGGTAATGCAGGCGGCTAGTTCGGCCAGCCGCTCGGATGAGAGTGTCGGGCCGACCAGGGTTTGCCCGCCGATGGTGGGCCTGATCAGCAATGACGAGAGGTTCGCCAGCAGATGAGAACGTTCGCTGTCGATGCCGCCCCAGTAGCTGGGCGCGTTGGCCAGCAGCGGTGATTCGCCGAGCAGCCGATTGGCCAGCTCGGGCAGGAAGCGTTGCAGCCCAGCGCTTTCCAAAATTCCGCTGCCGACGGTGTTCACCACGGTCACCGTCCCGCGGTGCTGTGCCTCCACCAAGCCGGCCACCCCGAGCCGTGAGTCGGCCCGCAGATCGAGCGGGTCGGTGTAGGTGGCGTCAACCCGGCGGAATACCACGTCGACACGTTTGAGCGTGCCCAGCGAGCGCATCCACAACTTGCCGTCACGAACCACCAGATCGGCGCTCTCCACCAGGGGAAAGCCCAGCAAGGTCGCGAGATACGCCTGGTCGAAAGAGGTTTCGGAGTAGATGCCCGGGCTGAGTACGACCACGACTGGGTCTTGCACGCCGTCGGGTGCCGCGTCGATCAGCGCCAACCGCAATGCCTGCGCGAACGGTGTCGTAGGCCGCGGGCCGACTTGCTCGTACAGATCGGGCAGGGCCTGTGCGAGCACGCGTCGGTCAGCCAGCGCATAACCGGCGCCGGAAGGTGCCTGGGTCCAGTCGGCATTCACCTGGAAGCTTCCGTCGGATAGTCGGCTGACGTCGCAGGCGTGCATGAACAGCTGGTGGTGGCCTGGCACCTCGATTCCGTTGGCCACGCGAACATAGCCGGGATGGGCGAACAACAGCTCCGGTGGGAGCACGCCCTCGGTGAGCGACCGGCGGCTGCTGTACAGGTCGGCGAGCACGGCGTTGAGAACCCGCGATCGTTGCACCAGCCCGGCCTCGAGCACGTCCCAGTCCGGAGCCGACACCACCAGCGGCAGCGGGTCCAAGCGCCACGGCCGCGGCTCGAGTTGAGCACCGGTCGCGGAATCCTTGGTGGGGTCGACACGGGTGTAGGTGATGTCGTCGTTGTCGACCAGCTGGCGCACTGCCGAGCGCAGCCGACTCAGCCCGGCCCTCCCGCGGTCACCGACCGCGTCGGCAAGGTCGGCCCACGGGGCGCGCACCTGCCCGGCGTCGTCGACGAACTCGTCATAGCCGATCACCGGCCCGCGTAGGGCGGGCGGACGCAGGTCGAACAGGGTTTCTTGGGCTCGCGCGGCGCGGTACCCGTCCAGCAGCCGGTCGACGTCGGTGCGGTGGTGAAAAGCTGCCGACGAGTCGCTGGTATGCACTGCCATATCTGCCGAAGCCATTAACGCAGGACGGTACGCACGCGTCGCAGATCGAGGATGCCCGGCGCGCCGATGTCTGTGGAAATTCGCGCCTGCATCTCCCGGATGTCGGACAGCTCGAGCTTGCCCGGCGTGAACCCGGTGGCCTCGAAGCGCCGGGCCCGGCGCGACTCGGCTTCGACAGCGTTGACGGGCGGTTCGTCGAAGGCACGACCTCCCGGGTGGGCGATGTGATAGGTGCAGCCGCCGCGCGACGTCGACGTGGTGAGGTCGACCAGCTCGAACTGCAGCGGGCCATCAACAGTGATGCTTGGATGCAGCGCGCTGGGTGGCTGCCAGGCCCGAAACCGGACACCGCCGACATGTACGTCGGGGTTGTCCGTAGCCAGCAACGGGACCGGATAGCCGTTGCACGTCACCAGATAGCGGTGCCGATCGGCGCCGATGATGCGCACCTGGATGCGCTCGACCGACGAGTCGACGTAGCGGGCAGTGCCGGTGGCGGTGGACTGTTCGCCGAGGGTGTTCCACGGCTCAATGGCTCCGCGCAGCTCGATCTCGACGCCGTCGAACACCGCGGTGCCGATGCGCGGAAAGCGGAATTCGGTGAACGGGTCCAGCCAGTTGGTCTCGAATGCGATGCCGTGCGCACGGAGGTCCGCTGCGACATCGGCGATGTCGTGAATAAGGAAGTGTGGCAACAGGTATCGCCCGTGCAAGTTCGGGCCGTGCCGAATGAGAGGAGCCCGAAGCGGTTCGTCCCAGAACCAGGCCACCAGTGATCGCACCAGCAGCGACTGCACCATCGCCATCCGTAGATGCGGCGGCATCTCGAAGCCGCGAAGCTCCAGCAGGCCCAGCCTGCCGCGTGGACTGTCGGGGTTATAGAGCTTGTCGATGCAGAACTCGGCACGATGCGTGTTGCCGGTGATGTCGGTGAGCAGGTGCCGCAGTGCCCGGTCGGTCACCCACGGACTGACTGCGTTCTCTCCGGAAGCCGAAGTGAGCCGGGCGATCTCAGCGAACGCGATCTCGAGTTCATAAAGGGCTTCGGCGCGGCCCTCGTCCACCCGCGGCGCCTGGGAGGTGGTGCCGATGAATCGCCCGGCGAACAAGTAGGACAGTGCGGGGTGCCGCTGCCAATAGGTCAGCAGCGATACCAACAGATCGGGTCGGCGCAGCAGCGGGGAGTCCTTGGGAGTGCTGCCGCCGAGGGTGATGTGGTTGCCGCCGCCGGTGCCGCCGTGGCTGCCGTCGACTGAGAATGACTCCGTAGAAAGCCGAGCCAATCTGGCTTGTTCGTAAAGGGTTTCCAGCTGCTTGGTCTGCTCGGCAAAACTCGCGGTCGGCGCGACGTTGACTTCGATCACCCCCGGGTCCGGGGTGATCGTGGTGGACGTCAACCGCGGATCCGGCGGCGGCTCGTAGCCCTCGATCACCACCGGGCGGCCGATCCTCGCAGCCGCAGTGTGGATGCGCGCGATCAGGTCGACGAAATGTTCCAGCGCCTCGGTGGGCGGCATGAACACGTAAAGCAGCCCGTCGCGAACCTCGGCGACCATCGCGGTGGTCGGCGCGGCCTCGTCATCATCGACATGCGCTGTGGCCGTTGACGCGTGCAGCTCGTCGCCGACCGTTGTCGGGTCGGTGTCGAATCTCGGCCGCGACGGCTTCCAACTGATCGCGTCCAGTGGCAGCCGCAGCCCCGCCGGCGAGTCCCCGTCCAGCAGCACGAGACGGCCGCGGCGCAGTCTCCAGTCGGCGCTGGCCCAGCCGAGGTCGTCGTCGCGGCGGTGCAGCGGAACTACGAACGCAGCTGCGGTTTCCGTTGATTCGTCGAGGCGTGCCAGCAGTTCGGCACGGCCCGCGGCGGTGTCTCGGCCGAGTTCAGGGTCGAGGTCTGCGTCCTGTGCAACCGGGTCACCCTCGGGCAGGCGGGCTTTGGCCGCCAGCCGCGACAGTGGATCTTCGTAAGCGGGTCGCACTTGCGACGGTGGCAGGCCCAGATCGTCGGCGACCGCAGCCAACAGGTCATGGGCGGTCGCGCTGTCTGCCAGCGGGCCGGCCCGATCGGTGCTCCAGGGATCGGCTAGCAGTGTCTCGTCGGGCCACAGCGGCTGCCCGTCGGTGCGCCAGTACAGCCCAATCTGCCACCGTGGCAACGGTTCACCGGGATACCACCGGCCCTGTCCGCGGTGGACCAACCCCTGCGGGGCCCACCGGGCTTTAAGTCGCGCAGCCAGCTCGGAGGCGCGTTCGCGCTTATGCGGCCCGTCGGCCGCGGTGATCCACTCGTCGTCGACCTGATTGTCCACTGAGACGAATGTTGGTTCGCCACCGACGGTTAACCGCACGTCCGCGGCGGCCAGCCGCTTGTCGACGCCACGCGCGACGTCTTGGATCGTCGCCCACGCCTCGTCGGTGTAGGGGAGTGTGACGCGCGGATCCTCATGGATGCGGGTCACGGTATTGGAGAACTCCATCACCGATTCGCAAGGATCGGTGCTGCCGGTGATGGGAGCAGCACTCTCCGGGCTCGGCGTCGCGGCCAGCGGAATGTGGCCCTCGCCGGCGAAGAGACCCGACGTCGGGTCCAATCCGATCCAGCCCGCACCGGGGATGTACACCTCCGCCCAGGCGTGCAGGTCGGTGAAGTCGGCGGTCGGGCCCGATGGCCCGTCGAGCGCTTTGACATCGGACGTCAACTGGACGAGGTAGCCGGATACGAACCTGGCGGCCAGACCCATCTGGCGCAGGATCGACACCAGCAGCCAGGCGAAGTCGCGGCACGAGCCCACCCCGGTTCGCAGCGTGAAATCCGGTGACTGGACGCCGTGTTCCATACGCACGCTGTAGCCGAGGTCGCTGTTGACCCTTCGGTTGAGCTCCACCAGGAAGTTGATCGTGCGGGTGCCCGGCGCCATCGCGAACGTGCGCACCCACGCCTGCACCAGCTCGCCGGGACCTGACCCGGGACCGTCCTCGTCGACCGGCCGCAGATAAGGCTTGAGATCCTCGGCTGTCGGCTCGGGGTAGCTGAATCTGGCCGACGGCCACGTTTCGGCCCAATCCTCGATGAAGAAGTCGAAGGGATTGATCACCTTCAGGTCGGCGATCAGCCCGACGGTGATGGTCAACCGGCTCATCGGATTCGGAAACGTCAACCGGTAGACGAAGTTGCCCACCGCGTCCTGTTGCCAGTTGACGAAGTGGTCGGCCGGCTCGACCCGCAGCGAGTAGGCCTCGATCGCTGTGCGCGAGTGAGGTGCCGGGCGCAGCCGCACGACGTGCGGGTACACCCGGACAGGCCGGTCAAAGGTGTAGCTGGTGCGGTGCTCCAGCGCCACTTTGATGGTCATAACCGGAAATCTCATCACAACCGCGATACAGCCGCAGCGCCAGCAACCCGTAGTCTCTGGTACACCGGAACCTGACCGCGATTCAATCGCTTGAATGGAAAGCAAGAAACTATGAGTTCGCCACAACCAGCAGCCGGCTGGTACCCGGACCCGAGCGGTGCCCCCGGCCAGAAGTACTGGGATGGCTTTCAGTGGTCGACGACGTCTCCGCCGCCGGTAGGCGCGCCGTATGGCGGCGTGGGCTACTACGGTGCGGACCCGTATGGGCGGCCGTTGTCCGACAAGAGCAAGCTCGTTGCCGGACTCCTGCAGCTGTTTCTAGGGGGCTTTGGCGTCGGACGCTTTTACCTGGGCTATGCCGGGATCGGCGTCGCGCAACTTGCGATCACCATTTTCACGCTGGGAATCGCGGGCTGGATATGGCCGATTGTCGATGCCGTCTTGATCCTCACCGGCAAGGTGACCGACGCGCAGGGACGAACCCTGCGAGATTGACTTGATTCGCTGATGCCATTGGGACGACGCGGAGTGGCGTAACCGGATTTGGCGGGTGACTGTTCCTAGGATCGCTCGGGTGGACGATCGTTACGGCCCGGATGTACTCGCACGCAATCCGCACAGCTCGAGCAAGCCCCGATCGGTCGAAGTGCCGATAGAACTCGGCATGGTCGTGGAGGATGCGCAAACCGGTTACGTCGGCGCGGTGGTGCGCGTCGAGTACGGCCGGATGGAGCTCGAGGACCGGCAGGGCTCCATCAAGCCGTTTCCGATCGGTCCGGGGTACCTGGTGGACGGCAAACCGGTGATCCTGCTTGCGCCGCGAGGCCCGGCACCCAGGGCCGCGTCCCGCACGGCGTCGGGCTCGGTGGCGGTAACCGGAGCGCGTGCCCGAGTCGCCCGGACCGGCCGGATCTACGTGGAGGGCCGCCACGACGCCGAGCTCGTCGAGCAGGTGTGGGGCGACGATCTTCGGATCGAGGGCGTGGTGGTCGAATACCTCGGTGGCGTCGACGATCTCGTCGGCATCGTCGAGCAATTCCGGCCCGGCCCGCAACGACGCCTGGGCGTACTCGTCGACCACCTGGTGCCCGGCTCGAAGGAATCGCGGCTGGCCGAAGCGGTACAGCGCGGCCCCGACGGCGCGCACACCCTGGTTGTGGGCCATCCCTTCGTCGACATCTGGCAAGCCGTCAAACCGGCCCGGCTGGGGCTGTCGCACTGGCCGGTGATCGCGCGTGGAACCGAATGGAAACACGGGATCTGCGACGCCCTGGGCTGGCCGCACGCCGGCCAGGCCGACATCGCCGCGGCGTGGCGGCGCATCCGCGGCCGGGTCCGGGACTGGACAGACCTCGACGCAGCGCTGATCGGCCGGGTGGAGGAGCTGATCGACTTCGTCACCCAGCCGTGAAAAGCCCTGCGTCCCTAGAGCGTTGCCGGCGCGATCGGACCGCCGGACAACCGGCGGTAGGTGTACACCTGGACCAGTAGCGCAATCGGGCCGGTCGCGAGAATGCCGACGCCGCAAGCGAAAAGGCCCACCACCACGAGCAGACCCTGCACCAGGAACGACACCAGCGTGTCGCCGATGTGCGCCCGGACGGTGCTCACGCTCGCCTTCAGCGCATCGATCGGCGCCAGCGCGTGATCTGTGGCAAACGCGATCGTGAACAGCGCGAAAAAGGTGAACACCGCGACCGCCACGAAGGACAGCATTGCGAACAGGAAGCCGGGCAGCGATAACAGATCCAGGACAGCGCTGATCACACTGAGCAGTGCGCCGGCCAGCACCACCGTGCCGAAATTGCGCGGCTTGAAGAACGAGCTCACAGTGACTGGCCTGCCGTCGGCGAGATCGAGTCCGCCGGAGAGGAACGCGGCCTGTACGAAAATGCCGAAAACGAACGACACGATGGACAGGACCAGCGTGCCGACGGTGTCCAGCCCCGCATTGAACGACGCGCCGTAATCGCCGTCGCCTCCGGTGGTGTTGGCCGTGGCGCCGCCCAGCAGCACGAATACCAGGCCGTGGACGACCACACCGATTACGGCGTATATCAATGCCGCCAGGACCAGCGGCCCAAGATTCGTCTTGAACTTATTCCAGGCCCATTCGACCGCCTCGCCGATGTTGAAACCCGAACCGGTCGGCGGCCCGAAGCCCGGAGCTGCCGGGTAACCGGGAGGGGGCCCGTAGCCGGGCGGCGGAGGATAGCCGGGCGGTGGGCCGTAACCGGGTTGCGGCGGCCCGTAGCCGGGCGGAGGTGGGGGTGCGCCGTAGCCCGGAGGCGGTCCGTACCCGGGCTGCGGTTGCCCCGGTGGTGGTCCGTAGCCCGGCGGCGGTCCGGGAGGAGGCCCGTAGCCGGGCGGCGGGTAGTCGCCCGGGCGCGGGTTACCCCCGTAGGGGTCGTTCGGGTTGCCAGGGTGCTCCGGAGGTTGGCTCATAGCCGCTCCTGCTCGTTGTCGGGGAGTTATCCAGGCGTGCGCCTTCGCGAACTTAGCAAGTATTCGGCGACGCCGCTGAGAGCTCGCACCGCGCGCTGACGTGTCGTGCCGACGTGGTATGCCTGACACCGTGTCCGACGGTCTGTTCGACGTCCCCGACGCGACCGATCCTAGCGAGGGCGCGCACGGTTATTCGGCCGCGGCGCCGCTGGCCGTGCGGATGCGCCCGGCCAGTCTCGATGAGGTAGTCGGACAGGATCACCTGCTACAACCCGGTTCGCCGCTGCGACGTCTGGTCGAGGGCTCGGGTATGGCGTCGGCCATCCTTTACGGTCCACCCGGCAGCGGTAAGACCACGCTGGCATCGCTGATCTCCCAGGCCACCGGTCGCCGGTTCGAGGCGCTGTCGGCGCTGTCGGCCGGAGTCAAAGAAGTACGCGCCGTCATCGACACGGCGCGGCGAGCCGCCGCGCACGGCGAACAGACCGTGCTGTTCATCGACGAGGTGCACCGATTCTCCAAGACCCAGCAGGACGCGTTACTGGCTGCCGTGGAGAACCGCGTCGTGCTGCTGGTTGCGGCGACCACGGAGAATCCGTCGTTCTCCGTGGTCGCGCCGCTGCTGTCGCGGTCGCTGATCCTGCAGCTGCACCCGTTGTCCTCCGACGACGTGCGCGCGGTCGTGCAGCGCGCGATCGACGATCCGCGGGGCCTGGCCGGCCAGACCGCGGTGACGCCGGAAGCCGTGGACCTGGTGGTCCGCCTGGCCGCCGGCGATGCCCGTCGAGCGCTGACCGCGCTGGAGGTGGCTGCCGAGGCGGGGGAGCAGGTCACCGTCGAGACCATCGAACAGTCGCTGGACAAGGCCGCGGTCCGCTACGACCGCGACGGCGATCAGCACTACGACGTGATCAGCGCCTTCATCAAGTCGGTGCGGGGTTCCGACGTCGACGCCGCGCTGCACTATCTGGCCCGCATGCTGGTCGCCGGTGAGGACCCGCGATTCATCGCGCGCCGGCTGGTGATCTTGGCCAGCGAGGACATTGGCATGGCCGATCCGATGGCGCTGCAGACGGCGGTCGCCGCGGCCCAGACCGTACAGCTGATCGGCATGCCCGAGGCTCAGCTGACCCTGGCGCACGCCACCACGTACCTGGCCACCGCGCCTAAATCGAACGCCGTGACTTCGGCGCTGGGCGCGGCGATGGCCGATATCAAAGCGGGCAAAGCCGGGCTGGTGCCGCCGCATCTGCGTGACGGGCACTATTCGGGCGCCGCGGCGCTGGGCAACGCGCAGGCCTACAAGTACTCCCACGACGACCCGGATGGTGTTGTGCCCCAACAGTATCCACCCGATGAGCTGGTCGGTGTCGACTATTACCAACCGACCGGCCGCGGCGCGGAACGGGAGATCAGCAGCCGGCTGGAGCGATTGCGGGCGATCATCCGCCGCAAGCGCGGTTAAAGGCCAGGCAAGCAGTTGACGAAGGGTATGAGTCCGGGGCACTGCTTGGCGAGGTCTGGCGGGTTCGCCGGCGGGGGAGGCGGCGGGATCGGCGTCGGAAACAAATTCGGCCCCTCCCAGTAATGGGCGGGAGCCTTCGTCCGCACGTCGTATTCGAAGTAGTAGGTGTGGCAGACCCCCATGTCCCACACCAGCTCGGTGTCCGCTCGTGGTGGGTCATTCGGCATGGCTTGCCCGGGACACCACTGGAATGGTCCGTATTTATAGGCCTGCGCGGTGCCCGCACCCGGCCCGAGAACGGCGAGCGCCAAAGCGCCGGGCAACAGCGCAGCCGCAGCCAGCCGTGCGAATCCTCGCTTCATGAAGTCACGGTATGCCTGGTGGAGCAGGCCCGCGCCGCGATCGGACAAGATCAATAACGGCGTGGCCTTGAGGCAGTTGAGGATCCGGCACTTGAAATCTAATATATCAGATGTTAGACATCAATAATGACTTCACGACAAATGGCACTCGTCGCTTTCATGCAAGCAGGCAGCACGTCGGTGTACGCCGGCTCGTGGCGCCACCCCGCCACCGAGCACGGCTACCTGGACGCCTCCTACTACGCCAAAATCGGCCGGCAACTCGAAGAAGGCTGTTTCGACCTGATGTTCTTCGACGACCGCCTGGCCATGCCCGGCATCTACGGCGGTTCGGTCGCTGACGCCGTGAAATACGGCGCACGGCCGGTGAAGCTGGACCTGTCCATCGTCTTGGGTGTGCTCGCGCAGGCGACGTCGCATATCGGGCTCGGCGCAACCGGTTCCACCACCTACTACACGCCGTTTCACATTGCCCGCACCTTCGCCACCCTCGACCACCTGTCCCGCGGCCGGGCGGCATGGAACATCGTCACGTCGGTGAACGACAGTGAGGCCCAAAACTTCGGCCTGGAAACACATTTGGGTCACGACGCCCGCTACGATCGGGCCGAGGAATTCCTCGAAGCCACCGTCGGCTTGTGGGACACCTGGGAAGACGACGCGATCCTGCATGACCGGGTTAACGGCATCTACGCCGACCCGGAGAAGGTGCACGAACTGCATCACGACGGCGAGTTCTTCTCGGTGCGCGGGCCGCTGACCGTACCGCGAACCCCGCAGGGACGGCCGGTGCTCATCCAGGCCGGGTCATCGGGGCGTGGGCGTGAATTCGCTTCCCGCTGGGCTGATTTGATCTTCACCGGAGACCCGGGGATCGAGGTGGCCCGCAGCCACTATGCCGATCAGAAGGAGCGCATCGAGGCCGCCGGCCGCGACCCGCAGTCCGTTAAGCTCTGCCCGATGGCTTACGCCGTGGTCGGTGAGACCGAAGACCACGCAAAAGAACGCGAAAAGGTCTTTCTCAACGACCTGGTGCACCCGATGGCGTCGCTGACCCTACTCTCGGAGTTGATGAACTACGACTTCGCCAAGCACGATCTCGACGACCCGATCACCGACGAGCTCATCGAATCGGTGTCGGGAATTCGCGGTCTGGTGCAGAACCTGCGCGCCCACATCGGTGACCAGATCACCCTGCGCGATCTGGCGGGCCACCGGGCCACGCTGCTGCAGGGTCCGCGCTTCGTCGGCACCGGCATGCAGGTCGCCGATCAGATGGAGGAGTGGTTCGACGGCGGCGCTTGCGACGGGTTCGTCTTGGCCGCAACGCATTTGCCGGGTGCTTTCGAAGACGTGGTGCGGATGGTGGTCCCGGAACTGCAGCGCCGGGGTCTGTTCCGCGACTCCTACGACGGGACGACGCTGCGCGATCACCTAGGGCTCCAACGACCGGCCTGCACGCCCGTTGGAGCATGATGCTCGAAGGCATCCGGGTTCTCGACGTAGCGACGCTGGCCGCCGCGCCACTGGCCGCCACGTATCTCGGTGAGTTCGGCGCCGACGTAATCAAGATCGAACAGCCCGACGGCGGCGACCCGATCCGCACCTGGGGGAATCAGGTCGACGGTGTCGGGCTGATGTGGAAGTCGTTGTCGCGCAACAAGAAATCGATCACGCTCAACCTGCGTGTCGCCGAAGGGCAGGAGTTGCTGCGGCGGCTGGTTGAGCACGCAGACGTGGTGATCGTCAACACCCGGCCGCCGACCCTGCGCAAGTGGGGACTGGATTACCCGGCGCTGCGTGCCGTCAACGACAAGATCGTGATGCTGCACATCACCGGCTATGGCCTGACCGGACCGAAAAGTGAGCGACCGGGATTCGGCACGTTGGGCGAGGCGATGAGCGGCTTCGCCAACATCACCGGCGAGGCCGGCGGACCGCCTACGTTGCCGCCGTTCATGCTTGCCGACGGGGTGGCGTCGCTCAACGCGGCCTACGCGGTGATGATGGCGCTCTACCACCGCGATGTGCATGGCGCGTCTGGGCAGTTGATCGACATCAACCTGATCGACCCGCTGGCGCGGCTGCTCGAGCAGACCCTGTTGGGTTACGACCAGCTCGGCCTGGTGCCGACCAGGGCCGGCAACCGCTGGGACATCTCGGCGCCGCGCAACACCTACCGCACGGCCGACGACAAGTGGCTGGCGATGTCGGGAAGCTCACCGACGTTGGCGCTGAGGGTGTTTCGCGCGATCGAGCGCGCGGACCTTGTCGACGATGCCGACTTCTCCGATCCGCAGCGCCGGCTGGCGCGGGCCCGCGAGGTGGACCAGGTGGTCGCCGATTGGGTGGCTACCAAGACGCTGGACGAGGCAATGGACATCCTGGACGCCGCCGAGGTGGCCGCAGCACCCGTCTACGACATCGCCGATCTGGTGGCCGATGAACAGCTCGCGCATCGCGAGGTGTTCGTGAAGGTCGGCGACGACGAGCTGGGTGCAATGACCGTCCAGGCTCCGGTGCCCCGATTCTCCGGCGCGACCGCTCGGGTCCAGCACCTGGGCCCGCAGATCGGTGCACACAACGCCGAGGTGTACGGCGAGCTGCTCGGGCTGGCCGGTGGCGACATCGACGACCTGCATACCCGGGGTGTGCTGTGAGAGGAGCTTGAATAGATGACCTCACTGTTGCGCCGCTCGGAACTCGCGGTGCCCGCGGCCAATGACCACATGTTCGCCCGCGCCGCGGCGTCGGAGGCCGACCTGGTGTTCCTGGACCTCGAGGACGCCACGGCGCCCGCGCACAAGGAGGCCGCCCGGGGCAAAGCCGTCACAGCGCTCAATGACCTCGACTGGGGACGCACCGTGCGGGCGATCCGGATCAACGGGCTCGACACCCAGTGGTGCCACGACGACATCGTCGAAGTCGTCACCAACGCGCGGGAGAACCTGGACACCATCATCATCCCGAAAGCGCTTCGGGCCCGCGATGTTTGGTGGGTCGACGTGCTGCTCACCCAGCTGGAGGCCAAGCTCGGTTTGTCCCGCCAGATCCGCCTCGAGGTGCTCATCGAAGAAGTCGAGGGTCTGGCCAACGCCGAGGAGATCGCCACAGCCAGCCCGCGACTGGACGCGCTGATCTTCGGTGTCGGCGACTTCTCGCTGTCCCAGGGCGCGCGGGTGGACACCAACTTCGACCCGCTCGGCGAATATCCCGGCGACTTCTGGGCCTACGCCCGCAACAAGGTGATCGTCGCCGCCCGCATCGCCGGCATCGACGCGATCGATGCGCCCTACCCCGACTACGGAAACCTGGACGGCTATGAGCGCGACGCCCGCCGGGCCGCGCTGATGGGCTACACCGGCAAGTGGGCGATCCACCCCAGCCAGATCGCTGTGGCGAACCGGGTTTACGCGCCGACCGACGAGGAGATCGCGCTCGCGGAACGTAACGTCGCGGCCTACCGCGAAGGCGAGCAGAAAGGTCTGGGCGCGGTCGGCGTCAATGGCGTTCTCGTCGACGCGGCCCACGTCAAGATGGCTCAGGCCACCCTGGAGCGCGCCGCAATGATCAAGGGAGGCCACAGATGAAGGTGTTCACCGACGACGAGATGAATGCGCTCCTGCCCACCGTCAAGACCTACAGCGTGATGATCCTCAAGCAGGGGCCGAACTTTACCGACGACACGGCACCGGGGGTCATCTGGGAGCACGGCCGACGTAACTTCGGGCTACGCCATGACGGCGTGCTCGCGGTGGTGCTGCCGGTCAGCGATGGCTCCGACATCTGCGGTGTGGGCGTGTTCACCGGAACCCTCGATGACACGATCGCCGTCATGAATGATGACCCAGGCGTGCAAGCCGGGGTGTTCACATTCGAGGTGCACGCGTGCCGCGGTTTCCCGGGCGACTCGCTGCCGTAGGTGACCACGATGCCGCGCTCGGCGAACCAGGCGCTGGCCCGTAACCAGAAGGCGCCAGCAGTCTCTTTGCGTTCATCGGCCAAAGCCGAGAGTGCGCGTCGATCGCGGTGTGCAGGAAGTGACAGCCGCCCACCGGATTGCGGACCTAGTGAGCGAGGTCCACTAAACCAACTCGGGCACCCGCAGGTGGGCGATGGCCAATTCGAATTCGCCGACGTCGAACTGGTCGGCGCCGAGGTCGCGAAGCCGTGCGGTACGCAGTGAGCGCGCGCGTTCTTCGTTGCGCTGCATGGCCTCAAGGGTGTCGAACGTCGACGACGACACCGCCCGCCAAGACGTGCGGTCGATCATCAGGCTCGCGCTGCAGAAACCTTCGAGCTCCTCGATCGCGGGCAACACCGACGCCCGGTAGAACTCGATGGCCCGGTCGAACTGGTCGGGCCGCACCGTGAGCCAGGTGGCCCGCACGCCGGCACCCGGGCTGGACGGGTGGTCTCGGTGGAGCACCGCGATCTCCCATTCGTCGACCGTCGGGCTACCGCCGAAGGTCTGTGCCGCCTGATCGCGAACCGGCCGTATCCCACGGGCGCTCGCGCGCATCGCCTCTTCGTTTTCCCACGAGCTGGTGGCAATGCAACGACCAGAGCCACGGTCGACCAACAATGACATGCCCAGGCATCCGTCGACACTTTCGAGTGCGGGCATGACTACTTCGCGAACGTGCGCGATTCCGGCGTCGATCGACGACGGCTGCGCCTCGATAGTGGTTGAGCGCGCGTACACCAGACAACCCCTCTCGGCTTAGGGGCAGCGCCCGGTGGCGCCACCGGTTCCTCTCACCACCTTCCTCCGGCGGATTCGCGATGGCAATGGGCAAGCCGCTGCGGTTGTTCTTCAATTGGCACAACGAGATACCGGCCGACACCCAGTCGCTCTGTTCGGCCGGTGTCCCCCTATACCTCGATCAGACCAGCTCGGGTGCCCGCAGATGGGCGAGTGCCAGCTCGAATTCCTGCTCGTCGGCCTCAGCGACGCCCGCTTCCTGAATCTTCTCGTTCTTGAGGGCGTTCGACTGCGCCCTGTTGCGGTCCATCGCTTCGCGGCTGTCGAAAGAAGCACAAGAAACAGCGCGTCCCGTTGCGCGGTTGACCAACAGGCTGGCGCTGCAGAATCCCTCGAGGTTTTCCATGTCGGATAACACCGCTGTCTTGTAGTACTCGACGTTTTGGTCCGTCTGGGCGGGATCGCTTGTCACCCACGTCACCCGCGCGCAGGCACCATCGCCCGAGCGGTGGTCTCGGTGCAGGACCGCCAGCTCCCACTCTTCGACCATCGGGCTGCCGATGCCGCCGAACTCGTCCGCGGCCCGGTCACGAATCGACCGCACGTGTTCTTCGCTCGCGCGCATCGCGTCTTCAGAATCCCAGGAAGTGGTGATGATGCACCTTCCGGACTGGCGGTCCACCAACAGCGACAAGCCGACGCATCCGTCGATGTCCCGGAGCGCGGGCATGATCTCGTCGCGAATATGTGCAACTCCAGCGTCGATCGACGAGGGTTGCGCCTGGATAGTGGTAGAGCGTGCGTACACGGTCCACCTCTTTTCTCCTCGGGGCAGCGCCCCGGTGACGCCACCGCTCCACCCCACTTTCCTCCCCTGGATTCGGCATGACAATGGGCAAATACGTAGGCTGGTCAGGTGAATACCGATGTGCTGGACGTTGACACCGCGCGTCGCCGTACCGTCGATTTGACCGAGTCTGTGCGCGCGTTCTGCTTTCCGCGGGGTGACGGGCTCTGCAACATTTTCGTCCCGCATGCGACTGCCGGGGTGGCGATCATCGAGACCGGCGCCGGCTCCGATGACGACCTCGTCGACACCCTGGAACGGCTGCTGCCGCGCGACGACCGTTACCGGCACGCCCACGGATCGTTCGGTCACGGCGCCGACCATGTCATGCCGGCGATCGTGGCGCCGTCGATCACCGTGCCGGTCCAGGCGGGGGAGCCGCTGCTTGGCACCTGGCAAAGCGTGGTTCTGGTCGACCTGAACAGGGACAACCCGCGCCGCTCGGTGCGCTTGTCGTTCGTCCAGGGTTGACCGGCGTCGGAGTTCGTCGCGTGGTCGGGCCGAACAGCCGGGCCGGTACTGTAATGCGGTCGAAAGTGGCTGATGCGTTCCGGTTGGCCCGGAATTAAGAGGAAGCGGAAAAGTGCAGACACACGAGATCAGGAAGAGGTTCCTGGATCATTTCGTGAACGCGGGCCATACCGAGGTACCGAGCGCGTCGGTGATTCTCGACGACCCCAACCTGCTGTTCGTCAACGCCGGCATGGTGCAGTTCGTCCCGTACTTCCTTGGCCAGCAGACGCCGCCGTGGGACCGCGCGACCAGTGTGCAGAAGTGCATCCGCACACCGGACATCGACGAGGTCGGGATCACCACCCGGCACAACACCTTCTTCCAGATGGCGGGCAACTTCTCGTTCGGCGACTACTTCAAGAAG
>NZ_JBAPMI010000069.1:0-2471 GCF_049278535.1 Mycobacterium sp. | reverse complement strand
CCGCGTCGATGTCCTTGCCGGTCAGCGCGAGTTCGCGCAGGTGCCCGTCGGACAGGATCAGCGGCAGGCGGGCCAAGCTGCCGACGTCGGCGACGATCGCCAGCTTGACCTCGCGCACGGAGAACTTCGCGTCGGCGCTCGCGTAGCGAATGTCGACCGCAGAGATCAGGTCGACGCCACCGCCGACGCACCAGCCGTGGATCGCCGCGATCGTTGGGGTTCGGCAGTCGGCGACGGCGCTGATCGTGTTCTGCATCCGCAGCACCTCGGTGTGGAAGTCGGTGCGTGGGCCGGCCATTGCGCCCTCGGCAAGAACCGGCGCCAGCGTCCCGCCCATCGCGGGAAGGTCGAGGCCGTAGCTGAAATTGCGACCGGAGCCGGTGAGGACGATGGCCCGAATATTCGGGTCAGCATCCAACGAGGAGAACACTTCCGGGAGCTCAGACCAGAAGGCCGGCCCCATCGCGTTGCCCTTGCCCGGTCCGATCAGCGTCACCTGCGCGACGTGGTCTTTGGTGTCGATGAGGACGGATTCGTATGGCTGGCCCATGGGCAGAATCTACCGCGATACAGGCTTGGGGCTCAGACGCGCTCCAGGTAGAAGTAGAAGTACCGGCCATTGTCGACGACGCCCTTGCCGTTCATGATGCCCACCACGGTGTCATCGTCGACGCGCTTGAAGTGATCGTGAACCGGCTGGCCGTCGTAGACCATCGTGGCGGTGACTTCGCCGCGAAATTCCTCCAGCCACAGGCTGGCTTCGCCCTTGCCCATCTTGACGTTGGAGAACCGGTTTCCGTCGTCGTCAAGACAGACCAGCGGCTGCACGTCGCCGGGTGAGTTGAATGTCTTTCCGAACCAGCGCGACTTTTCGAGTTGACCGTTCATCCGGTGGCCGGTGACGAACTCGCCGCCTTTCCACTCGCCGAGCATGCCGTCGACGGTGGCCGGCGGCAGGTTGGCCCAGTAGTCGTCGAGTTCGGCGTCGTCGATTGCGTCGGTTCTTTCCTTGAACTCGGTGAACTTCTTGCGGGCCAGTTCGTCGCTCATCGCGTTGCTCCTTAGATCCAATTAGCAGCGAATTTCAGCAGGGCATCGTTTTCCTCCGGCGCCCCGATGGTCACCCGGACGCCGTCGCTGCCGTAGGGGCGGACGACGACGCGCGATTCGGCGGCCTGTTCCACGAAGTCCATGGTGCGCTCCCGCAGCGGCAACCAGACGAAATTCGCCTGTGACGACGGCAGGTCGAATCCGGCCGCGCGCAGCGCCTCGCTCACTCGCCCGCGTTCGGCGACCACCACGTCGGTACGGGCGAGCAACTCGTCGGCGGCGTCGAGCGAGGCGATGGCGGCAGCCTGCGAGATGCTCGTCAGCGTGAACGGCACGTAGGCCTTGTCCATGGCGGTGATCAACTCCGGCTGGGCCGTCGCGTAGCCGACCCGCAAGCCGGCCAGCCCGTAAGCCTTCGAAAACGTCCGCAGCACAACGACATTGCTGTGGTCGCGCACCAAACCGAGGCTGTCCGGCACCAGGCCGTCGCGAATGTATTCGACGTAGGCCTCATCGATAGCGATCAGGATGTGCGACGGCACCGCCTCGATGAACCGGGCCAGAGCATCCGGATCGACCACCGTGGAGGTGGGGTTGTTGGGGTTGCAGACGAAGATCAGCCGCGTGCGGTCGGCGACAGCGGCGAGCATCGCCGTCAGGTCGAAAGTGTGCTCGGTGAGCGGGATTTGGACGGCGGTGGCGCCAGCCAGCCGGACCTGCAGTGGGTAGATCTCGAAGCTGCGCCAGCCGAACAGCACCTCGTCGCCGGCCGTGGCGCTGATCTGGATGAGCTGCTGACACAGGCTCACCGATCCGCAACCGACGGCGATGTGCTCTGGCCCCCAGCCACCGGCACTGCCGACCCGGCCGGAGTTCAGGTGCTTGGCCAAGGCTGACTTGAGCTCGGCGCAGCTGTTGTCCGGGTACCGGTTGATGCCGTCGGTGGCCCGCTCGATCGCCGCGCGGACGCTGGGCAACGGGCCGTGCACGGTCTCGTTGCTGGCCAATTTGATCGCGCCCGGGACGGTCTTGCCGGGTACGTAGACCGGCAGCTCGGCCATTTCGGGACGCAGGCGCGCGGTCATTTCGACAGCATATGTCCGGTCTGTGTACGCTGTGCTCCGCGGTGGTTCCGGCAGCCCTGCTGAGCTTGATGGCGGTCCGGTACCCTCAGAAAGTTCAAGGAGGCGTGCCAGAGCGGCCGAATGGGACTCACTGCTAATGAGTTGTCCCCCTTACCGGGGACCGGAGGTTCAAATCCTCTCGCCTCCGCCACCCGTGGTGATCGCAAGCGCGGCGAAGCCGGGCGCAGCGGGTCGCCACACAATATGAGATAACTGAACACAGGCGCCCGTAGCTCAACGGATAGAGCATCTGACTACGGATCAGAAGGTTGGGGGTTCGAATCCCTTCGGGCGCGC
>NZ_JBAPMI010000068.1:0-5973 GCF_049278535.1 Mycobacterium sp. | reverse complement strand
CACCCGGACAGCCCGCCGGCGGCAACGCCGCGCCGCCTGCTCCGGGCACGGTGTCTACC
Source organism: Mycobacterium sp. (assembly GCF_049278535.1). Classification (GTDB taxonomy): domain Bacteria; phylum Actinomycetota; class Actinomycetes; order Mycobacteriales; family Mycobacteriaceae; genus Mycobacterium. The sequence continues at coordinate 5,914 of NZ_JBAPMI010000068.1, read as the reverse complement.
TAGCCTTGCTCGGCGCTGCTCTGCGGGCCCCTCTCGGCCCTGGTCACGGGTTGAGAAAGGTTCATCGTGAACGTGTCCGACGATCCGTTCACCTGATTACGCTGAACTGATCAGCGCAACGGTCCCGCAGCGGGTTACCGCGACAGCAAGGAGATCCCAATGGATGTCATGGCAGCTACTGAAATCCTGGCGCGCTCGACAACGACTACGAGCGTCGGTCTGATCGGCTACATCATCATCGGCGGTCTGGCCGGCTGGATCGGCAGCAAAATCGTCAAGGGCGGCGGGTCGGGAATCCTGGTGGACATCGTGATTGGCGTCGTCGGAGCGTTGATCGGCGGCTTCATCTTGAGCTTCTTCGTCAACACAGCGGGTGGCGGTCTCATCTTCACCTTCTTGACCGCGCTGCTCGGCTCGGTGATTCTGCTGTGGATCGTCGGCATGGTGCGAAGGTCCTAACCGGCGCTAACCCGTTGCGGCCGTAGCGATTAGCGACGTGCTGTATCGATGACCTCGACGTCTCGCGAGACCATGAATGCGTGGCAGGTGCGCAGGCCCGGTCCGATGAGCACCGAACCGCTGGAATATGTCAGCACACCGGTGCCACGGCCCAGCCCGTCCGAACTTCTGGTCGCCGTGCGCGCCTGCGGGGTGTGCCGCACCGATCTGCACGTCACCGAAGGCGACCTTCCCGTGCACCGCGCGAATGTGACACCGGGGCACGAGGTGGTCGGCGAGGTGCTCGAGGTTGGCGCCGACGCGGGTGACGAGTTCAGCGTCGGCGACCGGGTTGGGATCGCCTGGCTACGACATACCTGCGGCGTTTGCACATACTGCCGCCGCGGCGACGAGAACTTGTGTCCGAATTCCCGATACACCGGTTGGGACGCCGACGGAGGCTACGCTGAATTCGCAACAGTCCCTGCGGCTTTCGCCCATCGTCTGCCGAGCGGATACAGCGACAGTGAGCTGGCGCCGCTGCTGTGCGCCGGCATTATCGGCTACCGGGCGCTGCAGCGCGCGGCGCTTCCGCCCGGTGGTCGGCTGGGGCTGTACGGGTTTGGCGGCAGCGCGCACCTCACCGCGCAGGTCGCGCTGGCCCAGGGTGCCGAGGTGCATGTGATGACGCGCGGCTTGGCGGCCCAAGAACTGGCTGTGGCGTTGGGTGCGGCGTCGGCTCAAGGAGCCGACGATCCGCCGCCGGTAAGTCTCGACGCCGCGATCCTGTTCGCGCCGGTCGGCGATCTGGTGCTACCGGCGTTGGAGGCGCTCGATCGCGGCGGGACGCTGGCGATCGCCGGAATCCACCTCAGCGACATACCCGCACTGAACTACCAGCGCCATCTGTTCCAGGAACGCCAGATTCGCTCGGTCACGTCTAACACCCGCACCGACGCGCGCGCCTTCCTCGACTTCGTCGGCGAACACCACGTCACCGTCACCACCCCGGAATATCCACTGGATCAAGCGAATCGGGCGCTGTCGGATCTCAGCGCCGGCCGCATCGCCGGGGCGGCGGTCCTACTGGTCTAGCAACGGATCAGCCGGACAGGTGCCACACCAGCGCGGCAGCCAGCGCACCCGCCCCGTTCAGCGACCAATGCAACGCGATCGGTGCGAGCAGACTGCCGCTGCGTCGCCGGAGCCAGCTGAACACGAAACCGGCGGCCGCGGTTGCAACCACCGCCAGCACCACGCCGGCCAGCATGCCGACGACTCCGCCGCCGAACAGCCGGGTGAAGCCGACATTGCTACTCGTCAGACCCAGCGACGTGGCGACGTGCCACAGTCCGAAAAACAGCGAACCGGCGACCGCGACACCGCGGAACCCCCACGCCCGGTTCAACGCGCCGTGCAGTACGCCACGGAATGCCAGCTCCTCTGGAATGACCGTTTGCAGCGGAATGACGAGCATCGAGGCGACCAGCGCACCGGAGACCGTGGCGTAGCGGTTGTTCATGAACATCGGACGTGTCCAGGGCAGCAGAGCGCCGACCGCGATCACCGAGACGACCAGCGCCACGGCGCCGACCGCGTACGCGGCACCGGATCTCCAGTGATCGCGCCCCAGCCCGAGTTCGGCCCAGCCCAGGCCATTGATTCGCAACCAGGCGACCAGTGCGATCGCCACAGCCGGGACCGTCACGACACCTGCCCATGGCGTGGTGAAGTGCGCCACGAGGTTCGCCAACGCCAGCACCACCACGACGACTGCGACGTCGACCTGGACGCGGAAGTGGTGCAACGCCGAGAGCTGCGCGAGCACGGGGTGCGGTTGCACCGCAGCGCTCTGGTCGCCGGACATCTCACCAGGCTACCGGCGGGACCGAGGCAGGCGACCCGAGTTGACACCTGCCAACTACGCTGGCCTGGTGCCCGACGACGCTGAGGTGCCCAATAACGAAGGGCTATTGGCGTCGCTGCGGGTACTCGACCTTTGCGACGACAGCGGTGACGCGGTGACCCGGCTGCTGGCCGACTTGGGCGCCGACGTCCTGAAGGTGGAGCCACCGGGCGGCAGTCCGTCCCGCAGCAAGCGGCCGACGCTGTGCGGTACCGGCGTGCGGTTCGCACTGCACAACGCGAACAAGCGCAGCACGGTGCTCGATCCATCTGACCCACAAGACCGCGAGCGGTTGATTGAGTTGGCCGGCGGCGCTGACATTGTGGTCGACAGCGGAATCCCCGGTCAGGCCGCGGCGTACGGGACCTCGTGTGAAGACCTGGCCGATCGCTTCCCTGCGCTGGTGGCCATGTCGGTGACCGACTTCGGCAGGACCGGGCCGCGGGCTTCGTGGCGGGCAACCGATCCGGTGCTCTACGCACTGTCGGGGTCGTTGTCGCGGTCCGGTCCCACCACCGGCACGCCGGTATCACCGCCGGACGGTATCGCCTCGGCGACGGCCGCTGTTCTGGCGGCATGGGCCGCGCTGGTCGCGTACTACAACCGGTTACGTTGTGGGACAGGCGATTACATTGACTTTTCCCGGTTAGACGCTGTTGTGATGGCGCTTGACCCCGCGTTCGGAGCGCACGGCCAGGCCGCTGCGGGCATCCGCCGGCCGGATCAGTGGCGCGGACGCCCGAGAAACCAGGACGCCTACCCGATCTACCCGTGTCAGGACGGCTTCGTGCGGTTGTGTGTGATGTCGCCACGACAGTGGCGCGGACTGCGGCACTGGCTGGGGGAGCCCGAGGATTTTCAGGATCCCAAGTTCGAAGTGATCGCCGCGCGGTTCGCGGCCTGGCCGCAGATCGGCCTGCTGGTGCAGCGTCTGTTCGCCGGGCAGACGATGAAAGACCTGGTTTCGGCCGGCCAGTCGCACGGCGTACCGATCTCTGCCGTACTGAATCCCACGCAGATATTGGCGTCCGACCATTTGCAGGCGGTCGGCGCCGTCGCCGACACCGAGTTGCTCCCTGGCGTGCGGAGCGTCATTCCGACCGGTTACTACGCCGTCGACGGCCGTCACGTTGGTTTTCGCACGCCCGCCCCCTCCGCCGGTCACGACCACGCTGGCTGGCTCGCCGAGCCGGCAACGATTGCAGCGCCCGGCAAGTCCGGCCCGCGTCCGTTCGACGGGCTGCGCATCATCGACCTCGGCATCATCGTCGCCGGTGGCGAGCTCAGCCGGCTGTTCGGTGATCTGGGTGCCGAAGTCATCAAGGTCGAAAGCGCGGACTATCCGGACGGATTGCGGCAGGCTCGGATTGGCGAGGCGATGAGTGAGTCATTCGCCTGGACACATCGCAACAATCTGGCGTTCGGTGTCGATCTTCGCGACGACGCCGGCAAGCAGGTATTCAGTCGGCTGGTCGCGGACGCTGACGCGGTCTTTGCCAACTTCAAACCCGGAACACTTGCCGCCCTTGGCTTTCCGTACGACACTCTGCACGCGCTGAATCAGCGCGTGGTACTGGCCGAAAGCAGTGCCTTCGGCGACAACGGGCCGTGGAGCAACCGGATGGGGTACGGCCCGCTGGTCCGCGCCACCGCCGGCGTAAGCAAGCTGTGGACAGATCAACATCCCCAACCGGATCAAGCCGACGACTCCCGACACCGGTTCTACGACGCCACAACGGTTTTCCCGGACCACGTGGTGGGGCGGATCACGGCGATCGGGGCGCTGGCCGCGCTGATCCATCGCGATCGGACCGGTGCCGGGGCCCGCGTGCATGTCTCGCAAGCCGAGGCGGTCGTCAATCAACTCGATGCCCGGTATGTCACCGACGCGGCGCGTGCCGATGGCCACGCCGTGTTGGACGACGACGCGAGCGTTCATGAGGTTTTCCCGTGCGCGGGCGATGACGAATGGTGTGTCGTCTCGATCCGCACCGACGCCGACTGGGTTTCGGCCAGTGCGGTTTTCGGACGGCCTGAGCTAGCCGAGGATGCTCGGTTCGCAACCGGCGAGGCACGACTGGCGCACCGGGCTGAGCTGCTCGAGCAGGTGTCGGCGTGGACCCGCGGCCGGGCCCCGTCACAGGTCGCCGAGGCGTTGCAGTCGATCGGCGTCCCGGCCGGTCAGATGAACCGCCCGCCCGATGTCCTCGAAGACCCGCAGCTGCGCGAGCGAAAGCTGTTCAGCGACATGGCGCATCCGCTGTTCGACCATTCGCTGCCGGCCGAGACCGGCCCGGCGCCGTTTCGGCATATCCCGTCAGCGCCGCAACGGCCGGCGCCCCTGCCCGGTCAGGACACCCGTGAAATCTGCCAGAAGATCCTCGGGATGAGCAGTGAAGAAACCGAGCGACTGATCAGCGCTCGCGTGCTGTTCGCATCCACAGACACCGCCTAGCACTCGCCCGGCGACAACCCGGAAGGTTCTTTGATGCCCGTCAACCCCAGAACACCGGTGCTGGTCGGCTATGGCCAGGTGAACTACCGCGAGGCAGTCGCGCCCGAGAGCACCCCGGAGCCGGTCGATTTGATGGCGTCGGCCGCGCGCGAAGCCGCCGATGCGCGGGTGCTCGAGGCCGTCGACTCCCTCCGGGTGGTCAACCTGTTGTCGGTTCATTACCGCGACCCCGCGCTGCTGCTCGGCCAACGGATCGGCGCCCACAGTTTCACCACGCGCTACAGCGGTATCGGCGGCAACTTGCCGCAGACGTTGGTCAACCGGGTCTGCGTGGACATCCAACAAGGGCGCGCGAACGTCGTATTGGTGGCCGGCGCGGAGATGTGGCGCACCAGAACACAGTTCCGTGCCAACGGCCAACGGCTCGGCCATACCGAGCAGGACGACTCGATTCCGCTGCCGGAAGGCAGCGACGAGAACGTGCCGATGGCCGGCGCGGCCGAAGATCGCATCGGCCTGGACCGGCCGGCTTACATCTATCCGATGTTCGAGCAGGCGTTGCGGATCAGCACGGGCGAGCCGGTCGACGAGCACCGCAAACGCATCGGCGGATTGTGGGCCCGGTTCAACGAGGTGGCGGTGCGCAATTCAAATGCCTGGATTCGTAAACCTGTTGCAGCCGAAGATATTTGGCAGGATGGACCAAAGAATCGGATGGTCAGCTGGCCGTACACAAAGCTGATGAACTCCAACAACATGGTCGACCAGTCCGCCGCGTTGATCCTGACCTCGGTGGAGGCGGCGACCCGCCTGGGCATCCATTCCGATCGTTGGGTGTATCCGTATGCGGGCACCGACGCGCACGACACCTACGCGATCAGTGAGCGCGACGAACTGCACCGGTCGCCGGCGATCCGCATCGGCGGTGCGCGGGCGCTGGAGCTGGCCGGCCTGGGCATCGACGACATGGACCACGTCGATCTGTACTCCTGTTTTCCATCCGCAGTGCAGGTTGCCGCGACCGAACTCGGGCTGCCGATCGACGACCCGGCACGGCCGCTGACCGTGACCGGTGGTCTAACCTTCGCCGGCGGGCCGTGGAGCAACTACGTGGC
>NZ_JBAPMI010000067.1:0-15074 GCF_049278535.1 Mycobacterium sp. | reverse complement strand
CATCTTGTAGGCGCCGTATTTCGCCTGCGAGTGCCGCAGCACCATGGAGTTGACGTTGACGATCGAGCCGTTGGACTCTTCCAGCGCCGGCGTGAAGGCCTGGATCAAACGCAACGCACCGAGCGCGCTGAGCTCGATCGCATCGCGGATGTGCTGAAAACTGGTGCCCGCCAACGGCTTCATCGACGGCACCCGGAACGCGTTGTTGATCAGGACGTCGACTTTGCCGAAGTTCGCCGTGGTGGACTCCACGAGGGCAGCAACATCGTCATCATCGGTGATGTCCGCGCGCACCGCCAGCGTCTTGTGTCCGGCGTCGTTGAGCTTGGTGGCGAGTTCCTCCAAGCGTTCGACCGTTCGTGCCGCCAGCACCAAGTCGGCGCCGTCTTTCGCGCACCGGTACGCCAGCGTGGTGCCGAGGCCCGGGCCCACGCCGCTGATCACGATTACCTTCTTTTCGAGCATTCCGGTCATGATTACCCCAGCATCCTGGCTGCAATTTGCTGTTGGCGCAACGCGATTCGTGTACGCCAGTCGTTGTCGGAGATCTTGTTGTGCTCGTAGTGCGGCAAAACGCCCGGGAGCGCGTCGACATTGACCAGCTCGACGGTAGGTCCGTCGGCTTCGATGAGTTGACGCGACACCCGCTGCCAGCGGAACTGCAGGAACCCGCGCCGGTGACCCAGGGTCTCCACCCAGTTGGTGACGCCGGGGTTCTGGTCGGCAACCACGATCCGGACCTTGCCGTCCGGATCCGCTTGGGCCTGAGCGTTGTTCAGCGATGTCTGATGGTTGATGTAGTCCAGCGAGATGTACCACAGGCTGCCCAGCTGGAACCCGAGGTAGGGCGCGTCGGTCACCGGCAGCGTGATGACGAGAGCCTCGTCGGGCCGCAGCTCGAAGTGCCCGACCGATGAGTACTGCGTCGCCAAGCCACCGGGCGTCAGGCGCGGCGGGACCATGGTGTTGACGGGGAGGTCCAGGTAGAACCACTGCGGAAATTGCAGCCAGGTCTTGATCCGGTTGACCAGTTGTTTTCCGGCTGCGCTGTAACGCTTTTCGATCGTTGCGCGGCTCAGCGGCGGCGGCGCGGTGCCGGCGGTATCCGATCGCGAGATGGAAAGCGTTCCTCGCTGAGCCGCCCAGTCGCCGTAGACCTCGCGGATCACCAATTGCCCTGTGCTGTTAGGCCGGACCTGCCACTCGAAGCTGCCGTCCGCGCCAATCTCGAGTTCGCGGTCGTCGAACGCGGCTTGGCTGACGGGCACGTTGTCGTCCGTGTACTCGCCGCCGAGCAGTTGGAAGCTCAGGTCGGTGGTGTTGCCGCGAACACCCTTGACGACGTAGTCGTGGTTGGGTTGCACCCGGCAGCCGAAGTAGAGAGTGTCCGGGTTGTCCAGGCCCATCTTGGTGTACGGCCCGGTTCCGGAAAGCAGCACTGGGTGGTCGCGGTCGTAGTCGAACACCATGTGCGTGCACGCGGCCACACACCCGGCCAGATATTGCAGCCCCTCGAGCAGGTCGGCTTCGGTCTCGATATGGGGCGCGGCGGCCACCAGTTTCTCGGACTCGGCGATGGCGTCGATCAGCGGCTGGGAGAAGGCGGGGACAGACACGCCTAGACGCTAGAACGTGTTCTAGTTTTCGTCAACAAGCGAACGTTGCCGCGGGCTTCACCAACGACGCAGGTTCACTAATTCCTGCACTGTTGCGACAGGTCGATCAGATGCTGGCGCACGTCCGGATGCCGACTGAGGTAGTCGAGGACGTTGGAGCCGCCGCCCTCTGCCTGAGACTGTGACGCCAGGTGCTGCTTGACGTCCGGATGACGCTTCAGATACGAGTCGATCGATTGACCGACGGTCTGGTCGCATGCCGCGCTCGCCACCGGCAGCGCGATCATTGTCGCGGCCGAGACGGCGAGCAGCCCCCCGGCCAAGAGGCCGCGCATCCCGCGGCCGACTGTTGTGGATGTCGTGCTCATGCGCGTGAGGTTACTCGCCGCACCTTTGCCTGACCTGTGCGTGCGCTCAGATCATTTCGAGGCGGCGGCGCCGCTCTCCTGCTCGCGCTTGATTTCCAGCGCGATGTCGATGAGCTGGTCTTCCTGGCCGCCGATCAGCTTGCGCTGACCGGCCCGGTGCAGCAGCTGGTGAGCCGGAACGCCGTAGCGCTCGGACTGACGGACCGCGTGTTTGAGGAAGCTGGAGTACACCCCCGAGTAGCCCATGATCAGCGCGTTGCGGTCCAGCAGGCATTCGGCCGGCATGGCCGGGGCCACCACCTCTTCGGCGGCATCGGCGATGTCGAAGAAGTCGATCCCGGTCTTGACGCCGATCTTGTCGAACACACCGATCAGCGCCTCGACCGGCGCGTTGCCCGCACCCGCCCCGAACCGACGGCACGAGCCGTCGATCTGCTTGGCACCGGCCCGGACGGCCTCCACCGAGTTGGCCACCCCCAGCCCGAGGTTCTCGTGCCCGTGGAAACCCACCTGGGCGTCGTCGCCGAGCTCGGCCACCAGGGCAGCCACCCGGTCGCTCACACCCTCGAGCACGAGCGCTCCCGCGGAGTCGACGACGTAGACGCATTGGCAGCCGGCGTCGGCCATGATGCGGGCCTGCGCGGCCAGCTTCTCCGGCGGGATGGTGTGCGACATCATCAGGAATCCGACGGTTTCCAGGCCCAGCTCGCGGGCCAGCCCGAAGTGCTGAATCGAGACGTCGGCCTCGGTGCAGTGCGTGGCGATCCGGCAGATCGAGCCGCCGTTGTTCTGCGCCTCCTTGATGTCCTCCTTGGTGCCGACGCCGGGCAGCATCAGGAAGGCGATCTTGGCTTCCTTGGCCGTCTCGGCCGCGAGCTTGATCAGCTCTTGCTCGGGCGTCTTGGAGAACCCGTAGTTGAAGCTCGACCCACCGAGCCCGTCGCCATGCGTCACCTCGATGACCGGTACGCCCGCATTGTCGAGCGCGGCCACGATGGCGCCGACCTCGTCCTTGGTGAACTGGTGACGCTTGTGGTGCGAGCCGTCCCGCAGGGAAGTATCCGTCAGCCGGACGTCCCAGATCGGGTTGAAGAAGATCTCGCTCATGCCTTCGCTCCTCCCGCAGCCGCGGACAGGGATTCCTTGGCGATTTCTTCGCCGACCTTGGTGGCCGCCGCGGTCATGATGTCGAGGTTGCCCGCGTACGGCGGCAGGTAATCACCGGCGCCCTCGACCTCGACGAACGTGGTGACCAATGCCTGACCACCCGAGTGCACCGACGGGTCGTCGAACTGCGGCTCGTTGAGCATCCGGTAGCCCGGCACGTACGTCTGCACCTCGGCGACGACGTCGCGGATCGACTGGGCGATCGCATCCCGGTCGGCGTCCTCCGGGATCGCGCAGAAGATGGTGTCGCGCATGATCATCGGCGGGTCGGCCGGATTCAGGATGATGATCGCCTTGCCGCGGTTGGCACCGCCGATGGTCTGCACACCACGCGACGTGGTCTTGGTGAACTCGTCGATGTTGGCCCGGGTGCCCGGGCCGGCTGACGACGAGGACACCGACGCGACGATCTCCGCGTAGGGCACTTCGACGACGCGACTGACCGCGTAGACGATGGGGATCGTCGCTTGGCCCCCGCAGGTGATCATGTTGACGTTCGGTGCGTCGAGGTGCTCACGCAGGTTGGCCGGCGGGATCACCGCCGGACCGACCGCGGCAGGCGTCAGATCGATGGCCCGGATGCCGGCGGCCTCGTATTTCGGCGCCGCGTCCCGGTGCACGTAGGCGCTGGTCGCCTCGAACACCATGTCGGGCTTCTCGGACTGCGCCAGTAGCCAGTCGACGCCTTCGTGGGTGGTCTCCAGCCCCAGCTTGCGGGCTCGGGCCAAGCCTTCGCTCGCCGGATCGATGCCAACCATCCAGCGCGGTTCCAGCCACTCCGAGCGCAGCAGCTTGTACAGAAGATCGGTGCTGATGTTGCCCGATCCGACGATGGCCACACTCATCTTCGACGGCATGGATGCTCCTTTACTCGAAAGACAACCGGACGGACCCGAGGCCGTCGAAATCGGCGACGAAGTTGCTGCCGGGGCGCGCGTCGATGGCCCGGGTACACGAACCGGGCAACACGATGTCGCCGGCCCGAAGCCGCACCCCAAAGCTTTCCACCTTGCGGGCCAGCCACGCCACCGCAGTCACCGGGTTGCCCAGGACCGCGTCGCTGCGACCCTCGGCCACCACCTCGCCGTTGTTGGTCAGCACCGCGTCGATCGACTTGATGTCGATGTCAGCGGGTGCCACCCGCGCATCGCCCAGCACAAAGCCCGCAGAGGACGCGTTGTCGGCGATGGTGTCGCACAGTGCGATCTTCCAGTCGGTGATCCTGCTGTCGATCAGCTCGATGGACGGCATGAAGGCTTCGGTCGCGGCCAGCACGTCGTCTTCGGTGCAGTTCGCACCCGGTAGGTCGTGGGCCAAGATGAAACCGACCTCGACTTCCACCCGCGGATACAAATACTTACTCGCCTTCATCGGGATGTCCTCGAAGACCTGCATCTCGTCGAGCAGGTGCCCGTAGTCCGGCTCATCGACGCCCATCATCTGCTGCATGGCCAGCGACGACAGGCCTACCTTGTGACCGACCACCCGGGCGCCCTCGGCGACCCGCTGCCGGATGTTGATCAGCTGTATTTCGTAGGCGTCGACCACGTCGATCTCGGGGTGTCCAGCCGTCAGCGGCGTGATCGGTTGGCGGCTCCGCTCGGCCTGCGCGAGGTCGGCGGCCAACTCGTCGCGGGCGGCTACCGAGATCATTTGGCCGAAGTCCCCTCACTCGTTTGACCGGGCCAGTAGCGCCCGGCCCCGGCAATTCTATAACGTGTTCTACATGACAGCTCAGGAGTTCGACGTCGTCGTGGTCGGAAGCGGCGGCGCCGGCATGGTTGCTGCCCTTGCTGCCGCCCACCGGGGTCTTTCGACAATAGTCATCGAGAAGGCCGCCCATTACGGCGGCTCCACCGCACGCTCGGGCGGCGGTGTGTGGATTCCGAACAACGAAATCCTCAAGCGCGACGGCGTCAAGGACACGGCGGATGCGGCCCGCACGTATTTGCACGGGATCATCGGCGACGTCGTCGAAGCGCAGCGGATCGACACCTACCTCGAGCGTGGTCCCGAGATGCTGTCGTTCGTGCTGAAGCACTCGCCGCTGAAGATGTGCTGGGTGCCGCAATACGCCGACTACTACCCCGAGGCCCCAGGCGGTCGGGCCGGCGGCCGTTCCATCGAGCCGAAGCCGTTCAACGCCAAAAAGCTCGGCCCCGATCTGCCCGGGCTGGAGCCGCCGTACGGCAAGGTCCCGCTGAACGTCGTTGTGATGCAACAGGACTACGTGCGCTTGAACCAGCTCAAGCGCCATCCGCGCGGGGTGCTGCGCAGTCTGAGAGTCGGCGCGCGCACCATGTGGGCGAAAGCCACCGGTCAGAACCTGGTCGGCATGGGACGCGCACTGATCGCGCCACTGCGGATCGGCCTTCAAAAGGCCGGCGTCCCGGTACAGCTCAACACCGCGCTGACCGATCTGTATGTCGAGGACGGCGTGGTCCGCGGCGTCTACGTTCGCGACACAAAGATGTCGGAAACCGCTGAGCCACAGCTGATCCGGGCAAGAAAAGCAGTCATTCTCGGCAGCGGCGGATTCGAGCACAACGAGCAGATGCGGGTCAAGTACCAGCGCGCGCCGATCACCACCGAGTGGACGGTCGGCGCCAAGGCCAACACCGGCGACGGCATCCTCGCCGCCGAAAAGCTGGGCGCCGCACTCGACGTCATGGAGGACGCCTGGTGGGGACCGACAGTTCCCCTGGTCGGCGCACCGTGGTTCGCGTTGTCTGAGCGCAACTCCCCCGGCTCGATCATCGTCAACATGTCCGGCCAACGATTCATGAACGAATCCATGCCGTACGTCGAAGCCTGCCACCACATGTATGGCGGCGACTACGGTCAGGGGCCGGGCCCGGGCGAGAACATCCCGGCATGGCTGGTGTTCGACCAGCAGTACCGCAACCGGTATATCTTCGCGGGATTGCAACCAGGACAACGTATTCCACGTAAGTGGATGGATTCTGGCGTGATTGTTCAGGCGGACACGCTGGAAGAACTGGCTGCCAAGGCCGGCTTGCCGGTCGACGAGTTCAGCGCGACGGTCCAGCGTTTCAACGGCTTCGCGCGCTCGGGCGTCGACACCGACTATCACCGCGGCGAAAGCGCCTACGACCGCTACTACGGCGACCCGACGAACAAGCCGAACCCGAACCTCGGCGAGATCAGCCATCCGCCGTACTACGCCGCCAAGATGGTTCCGGGCGACCTGGGCACCAAGGGTGGTATCCGCACTGACGTGAACGGCCGCGCACTACGCGACGACGGCAGCGTGATCGACGGCTTGTACGCGGCGGGCAATGTCAGCGCTCCCGTGATGGGGCACACCTATCCGGGCCCGGGCGGCACCATCGGCCCCGCCATGACGTTCGGCTACCTGGCCGCCCTGCACATCGCCGGAGCGTCCGGCGACGATGCGGGTCAGAATGACCAGAGGAGAAACCGGACAGAGGGAAACCGCTGACATGCCGATCAACCCTGAGGTCGCGCTGGCCGCTGAGCTGGACCCGATCGAATTCGCTTGGAGCAGTAGCGATATCCAGCTCTATCACCTCGGTCTGGGTGCCGGTGCCGACCCGATGGACGCACAGGAGCTGCGCTACCTGGTCGACGACACGCCGCAGGTGCTACCGACGTTCGGCAACGTCGCGGCCAGCTTCCACATGACCAAGCCGCCGACCGTGCAGTTCCCCGGCATCGACATCGAACTGAGCAGGGTCCTGCACGCCAGCGAGCAGGTCACCGTACCCGCGCCGCTGCCACCGTCGGGTTCGGGAACGGCGGTCACCCGGTTCACCGACATCTGGGACAAGGGCAAAGCCGCGGTCATCTGGTCCGAAACTCAGGTGACCGCGCCGGACGGCACGCTGCTGTGGACGCAGCGCCGTTCGATCTTTGCCCGCGGCGAGGGCGGTTTCGGCGGCGAGCGCGGGCCGTCGACCTCGGCGGCCGCACCCGAGCGGGCGCCCGACCTGGAACTCGACATTCCGATCCTGCCGCAGCAGGCGCTGCTCTACCGGCTGTGCGGCGATCGCAACCCACTGCATTCCGATCCCGGATTCGCCTCTGCTGCGGGGTTTCCACGGCCCATCCTGCATGGCCTGTGCACCTATGGCATGACCTGCAAGGCCTTGACCGACGCGCTGCTCGACGGCAACGCCGGCGCCGTCGGCTCCTACGGCGCGCGGTTTGCCGGTGTGGCCTATCCCGGCGAGACACTGACGGCTGCGGTCTGGAAAGAGGACGGGCACCTGCTGGCCACGGTCACCGCGCCGGCCCGCGAGAACGCCGTCGTACTCAGCGGCGTCGAGCTCGTTCCGGTTTAGCCCAGAATCAGGCCGGACGTCGTCACGTGCGATGTAGACGTTCCACAGCGTCAAGTCTTGTTATCTGAGACATTCTCAGTCAAAGTTGAGCGTTCACTCACTCTGGGAGTCGCCGTGCTAGGCCGCTCGTTGATCGTCGCACTGTTCGCCGGTGCCGCAGTGCCGTCAATGGCGCTGATGTCTCCGGTCGCCACCGCAGACGACGCGGATGACTCACTTATCGCGCTGATGATGGGCGGGACGGCGATGCCGACGCCCAGCGAGTTCTGGCAAAACGGCATCATCACCGATTACATCGACCCGGCGACCGGTGGTAGCTATACGCCGGTGCTGGTCTCGACTCCCGAATCATTCTCCAGCACTTCGGTTTCCGAGGGACTGGCGGATCTTCAGGCCGCGATGGATCAACACACAGCGCCGTACCTCGTCGAAGGTTATTCGCAGAGCGCGGTGATCGCGGTCGATGAGGAAATCGCACTAATGCAGTCTGGGCAGGCTCCACCCGACGCGACTTTTCTGCTGCTGGGTTCACTGAACCGACCCGACGGTGGTCTTTTTGAGCGATTCCCCGGTCTGCTCATCCCGGGGCTACCGGCGTTCGAGTTTAACGGCGCGGAGCCGATCGATGCCGGTATTCCAACTATCGACGTCGCGACCCAGTACGACTTCTTCGCCGATTTCCCACAGTTTCCGATCAACCCTATTGCCGACCTGAACGCCATCTTGGGCATCTATTACGCGCACGGCGCTTACGGGGAGGGCCTGGTGCCTAAAGACATCCCCCCATTCTGGCAGTTGTCGGAACCGCTGACCGGACCGTACGCCAGTGAATACGTCCTCGGGTCAACCGAATTGGTCAAACAAATCGACGGCGACGCCACGTTCTACTTCATCCCCACCACCGATCTGCCACTACTCGATCCGCTCCGCAGCCTCGGGGTGCCCGAATCGGTGCTCAACATCTTTCAGCCCGCCCTGCAGGTGCTCGTCGAAGCGGGCTACGACCGATCCATCCCATTCGGCGACCCCACACCGGCCGAACTGATCCCCACCGTCGACCCGGCGACGTTCACCCTTGAATTCGCCAATGGCCTTGTGCAGGGCGCTAACAACGCCTTGGAGTTATTCGGCACGCAACTGCCCTACTTTCCCGAAATCGAAAGCTTCTTCGCGTCGGCAGAAGCGTGGACCGAGGCGAACATCGGCGTCCCGTACGACCACGTGGTCACCGAGCTCAACAACGCCTTCGACCCCTTCACCCTCTTCGCGGAGACGGAGGGGACACTAGCGCAAGGCATTCAGGTTTTGTTGAACGACACCGGGATTCAGCAGCTGCTGCTGGACCCCCTGCTCGGGCTCGTCGGGACCCTCGGCGGATTGGTTACGTCCTAACGACTTAGCCCAGGATTAGGCCGGAGGTCGGCACACCGGTGCCGGCGGTCACCAGCACATGCTCGACATCGGGCACCTGGTTCACCGAGGTGCCCCGCAATTGGCGGACTCCCTCAGCGATGCCGTTCATCCCGTGGATGTACGCCTCGCCGAGTTGCCCGCCGTGGGTGTTTATCGGCAGTCGCCCACCGATCTCGATGGCCCCGTCGGCGATGAAGTCCTTGGCCTCGCCCCAACCGCAGAATCCCAACTCTTCCAACTGAATCAGTGTGAACGGCGTGAAGTGGTCGTAGAGGATCGCGGTCTGGACATCCGTCGGCTTCAGACCGGATTGCGACCAGAGCTGCTTGCCCACCAGACCCATCTCGGGCAGACCATCGAGCTCCGGCCGGTAGTAGCTGACCATCGAATACTGGTCCGGGCTGGCACCCTGGGCCGCTGCCTCGATGATGGCCGGCCGGTTCTTCAGATCCTTTGCCCGCTCCGGCGACGTGACGACAAGCGCCACCGCGCCATCGGTCTCCTGGCAGCAGTCCAGCAGCCGCAGTGGCTCGGCGATCCACCGTGAATTCTGGTGCTCCTCAATCGTTATCGGCTTTTCGTAGAAATACGCTTTGGGATTTTTGGCGGCGTGCTTGCGATCGGCCACCGAGATCGCGCCGAAGTCGCGGCTGGTCGCCCCGGACAGATGCATGTAGCGCTTCGCGATCATGGCCACCTGCGCGGCGGGTGTGGACAGACCGTGCGGATAGGAGAACGAGTTGTCCACGCCGGTCGAATCGGCGTTCTCGAAGAGGCGGGCCTGCACCTGGCCGAACCGCGTGCCTGAGCGTTCGTTGAAAGCCCGGTATGCCACAACGCAATCCGCGACACCAGTGGCGACTGCGATCGCCGCCTGCTGAATGGTCGCGCAAGCCGCGCCGCCACCGTGGTGGATCTTGGAGAAGAACTTCAGGTCTCCGATGCCGGTGGCCCGGGCGATGGCGACCTCAGTGTTCGAGTCCATCGTGAAGGTGACCATGCCGTCGACATCACCCGGTGTCAGGCCGGCATCGTCGAGCGCGTCCATGACAGCCTCGGCGGCCAGCCGGAGCTCGCTGCGCCCGGAGTTCTTCGAGAAGTCGGTGGCGCCGATGCCGACAATCGCCGCCTTACCGGAGAGTTCACCGGCCACCAGAACCTCCGATGGTCAATGTCGCGTTCGCAATGACGTGATCGCCAAGGCTGTTGCTGCCAACGACTTTCAATGTGATCAACCCGTCGTCGACCGCGGTCACCTCGCCCTTGAACGTCACCGTGTCGTAGGCGTACCACGGCACACCCAGCCGCAGCCCGATCGACTTGATCAAGGCCGACGGGCCAGCCCAGTCGGTGATGTAGCGCTGCACCAGGCCGGTGTCGGTGAGGATGTTGACGAAGATGTCCTTGGATCCCTTGGCCTGCGCCTTGTCCCGGTCGTGGTGGACGTCCTGGTAGTCACGGGTGGCGATCGCCGTCGAGATGATGAACGTCGGGTCGCCGTGTAACGACAACTCCGGCAGCTTCGTGCCGACCTCAACCGTCGGGGTGCTCATGCCTCCGACTCCCACGCATACAGCGTCCAGGCCGGGCCGATGTCGTTTGCCGGGAAGTCGATATACGTTGCCCTGACCGGCATTCCAACCTCAACGGTCGCCGGATCGACGTTCCGCAGCTCGCCGAGCATCCGCACGCCCTCCTCCAACTGTACGAGCGCGATGACGAAAGGCAGTGTGCGACCGGGCACCTTCGGCGCGTGGTGCACCACGAAGCTGAACACTGTGCCCTTACCGCTGGCAACGACGTAGTCGGCTGCCTTGTCTTTGTCCTGCCAGATGGCCGGCACCGGGGGGTGCTGCAGGCTGCCATCGGGCCGCTTCTGGATCCGCAGCTCGTGCGCCTTGACGCCGTCCCAGAAGAACTTGGTGTCCTTGGATTCCGACGGCCTCATCATCGCGTTGGCGTCCAGGTCCCCGGGCACCGCAGTCGGTGCGTCCTGAGATTCGCGCGGCTTGAATTTGAGTATCCGCCAGTTCATTTCGGCAACGTCTTCGTCGCCTACCCGCCACACGATGTGCTGGTTGATGAACCAGCCCTCGCCCAGGCCGGTTTGCTTGGGGCCGACGACGTCACCCATCTCTGAGGCGATGCTGACTTCCTCGCCGGGTCGCAGGTAGCGGTGATACGTCTGCTCGCAGTTCGTCGCGACCACGCCGATATAGCCGTTGTCGTCCATCAGCTTCATGATCGGGCCCATGGGATCGTCGGTCGGACGTTCGCTATTCAGTCCGAACATCGTCCACACCTGAATCATGGCCGGTGGAGCGACAATTCCGGGGTGGCCGACGGCGCGGGCCGCATCCTCATCGGTGTAGATGGGGTTGGTGTCGCCGATCGCTTCAACCCAGCTGTTGACCATCGGCTGATTCACCGGGTCGCGGCCGGCGCGCGGCTTGGGGCCGCCGGCCGCCTTGATCTCCGCGAGCGCCTCGTGGATATCCGTCATCGGGGCACCCTCGGCACTTTGAGGCCGGACGCCGCGATCATCTCGCGCATCACTTCGTTCACGCCTCCACCGAAGGTAATCACCAGATTGCGCTTGGTTTGCGAGTCGAGCCAGTCCAGCAGTTCGGCAGTGTCCGACTCAGCCGGGTTGCCATACTTGCCGACGATCTCCTCGGCCAGCCGGCCGATGTACTGAATGCTCTCGGTGCCAAAGACTTTTGTCGATGCGGCATCGGCGACGTTGATGTCCTCGCCCGCGGCAGCCACCTGCCAGTTGAGTAGTTCGTTGACCCGCCACATGGAATAGATCTCACCGAGCGCCCGCTTGACGTCTTGGTGATCGATGGGAGTGACGCCGTCGCCGCCCGGCTTTGACGCCCAGTCGTGCAGCCGGTCGTAGATGCCCGCAGTGCGGCCGGCCGGACCCAACATCACCCGTTCGTTGTTGAGCTGGGTGGTGATCAGTCGCCATCCGCCGTTCTCCTCGCCGACCAACATGTCGGCGGGAACCCGGACGTCGTTGTAGTACGTGGCGTTGGTGTGGTGGGCGCCGTCAGACAGAATGATCGGCGTCCAGGAGTACCCGGGATCCTTGGTGTCGACGATCAGGATCGAAATACCCTTGTGCTTCACGGCTTCTGGGTCGGTGCGGCAGGCCAGCCAGATGTAGTCGGCGTCGTGCGCACCTGTGGTGAAGATCTTCTGACCGTTGACGATGTACTCGTCGCCGTGGCGGATGGCCGTGGTGCGCAGCGACGCCAGGTCGGTGCCGGCTTCGGGCTCGGTGTAGCCGATCGCGAAATGGACTTCACCGGCCAGGATCGACGGCAGGAACTTCTTCTTCTGCATATCGCTGCCGAACTGCTGCAGCACCGGACCAACGGTTTGCAGGGTCACCGCGGGCAGCGGCACATCGGCGCGATGGGCCTCGTTGACGAAGATCGACTGCTCGATCGGGCCGAAACCCAGGCCGCCGAACTCTTTTGGCCATCCGACGCCGAGCTTGCCGTCCCGGCCCATCCGACGGATCACCGCGCGGTACGCCTCGTTGTGCCGGTCCTTCTCCATCGCTTTCATCTCGTCGGACGAGATGAGGTTGGAAAAGTATTGCCGCATTTCGGCTTGCAGCTGACGTTGTTCCGGAGTCAGTTCGATGAACATTGCGCTCCAACCAGGTCGAGACGGTGGGAAGGCCCGCCCAACAAACGGGTCAGGTCCTTGATCGTGGAGTAGTACCGGTGCATCGGGTAGGTGATGTCCATCCCCATGCCGCCGTGCAGGTGGTGACAGGTCTGCATCACCGGCGGTGCCTGCGAGGTGATCCAATAGCCGAGCACATCCAGATCCTGGTCGGCGTCGCGGCCTTCGGACAGCCGCCAGATCACCGACATCGACGCCAAATCGATGGTCCGCGAAGCGATGTAGACCTCGGCGAGTTGCGCGGCAACAGTCTGGAAGGTGGACAGCGGCTTGCCGAACTGCTCGCGGTGGGCGACATAGTCTGCGGTCAGCCGCAGTGCACCGGCGACCAGTCCGGCGGTGTAGGCGCCGAGCGCGGCCAGTGCTAGCTGATTCACCCGATGTGCCGTCGCCCCGGTCAGCACGTCCTCGTCGGCCACTGAGACATCAGAGAAGGTGACCACGTATTCGTCAGACCCACTGGACGTCGGCGTCTTCGCGATCTGCACACCGTCAGCCTTGGCCCAGACCACCACGACAGCGCTGTCGGCGGTGACGAGTATCCACTCCGCGTTTTCGGCATACCCGACACCGACTTTGGTGCCTGAGAGCCGACCGTTCGCGAACGTCGTGGCGGGCCGGTCTGGCAACGCCGTGCCCGGCTCGTTCAGCGCCGCGGTGAGCACCGATCCCTTGGCCAGGCCGCCGAGGTAGCGATCCTGCTGATCATCGGAAGCCGAGTCCAGCAACGGAATCGCAGCAAAACCGAGAGTCGCCAGTGCCGGACTGATCAGGCCGTGCCGACCGATCTCGGTCAGCGCCGTCGCGATCTCCGGCAGCCCGACACCGTCCCCGCCCGCCCGTTCGGGCACCGGTAGCGCCGTCACGCCACCGGCGACCAGTGCCTCCCAGGAGTTGTCCCGGTCGAGTACCGAGGTGACCACATCGGCGACGGCTTGCTGCGCTGGATCTGGCGTGAAATCCATCAGTTGGCGACCGCGCTTTTACCGGAGTAGTCGACCTGCCAGTGCTTGATGCCGTTGAGCCATCCCGACCGCAGCCGTTCGGGTTCCGATATCGGCTTGAGGTCTGGCATGTGGTCGGCGACGGCGTTGAAGATCAGGTTGATGGTCATCCGGGCCAGGTTTGCGCCGATGCAGTAGTGCGCACCGGTGCCACCGAAGCCCACGTGCGGGTTCGGGTCACGCAGGATGTTGAACGAGTGCGGATCCTCGAACACCTCTTCGTCGAAATTGGCCGAGCGGTAGGACATCACCAGCCGCTGGCCCTTCTTGATCTGGACGCCGCCCAACTCGAGATCCTCGTTGGCGGTGCGCTGGAAGGCCGACACCGGCGTGGCCCAGCGGACGATCTCGTCGGCGGTGGTCGATGGGCGTTCCTTCTTGTACAACTCCCATTGATCCGGGTTGTTCGCGAAGGCGATCATTCCGTGCGTGATCGAGTTGCGAGTGGTTTCGTTGCCCGCCACCGCCAGCATGATGACGAAGAAGCCGAACTCGTCATCGGACAGCTTCTCCCCGTCGATGTCGGCCTCGATCAAGGTCGTAACGATGTCGTCGGTCGGGTTCTTGCCCCGCTCGTCGGCCATCGCCATCGCGTACATGATCAGTTCCATCGACGACTGCGCCGGATCGACGTCGGCGAACTCGGGGTCCTCGCCGCCGGTCATCTCGTTGGACCAGCGGAACAGCTTGTCGCGGTCGTCCTGCGGCACGCCCAAAAGGCCGGCGATGGCCTGCAGCGGTAGCTCACATGACACCTGCTCGACGAAGTCGCCACTACCCGCGGCGGCCGCGTTCTTGGCGATGTTCTGGGCGCGCTGTGCGAGCTCTTCCTCCAGCCGACCGACCGCGCGGGGGGTGAATCCCCGGGAGATGATCTTGCGCAACCGGGTGTGGTGCGGGGCGTCCATGTTGAGCATGACGCTGCGCTGCAGTTCGACGTTCTCGCGCGTCATTTCCTTGGGCCAGGTCGGGATCGCGCCGTTCTGCCAACTGGAGAAGACGTCGCTGCGGCGCGACACTTCCTTTACGTCGGCGTGCCTGGTGAGGATCCAGTAGCCGTGATCCTCGAAGCCTCCGGTGCCGCCGGGCACGTCGACCCAGTGGATCGGCTCGGATTCGCGGAGCTGGGCGAGCTCTGTCACGGGAAGTGCGGCCAGGTTGACGTCCGGATCGAGGAAGTCGAACTCGGCGGGAATGTTGGGGGGTGCCATTGATTCTCTCCTGAACTACAACGTGTTCTAGTGCCAGTAAAACATGCTCTCGCCGCAGACCAAAAGGTGTCGGAGCATCGTCGCTTGTCAGGGTAATGAAACGTGTTCTAGCCTGACCTCATGGGTAACCCGGTAATTGTTGAAGCCACCCGCAGTCCGATCGGCAAACGTGCCGGGTGGTTGTCAGGACTGCACGCCACCGAGCTGTTGGGCGCCACGCAGAAGGCGCTCGTGGAGAAGGCCGGCATCGACGCCGGCGATGTCGAAC
>NZ_JBAPMI010000066.1:0-2812 GCF_049278535.1 Mycobacterium sp. | reverse complement strand
CAGTACGACGTCGGCCAGGCCACGATGGCGATGATGATCGCGGCCACCGACCTCGGCATCGGCACCGGCCACTCATCGGTGGGGGATCAGGACAAAGCCCGCGCCATTCTCGGTGTCCCCGAGGGGTTTCAGGTGGCGTATGTACTCGGTGTCGGGTATCCGGCTGACCGCCCGCTCAAGCCGATCCGCAAACCGAACCGGCGGCCCTTCAATGAGGTTGTCCACCACGGCCATTGGTGAGCGTAGCTTGGCGCAGTGACGCATCAGCTACCCATTCGTCGTCGATGGATTGCATCGAGAGCGCTTAAGCGATTCGCGGCGTTCCGTCGGGGTGGGTGAGGGTTTCGGCGAGCCCGGCCAGGAGCAGATCCAGGCCTCGGTCGAGTTCGGCGGCGCCGTCGTAGGAGGCGAGGACCGGTGCCAGGGCGCGGAGGTGGGGGAAGTCGGTGATCGACAGTCGGTGCAGACCGAGCCGCAGAACGTGGTCTGTTTCTTCGGGTCGCTCGACGATTTCCTGCAGTTCATCGATGACGTGGCCGTGCAGGTAGGCGAATAGCACCCGGTAGATGTGCAGGGCGTCCTCGCCGGAGAACCCGGCGGCGATGAGCAGGGTGAGGACGCTTTCGAGGGGCCGTAGCGTTCCGGGCGGTCGTTGTCCAAGGGGGGTGGCCAAGGGGCGGGTCACCAGCAACGGCACGACGTTGGGGTGCGCGAGTGCGAGTCGCCGGAAGTTGTGGGCGACGGTGCGCAGCTGTGCGGACCAGTCCGGGTCGGTGGTGTCCACCGAGAGCTCGGTGAGGACGAGTTCGGCGACGCCGTCGAGCACGGCGGCTTTGTTGGGTAGGTGGCGGTAGAGCACCGTGGTATCGCGATTCACCGCCTCGCTGAGACGGCGCATCGACAAGCCATCCTGGCCGTCGCGGTCGACGATCTCTAACGCGGTCTGCAAGATGAGCGACCGGGTGATCGGGCGGCCATCGGCGCCGCCGACTGTGACGGAGGGGCCTGCGCCGTCAGTGGTCCCGTCCAGACCGGTGGGCTGTTTCATGGCAGCAGCACCTCCTTCCGGGTGACACTGTAGACCAATGCTGTACGTCAACAGTGTTGACAGGCCGTCTACCTGGGTGTGTACTGGGTTTCTAGCACCGGAATTAGAGGCATCGCCATGATGGTCATCGTCGGATTAATTGTTCTATTCGTGGCGGTGATTGTCGGGACGGTCGGGGTGCTGGGCAATGCCGGGGCCACTCACCCGCTGGCAGAGAACTTTTCCGTGCTGGGTTATCACGTGACCGGGTCAACCGGCACATTGTTCCTGTCTGGGATCGTGGTCGGCGCGGTGGGATTGCTGGGTCTGAGTGTGTTGTTGGCCGGCGCCCGACGCAGCGCTGTGCGTGGGCGCGACGCCCGACGCGACCTTGCACGTTCTCAGCGGGAGCCGGCATCAGTGAAACGTCACCCCAGCCAAGAGCTTGACCATCAAGGCGCCACCGACACCGACTCGACGGTGAGTTCGACAGCAGCTGAACCCCGCAGGCGCAGTGTTCCCCTGTTCGGTCATTGGGCGCGTCGTCGGAAGACAATCGACGCCAGGCACATCGACACATCTTCGTAAAACAGCGCGCGTCGCGGGATATTGCTCAGCCCGCCGTCGCGGTCTGTGACCACCGAAGAAAAGAAGGAATCCGCGATGAGCATCGGGAAGAAGCTCGCCCACAAAGCCGAAGCCGCCATAGGCGCCACCAAGAAGTATTTCGGCCGCGCCACCGGCAACACCCGCCTACGCACCGAGGGCCGCGCCGATCAGGCCAAGGCCAACGCCAAACAGGCAGGGGCCAAAGTCAAAGACGTCTTCAAACACTGACCCACTGCTTTCCAAGTACTTCTCCACAACCCGTCAAAAACAAGGAGCCGAAATAGCTACCAGCACAACCGGTTTGATCATTGTCGTGGCCGCAGTCGTGGCCATCCTGCTCATCGCAGGTCTCACCTGGATGGCACGCAACAAACGCCACCAACAACGCCACGTCGAAGCAGACAACATTCGCGAGGACGCCAGACACGAAACACTGCTAGTCAAACAACAGGAAGCCCTCGCCGACGAGACCGCCGCCAAAGCTCGCGCCGCCCAAGCCGAAGCCGATGTCAACGCGGCACAAGCTGACGCTCTGCAACAACAGGCCGCCGTCCACCGCCATGAAGCGGTCAGCTCGCGCGATCACCTCAACAAGCAATGGGACCGCGCCGACACTCTGGACCCGGCATCCCGAGCTGCATCCGACACCCGCTCGGCCGCCCACGACGAACCATGACCTACAGCCGGGTCCCGATTAACCCCGCGGACCGGCGGTGGCAGCCAATCCGCAAACTGAATCGGCGGCCGTTCAATGAGGTTGTGCACCAAGGGCATTGGTGATCAGGTCGCGCTACGCCAAGCACGCTGACCGCAAGACGTCAGGTGTCCAGGCCGGCCAGGTCGGCGAACCGATGCAGAAGCCGTCGTCCACCTGAGCGACGATGCGGGGGCCTTTCAGCCCGCTGTTGTCGTACATGGTCGCCGAATCGCATCGGATGGTCGCGGTGGCAACAAGTCCCCAAAGACGTTGGAAGCGTTCGCGAATCTTGTTCTCGGGCACATCGTGTCCGCCAGCCCTAACCCGGCGCCGGACCCGCTCGACCGCCAACTCCTCGGGGATGAGCAGAACATGCAGAACGATCGTGTAGCCCGCCGCGCGGGCGGCGTCGATCAGTTCCAGCTTCGACGGGTGGGAGAACACGGTTTCGTCGATGAGCTTGGCCCTCGTCTCTGCGG
>NZ_JBAPMI010000065.1:0-5351 GCF_049278535.1 Mycobacterium sp. | reverse complement strand
ACTACAGCAAACACCGGATCAACCGGGAAACCCTGAAGCTTCTGACCGATCTGGCCCGGGCTGCCGAGCTCGAGCAACACCGCGACGCGATGTTCGACGGGACGCACATCAACGTCTCGGAAAACCGTGCGGTGCTGCACACCGCATTGCGCCTTCCGCGCGACGCCAAGCTGGTCGTCGACGGGCAGAACGTGGTCTCCGACGTGCATTCGGTGCTCGACGCGATGGGCGATTTCACCGACCGGCTGCGCAGCGGCGAGTGGACCGGAGCCACCGGCAAGCGGATCAGCACCGTGGTCAACATCGGGATCGGGGGCTCGGACCTCGGACCGGTGATGGTGTACCAGGCGCTGCGGCATTATGTCGACGCCGGCATCTCCGCGCGATTCGTCTCCAACGTCGATCCCGCCGACCTGATCGCAAAGCTGGCCGACTTGGAGCCGGCTACAACGCTTTTCATCGTCGCATCCAAGACGTTTACCACGCTGGAGACGCTGACCAACGCCACCGCCGCCCGGCGCTGGCTAACCGATGCGCTCGGTGACGACGCGGTGGCAAAGCATTTCGTGGCCGTCTCGACCAACAAGAAGCTGGTCGACGAGTTCGGCATCGACACGCACAACATGTTCGGCTTCTGGGACTGGGTCGGCGGACGCTATTCAGTCGACTCGGCGATCGGACTCTCGGTGATGGCCGCGATCGGCCGAGAAGCGTTCGCGGACTTCCTATCCGGATTCCACCTCGTCGACGAGCATTTCCGGACCGCGCCGCTGGAGTCCAACGCGCCGGTGCTGCTCGGCCTGATCGGATTGTGGTACTCGGACTTCTTTGACGCACAGTCACGCGCTGTCCTGCCGTACTCCAACGACATGGCACGGTTCGCCGCGTACCTACAGCAGCTGACGATGGAGTCCAACGGCAAGTCGACCCGCGCCGACGGCACCCCGGTTACCACCGACACCGGTGAAATCTATTGGGGCGAGCCGGGAACCAACGGCCAGCACGCGTTCTACCAATTGCTGCATCAGGGAACACGGCTGATTCCGGCCGATTTCATCGGCTTCAGCCAGCCGACCGACGACCTGCCCACCATGGACGGCACCGGCAGCATGCACGACCTGCTGATGAGCAACTTCTTCGCCCAGACCCAGGTGCTGGCCTTCGGCAAGACGGCCGAGGAGATCGCCGCCGAAGGCACGGACGCTGAGGTGGTGCCGCACAAGGTGATGCCGGGTAACCGCCCGACCACATCCATTCTGGCCACCCGGCTCACCCCGTCGGTGCTGGGCCAATTG
This sequence comes from Mycobacterium sp., assembly GCF_049278535.1. Lineage (GTDB taxonomy): Bacteria > Actinomycetota > Actinomycetes > Mycobacteriales > Mycobacteriaceae > Mycobacterium. The sequence continues at coordinate 4,056 of NZ_JBAPMI010000065.1, read as the reverse complement.
ATCGCGCTGTACGAACACCAGGTCTTCACCGAGGGCGTCATCTGGGGCATCGACTCGTTCGACCAGTGGGGGGTTGAACTCGGCAAGACCCAGGCCAAGGCGCTGGTACCGGTGATTACCGAAGATGCTTCTCCGGCAAAGCAATCCGACAGCTCGACGGACGCACTGGTACGCCGTTATCGTGCCGAACGGGGGCGGGCGGGCTAAGCGCCAACCGGTCGGGCCATGAGCTCGGAGCCGAGTCGGCGCACAAAGGCGCGCAGGCGTTCCTGGGACGCACCCTGGGGATCACTGAGATGCAGCTGCAGCAATTCGCGACCGGCAGCATGCAGGACCCGCGCGGTGTATTCCGGCTCATGCAGCGCAGGATTGTGGCGCAACAGTTCACGGACGAAGAACTGCAGCACAACGTCCTGAGCTTGGGTCAGACGGTGATACAACTCCGGGGGCGCACCCTGCGGCGGGAACAAGAACAGTCGCCAGGTCGCCGGATGAGCATCAACGGCAGCCAGCACACCGTCGAACGCCACCACCAGGGACTGCTCCTCGCCGGCGGCGTCCAGCCCGGAGATCGCGTCGGAGAACTGCGCGCCAGCCCGCGCCGCCTCGCGGTCGATCAAGGCGACGAACAAACCGGCCGGGTCCCCGAACAGCTGATAGATCAACGATCGATTGATACCGGCCTCAACAGCAATGCGGTTCGGCGTCGCCGCGTGGAACCCTTCGGCGGCGACGACAGCGTGAGTGACATCGAGGATCTGCTCTCGCCGTTCTTCCGCGGTCATCCGCCGCTTCGGGGCGCCCTTCATCACACTTGACAGTCTAACTAACACTTTGTGAGGATTACTCACAAGTTGTTAGTTATCGAGAGGCAGCGATGGTCACCTACTACCCGGAACTCGCGCAGCGCGTACGAAGCCAGCGCGAGTTGCAACCCGACCTCTACGGGGACTTCGACTTCGACCAGCAGCCGGATCGCCTGGCCACCGAGCCAGACGTCGACTCCGCCCTGCCCACCTGGATCGCCGACCGCGCGCCGATCTTGGAAGATGGCCGCGTCATGGAATTGATCAGCACGGCCACCTTGCTCGGCGACGTCGTCGCCGACCCCTATGCGGCGCTGATGAACTCACACAGCGTCACGCATCTGATCGACATGCTCACGACGGCCTGCCGAGAGGGAATCGAGGCGGTGCCCGACGCGCCTTCCGAGCTCGTCGCGTTCATCGCCGCCATGGAGGCCACCCCCGAGTGGATCGACTTCGACCTGGTACGCGAAGGCGCTCGCCAAGAGCGCATCCCCGCGGCATTACTGGCCCCGTTCATCACGCGAGGAGCCTTCATCGCGACCTTTACCAACACCTACGCTGCGCTGCCAATGGCTCTGACCGGCGCACTCTCGGGCAAGCGGGCCGCCCGGCGGGTCAACGAGACGGCGAGTTTCTTCGCGGTCACCACTCTGCCCGGTGCGCTGCACCGTTACGGCCGCGGCTTTGAAGCCGCCGCCATGGTCCGGCTGATGCACTCGATGGTCCGCTACAACGCGCTGAAGAAATCCGCCAAATGGGACGCCGCCGTCTACGGCATGCCGGTGCCGCAGGTCGACCAGATGCCCGCCGGAATGATCGGCCAGTACTTGTTGGCCCGCAGGGCGCGTCAGCAGGGCCGGACGAAGTTCACCGCCGAGGAACGCGCCGTCGTCGAATTCGCCAGGTACCGCTGCTTTTTGCTTGGATTGCCGGAGGAACTGCTGCCCTCCGAACCCGCCGACATCATGCACGTCATGCACGCGCGTTCGGCCCTGCTGCGCGACGGATTCGACAGCATCTGCCAGGAACTCGTCAGCGGCACGATGGCGGCCTACTTGCGGCCCGGCACCACCCTGTTCGACCGTTGCGCCGAGGCGGTCGAGAAGAGTTTCAGCAAGCTCACCTTCGTCCGCACGTTCTGCAATGGTGACCGTGAGATCGCCGAGGCCATGGGCGTCTCCATGGGGGCGACGGATCTTATGCGCGTTGCCCTGACCGCGCCCTTCATCATCGGACGTTTCACCGCCGTTCAGCACGCCAGCCGCATCCCCGTGCTTCGGGACATCACCGACGCATACGTCATCGGGCTCCTCAAGCTCCGGCTTGCGACCTATGGAAAACCCGAATTCACCACCGACGCAGCGCATTACACACCGGCCTCACACTGAGCTTAGTACGACGCGCAGACGTGAGCTAGGCGAACCGCTTGGTCAGCGGTAGCGGCAGTACCCGCAACAGTTGCACCATCGGGCCCCACGGCCACCACGGCACGGCAGCCCGACCCGGCTCCCGTTCGATGGCAGCGACCAGTGATTTGACCCCAGTCTCGTTGTCCACCATGAACATTGCGCTTTGGGATTTGCCCGTCATCTCCGACTCGATGTAGCCCGGCTCCATCACCGACACCTTGATCGGGCTGCTGGCGTATTCCGCGCGCAACGACTCACCCAGTGAGCGCACACCGGCCTTGCTGGCCGCGTAGGCCGCCTTCACGCCGGGCACACCCTTGGCGCCCAGCACCGAGGAGATCAGCACCAAGTGCCCCGAGCCCTGCTCGTTGAACATCTGCAGCGCGGTTTCGATCTGCACCAGCGCCGCAACCAGATTGGTTTCGATGGTCGCCTTGTTGGCCCACAGTTTGCCCGATCCCAACCGCGCGCCCTTGCCGATACCGGCGTTGACGATCACCCGGTCGATGCCGCCGAGTGCGTCCGACAATTCCCCGAACACCTTCGGTACCTGGTCGTGGTCGTTCACGTCCAAGGCAGCTATTGCAACCTTGACATCCGGATACCGTTGCGAGAGTTCGGTTTTCAGCTCGTCGAGCCGGTCGGTACGACGGGCACACAACGCCAGGTCGCGCCCCTTGGCTGCGAATGCGCGGGCCATTCCGGCGCCCAGGCCAGAACTCGCACCGGTGATGAGGATCTTCTGCCGAGTCATTCGACTATTTCAGCAGACGCGACATTCGCCGGTCGGCCAGCACCTTGCCGCCGGTCTGGCAGGTCGGGCAGTACTGAAACGACTTGTCCGCGAACGACACTTCCCGGACCGTGTCGCCGCACACCGGGCACGGCAAACCGGTGCGGGCATGCACCCGCATGCCGGATCGCTTCTCGCCCTTCAATGTGGCGGCCTGCTGGCCGACCGAACGGGCCACGGCGTCGCTCAGCACCGACTCCATCGCAAAGTGCAGCGCGGCCAGCTGGTTGTCGTTTAGTTTCCCGGCGGTGGCGAACGGCGACAGCTTGGCCACGTGCAGAATCTCGTCGCTGTAGGCGTTGCCGATGCCGGCGATCACCTTCTGGTCGGTGATGACGGACTTGATCCGTCCGGTGTTCTTTGCGAGGAGCCCGGCCAGATCGTCGGCGGATAGTTGCAGCGCGTCGGGGCCCAATGCGGCGATGCCGGGCACCTTCTGGGGGTCGTCGACGAGCCACACCGCCAGCCGCTTCTGGGTGCCGGCCTCGGTGAGGTCGAAGCCCGGCGCCTCGCCGGGTGTGCCGAGGTGGACGCGTAACGCGATCGGGTTCTTACCGGGTTTGAGCGGCGTCGCGGCCAGCTTGTCGGACCAGCGCAGCCAGCCGGCCCGGGACAGGTGGGTGATCAGGATCAGCTCGCCTACCCGCATGCCCAGGTATTTTCCCCAGCGGTCGGCGCCAGTGACGGTCAGGCCGTGCAGGGTGTTGATCGGCGGATCGAAGGTCTTAAGCACGGATAACGCGGCGACGTCGATTCGCCCGATGGTCTTGCCGACGGCGTGCCGGCGAAGGTAGTCGGCCAGCGCTTCGACCTCGGGCAGCTCGGGCATGTGTCCAGTGTGCCGGTCAGCGCCGCGCGGTGCGTACCACCAGCGACAGCAACCAGCCGACGATGGACAACACGACGGCGGCCCAGATTGCGGTCCACCAGAAGTGGTCGATGGCCAGGCCCCAGTGGGTGGTGTTCTCGGTGATCCACGCGGTGATCCAGAGCATGAGCGCGTTGACGACGATGTGGAACAGGCCCAGCGTGAGGATGTAGAGCG
>NZ_JBAPMI010000064.1:0-2937 GCF_049278535.1 Mycobacterium sp. | reverse complement strand
TCGGCCCACGAGTTGGTACCGGCGAAAATCACGAATGCGGCGATCGCCGCCCAATACCAGTGCGACGGTGAAACTTCCTCGCCGACAACGATGGCCAGCGCAGCGGCGACGGCCACCTGAATTGCTTGCCGCGTGGTCGGAAGTAGGCCCGCGTTGAGCTGCTGCTCGTCTGGTGGTGCCGGCGGTTGCTCGGTCGCATCCGTCGCGACGCGTTCGATTCGCTTGCGCACTTCGGCCGTGGCTTTCGCGGTGTCGACGATGGCCAGCGCCAAGCGGCGCACCGGTAGGTCTGGCGTCGCATCGAGCAGCTGCTGAGCAAGCTGCGCGGTCGGCCGCAGGGATTCGGTGTGCGGTGTCCGGATGGCTCGTGACAGCAGGGCCACGGTGTCGGCCAATTCGGCACGCGTGGCGGCGGGAATGTCGGCGAAGGCCGCCCGGGTGCCCGCAGTAGCGAGGCGTTCCACGGTCAGTTCGGCGTCGAACAGCCACAGCGCGAGGTCCTCGCCGCTGACTCCCGGCCACAGCACACTCGGATTGACCCGGTCTTCGATCTGGGCCTGGACCAACAACGCCGTTTCGTTGAGCCGGCGTGTTCGGATCCGTAACCGGCGCTGCCGTCGCTCGTCGGGGTTGCCGATCCGCACGGTATCGGCGGTGGTGTCGACGACGATCGCCATCCGGGCGCGAAGCGACCGAATATTTTCCCGCAGAACACTTTCCGGTCGATCGGGCATGATGAAGATGCTCCAGATGAAGCTGCAGAGCGTTCCGACCAGTGTCGCGCCGATCAGCCACGGCAGCTCGGACAACTGCGCGCGCAGATAGAGCGAGAAGAAGTACGCCATGAAGGTGACCATGCCCAGCGTCGTTCCGCGCGGGCCGAAGCGGCGTGCGTATGCCGCAACGAAGACCACCAACACGAACAGAACGTCGCCGATCACCGGGTGCGGTGCTACCAGCGCCGCCGCGGTGATGGCCAGTGCGGTCGGCAACGGCAGCAGCGCGATGGTGATCCGCTGTCGCCGCGGATCGGGTTCGTTGACCGAACGCGCCGAGACCATCGTGATCAGCGCCCCGAGCAACGCCACCGTCAGCGGCTGCCCGGTGGCCTTGGTCAGCAGGAAAAGGGCCAGCAGAGCGGTCGCCAGCGCACCGGTGGTGCGGGTGGCCATCCGCAGCCGTAGCAGCCCGGGGTCCGATCCGACCGTCCAGTTACGCGTCCGCTCGTACAGCGCGGTGGCGTCACCGAACACCCCTGGCCAGCCTCTCTTCCGCGGAATGCGTGTCTCGTGCACTTGACTCTGGCACAGCGACCAAGATGGAGCCCAATGAGCACGCGAACGACGCTGGCCGATGGCCGCGAGTTGTTGTTCTTTTCGCTGCCCGGCCACACACCCGCGCCGGTGGCCGACCGCCGGCCGTTGCCGCCGTTCGAGCCGGGGCAGTCGCAGTTGCGGTTCGACCAGACCACCGGGCAGTGGGTGATCATCGCCGCGCGGCGTCAGGACCGCACCTATAAGCCGCCGCCGGACCAGTGTCCGCTGTGCCCGGGGCCGACCGGGTTGACCAGTGAGGTGCCCGCGCCCGACTACGACGTCGTCGTTTTCGAGAACCGGTTCCCGAGCCTGTCCGGCGCGGGGTCTGCTGCTTCGGTGCCGCACGGTTTCGCACCAGCGCCGGGGGTCGGACGCTGTGAGGTGATCTGCTTCTCCAGCAACCACACCGGATCGTTCGCCGAATTGTCGGCGCCGCATGCGCGGCTGGTGGTCGACGCGTGGCGGGAACGGACGTGCGCGTTGCTGGCGCTGGCGGGCGTGCAGCAGGTGTTCTGCTTCGAGAACCGCGGCGAAGAAATCGGCGTTACGCTGGCCCACCCGCACGGCCAGATTTACGGCTACTCGTATGTGACGCCGCGGACCGCGGCCATGATGCAGCAGGCTGCTTTGTATAACGGCGGCAACCTGTTCGCCGACCTGTTGGCCGCCGAAGTTGCCGACGGCAGCCGGGTGGTGGCGCGCACCGAGCTGTTCACCGCGTTCGTGCCGTTCGCTGCGCGCTGGCCGGTCGAAGTACACATCTACCCGAACAGGTTCGTGCACAACCTCATTGATCTCACCGATGACGAACTCGACGGCTTCGCCCAGATCTACCTCGACATCCTGCGGAGGTTCGACCGGATGTATTCCGGCCCGCTGCCCTACATTTCGGCGTTGCACCAGTACGCCGACACCGACGCGCTGCGGGAGGGCTACCTCCACGTTGAGCTGATGTCGATCCGGCGCAGCGCCACCGCGCTGAAGTATTTGGCGGCATCCGAATCGGCGATGGATGCGTTCATCACCGACGTGGTGCCCGAGGCTGTTGCTTCGCGCCTGCGAGACCTCGCGTGACGATCCGCTACTCGGCCCCAGGGCGGATCAATTTGATCGGCGAGCACACCGACTACAACCTCGGCTGGGCATTGCCGATCGCATTGCCGCAGCGCACGACCGTCGCTTTTGAACCTTCCGAGGTTGGCGCTCTGACCGTTTCCAGCGACCTTGCCGACGGCTCGGTGCCAATTCCGTTGACCACCAAGCCCGGTGAGGTGACCGGGTGGGCGGCCTATGTGGCCGGCGTGGTGTGGGCGCTGCGTTCCGCCGGACATCCGGTGCCCGGCGGGGCGATGTCGATCAGCAGCGAGGTCGAGATGGGGTCGGGTCTGTCCTCGTCGGCCGCGTTGGAGTGCGCGGCGCTGGGCGCGCTGACTACCGGTCTGCATATCGGCCGGCTGGATCAGGCACGTCTGGCCCAGCGCGCCGAGAACGAGTATGTCGGCGCCCCAACGGGTTTACTCGATCAGCTGTCGTCGTTGTTTGGCCAAGAGTCGACGGCGCTGCTGATCGACTTTCGGGAGCTGACCGTCTCGCCGGTGGCCTTCGACCCGTCATCGTCGGG
>NZ_JBAPMI010000063.1:0-3328 GCF_049278535.1 Mycobacterium sp. | reverse complement strand
GCGATATCGAACGCGCAGCAGGGTAGGGCGACGGCGCGCCCTTCGTCACGTTGCGAGCGTCAGCGTGATGTGCTGGCAAACCGCAGACACTGGTCCTCGACGCGATGAGACGATAACGTCAATCCCTTCGCCGTCGCGCGGAGTCTCCCTGGGAGCGGTCATGCCGAACCATCATCCTTCGCGTTCGTGGCGTGGCTGCGCGATGTGTAAGCCGCACAAGCGGCGAGGTGCGGGCCGAGCCGTGAAAGATCCCGTGGCCGTCAAGCGCCGGATCGGCCAGACGCGGCGCTACTCCCGCCGCACCATCGGGCGCTCCTGAGCACTTAGCCCCCGATGCATCGGACCTGCTGGTGTTAGCACGATACGAGGCTGGTGATGGGGCACTTCGCGCCCGCACGGCCCTAGCCAGGTGCACACTTGTGCCATGAAGGTGTTTGATCGCACCGCTGCCGCGCTGACCGCGACGCCCCCGCGGTCGCTGTGCTATACCCACGCGTCGACGTCACCGCGGCCAGCGTGATCGTGCCCGCCCGCGGACCTGAGCCGGGGTCGCGTCGGGTGCTGAACGGCATCTCGGACGTCCGCGCGTTCTTTCACACCAACACCGTGCCGCTGTACTTCATCTCGCCGACCCCGTTCAACTTGCTCGGCATCGACCGTTGGGTACGAAACTTCTTCTACCTGACCTACTTTGACTCATTCGAGGGCATACATTCGCGCGTGTTCGTGCCACGGCGGCGCGACCGCCTGGACTTCGACTCCATGGGCGACGTCTGCAACCATCTGCTGACCGATCCCGAGACCCTCGACTTCATCGCGGGCCGCGGGCCCGGCGCCAAGGCCTGCTTTGTGATGCTGGACGAGGAAACCCAGACCCTCGCGCGCAAGGCGGGTCTCGAGGTCATGCACCCATCGGTGGAGCTGCGCAACCGGCTGGGCTCCAAGACCGTCATGACGCGCCTGGCCGACGAAGCAGGCATAGCGAGCGTGCCGCACGTGATGGGGCGGTCCGGCTCCTACGACGAGCTGCTGGCGCTCGCGCAGAGCGCCGGATTGGGAGACGACCTGGTCATCTCGATCCCCTACGGCAACGCCGGCAGCGGAACGTTCTTCGTCCACGGTCAGCGCGACTGGGACGAGCATGCCGGCGACCTGACCGGGCAGCAGGAATTCAAAGTCATGAAGCGTATCCGCAATGTCGAGGTGTGCATCGAGGGCGCCGTGACCCGCCATGGCACCGTGATCGGCCCGGCGATGACGAGTCTCGTCGGTTATTCCGAGCTGACTCCGTACCGAGGCAGCTGGTGCGGCAATGACATCTGGCGCGAGGTCCTTCCGCCGCACCAGACGCGCGCTGCCCGAGAAATGGTGGGCAAGCTGGGCGACATCCTGAGCCGCGAAGGCTACCGCGGCTACTTCGAGGTCGATCTGCTGCATGATCTGGACTCCGACGACCTCTACCTGGGCGAGGTGAACCCGCGCTTGTCCGGCGCGAGCCCGATGACGAACCTGACCACCGAGGCATACGCCGACATGCCGCTGTTCCTCTTTCACCTGCTCGAGTACATGGACGTGGAGTACGAGCTGGACATCGATGAGATCAACGCGCGCTGGGAGCGGGGCTATGGCGAGGACGAGGTCTGGAGCCAAGTGATCATCAACGAGACCTCCACGGACATCGAGCTTTTCACCGCGACGCCACGCACCGGGGTATGGCGCATCGACGACGACGGTCGCACCTCCTTTGCGCGGCCCGCCAACGACTGGGCGACGCTGCTCGACGGTTCCGAGGCCTTCTACATGCGGGTCGCGGCACCCGGCGACTTGCGCTCTGAGGGCGCCCAACTCGGCGTGCTCGTCACCCGCGGACACCTGCAGACCGACGACTACCGGCTCACCGAACGCTGCCAGCGCTGGGTCAAGGGCATGAAAGCGAAGTTCGTCTCAACTCCCCTCGCGCCGGCCGCACCGATCGTCTCGCGGCTCGTCGCACGAGCGTGAGCAGCGGCCGCGCGAGCCACGTCCCGGTCGGCATCACACTAGGAAATTGGCTGGCGCCGCCGTATTCGCACTGGTCGTTCCAGCACGTCGAAGACTTCGTGCCGACCGCGGTGATCTCGCGCGGGACCGGTCCGGTCGCGGCGTTGCCCGCAGCGAGCACTGCGGTAGCCGAGATCCCGGTGACCACCACCGACGGGCAAGCAGCCACCGTTGGCGCGTTGATGGCAACCACCGCTACCGATGGGTGGGCCGTCGCGCACCGCGGTTCGTTGGTGGCCGAAGAGTATCTCGGTGGCATGGAAGCTGAGACCCCGCACCTGGTGTTTTCGGTCAGCAAGTCGCTGGTGGCGGCGGTGATCGGCGCGCTGCACGGGGGCGGCGCGATCGAGCTCGACGCGCCGGTCACGGCATACGTTTCCGCCCTCGGGAACTGCGGCTACGCCGGTGCTACGATTCGCAACCTGCTAGACATGCGCTCGGGTATCGCATTCTCAGATGACTACCTCGACCCGGCCGCGGAGATACACGTCCTCGAGCAGGCAGTCGGATGGCAGCCCAGGAGCAGTCCGAACGTGCCCGCCACGCTTTACGACTATCTGCTGACCCTGCAGCGAAAATCGCCGCACGGTGGTCCGTTCGCGTATCGCTCGTGCGACACCGATGTACTCGGCTGGATCTGCGAAGTCGCAGGTGGTCAGCGGATGCCCGAACTGATGTCGGAGCTGTTGTGGAGCCGCATCGGCGGCCGATGCGACGCCGCCATCGGCGTGGACGCCGCCGGCACCGGGTTCTTCGACGGCGGTATCAACGTGTGTCTTACTGACATGCTGCGGTTCGGGTCGCTGTTTGTGCGGGCCGGTGTCTCGCTGACCGGGCAGCAGGTGGTGCCGGCGGCCTGGGTGGCCGACACCCTGGACGGCGGACCCGACTCGCGTCGAGCGTTCGCCGCCAGCCCCGACGACACCGAACTGCCTGGCGGGATGTACCGAAACCAGATGTGGTTCCCCTACCCGGGCAACAACGTCGTGATGTGTCTGGGCATGTGCGGTCAGATGATCTACGTCAACCGCGCCGCGGAGCTGGTCGCCGCCAAGTTGTCCACCCAGCCGCCTGCTCATGAATCGCACGTGTTGACTACGCTGCGCGCATTCGATGCGGTGGCACGTGAGATGGCCGGCGTCACTGGCCAGACCGTCGACTGATATCCAAATAAAGCTCGCTGCAAGCAGTTTCGCGCGCGGGCTATGACCTCGCTGGTAGCTTAATCAGCTATGGGTGCTTTGGATGGACGCGTTGCCTTGATCACCGGCGGAGCCCGCGGGCAGGG
>NZ_JBAPMI010000062.1:0-2015 GCF_049278535.1 Mycobacterium sp. | reverse complement strand
CCTTCCTGGCCATGGATCCGCCGCGGCACACCTTCCTGCGCAAGCTGGTCAGCGCCGCATTCACCCCTCGACAGGTCCGGCGCATCGAGGACTCGATCCAGGCGAATGCGAAGGCCATCGTGGAGGAGCTCAAAGCCGCAGGAAGCGGCGCCGACTTCGTCGAGCTATGCGCGAAAGAACTGCCCATTCGCACGCTGTCGGACATGGTGGGCATCCCTGAGTCGGAGCGGCAAAGCTTGGCGCACGCCGCCGACGCAATGGTCTCGTCGGGCGACCCGGAATACCTCAACGGTCGCCACCCGCTGGAGGTGTTATTCGAGGCGCAGACGTACGTTCATCAAGTGGCCGGGATGCTCGCCGCAGAGCGCCGGGAGCATCCCGGTGACGATTTGTTCAGTGGGCTGGTGAACGCGGAAGTCGACGGCGACCGACTATCCGATGCCGACATTGCCGCGTTCTTCGTGTTGATGACCGTCGCCGGCAATGACACCACTCGTCAGACCACCAGCCACGCGTTGAAAGCCCTGACCGACTTCGCCGACCAACGCGCCTGGCTGCTGGAGGATTTCGATAATCGCATCGGTGGAGCGGTCGAGGAGTTCATTCGTTGGGCCAGCCCGGTGATGACGTTCCGCCGCACGGCTGCAAAGGATGTCGAGATCGGCGGCCAAGCCATCCGCGCCGGCGAGAAGGTGGTGATGTTCTACTCTTCGGGCAATTACGACACCGACGTGTTCGAGCATCCCGAGCGCCTGGACCTGAGCCGCACCCCCAACCCGCATGTTGGTTTCGGCGGAGGTGGTGTGCACTTCTGTTTGGGTGCCAACCTGGCTCGGGCGCAACTGCGCGCGATCTTCGGTGAGCTGTTGCACCAGCTGCCGGATATCGAGGCCGGCGACCCGGTTTATCTGGCCGGCAACTTTATTCACGGCATCCGCAGCATGCCCTGCACGTTCTAGCTAACTGGCGTCGGCCACGAGCTCCTCGGTCAGCAGCGTCAGCAATTCCGAGCAGCCGCCATCGACCTTGACGGTGGCCAGATCGTCGCCGCGGGTGGGTCCGCGGTTGACAATGGCTACCGGAGTGTTCTGCGCCGCGGCGTGGCGCACGAAGCGATAGCCGGAGAACACCGTCAACGACGAGCCCGCGACCAGCAGGGCATCGGCCGCGTCAATCAGCGAAAATGCTTGTCCAACAACAGCTTTAGGTACATTTTCGCCGAAATATACGATGTCGGGTTTGAGCATGCCACCACACGATGCGCAGTCGGCATAGCGAAAGGACGCGGTGTCGGCGATCACGGCGTCAGCGTCCGGGGCCACCGCCAAGCCGCCGACCGCCGCGACCCGTTCGGTGAAACCCGGGTTCAGCGTGTCGAGTTGTTCGGCCAGCGCTGCGCGACTGATGGACTCGCCACACTTCAGGCAAACCACCTGTGCGTAGGTGCCATGAAGGTTGATCACGTTGCGGCTGCCCGCCTTGGTGTGCAGCAGGTCGACGTTCTGGGTGATGACGCCATCGACCACACCGGCGTGTTCGAGTGCGGCCACCGCCCGATGCCCGGCGTTGGGCCGGGTGCCGTCCATGTGCCGCCAACCAACATGATTGCGCGCCCAATACCGCTGCCGGAACACCGAGTCCGAAGTGAACTGGCGAATCGTCATCGGATTGCTCGGCGGCGAATCCCGCCCGCGATAGTCGGGGATGCCGGAGTCGGTGGACATCCCCGCTCCGGTCAGCACCACGACCCGGCGGCCGGCCAGCAGTGCGACCAACTCCGGGGACTCCGCGCGCGCAGCCGTCACCCCTTTGAGGGTACGGACTGACAGGGACGCCAACGGCGCGCGTTGATACCTCGCTCAGGGGACCAATTTGAGCTGCATGTTGTTGGTCTCCTGATGGCCCGGTTGCTGGCCACAGACGGGTACCACGTCGGTGGATACGACGGTCCCGGCAAGGGTGTTGGCATCCCAGGTGAAGTGCGCGGTGGTGGCGTTGGGAACGGTGCTGCCGTC
>NZ_JBAPMI010000061.1:0-18226 GCF_049278535.1 Mycobacterium sp. | reverse complement strand
CCGGCCCAGGCGCGCACCGCGCCCGGCAGGTCGGCTGCGGCCAGCGCCGCGTCGATGCTCGCGGCGAAGTCGCGCTGCTGTTCGTCAAGATCGAATCTCATTTGGCCCTCTCCCGGGGCAGTCCCAGCAGCCGCTCGGCGATGATGTTCCGCTGAATCTCGTTGGTGCCCGCATAGATCGGACCGCCCAGCGCGAACAGCAGCCCGTCCGTCCAGTTGCTGGCCAGCTCGCCATCAGCGCCGCGGATCTCCAGTGCGGTCTGGTGCACCGCGACGTCCAGGTCTGACCAGAACACCTTGGTCACCGAGGATTCCGCACCGAGTTCACCACCGCCGGCCAGCCGGGTCACGGTGCCGAAGGTGTGCAGCCGATAGGCCTGCGCTTTGATCCACGCATCGGCGACGTCGTCACCGAAGGCGCTGTCGCCGTTGGCTTTCCACAGCTCAGCGAGGCGCTCGGCGGAAGCCAGGAACCTTGCCGGGCTGCGCAGCGACATACCGCGCTCGTTGCTCGACGTGCTCATCGCCGCGCGCCAGCCCTGGTTCACCTCGCCGATCACGTCTGCGTCGGGCACGAACACGTCGTCGAGGAAGATCTCGCCGAATCCGGTGTCGCCGCCGAGCTGAGCGATCGGTCGAACAGTTATCCCGTCGGCCTTGAGGTCAAACATGAAATACGTCAGCCCGCTGTGGCGCTGCGCTTGGGGATCTGAGCGGAACAGTCCAAATGCCCGTTCGCCGAACGGCGCTCGCGAGCTCCATATCTTCTGGCCGTTGAGCAACCAGCCGCCGTCGGTGCGAGTCGCCGTCGAGCGCAATGAGGCGAGGTCGCTGCCGGATTCCGGTTCCGACCAGGCTTGCGCCCAAATCTCTTCGCCGCTGGCCATCTTCGGCAAAACCCGATTCAGCTGCTCCTCGGTGCCGTGCGCGAACAATGTCGGCGCCAGCATCGAGGTGCCGTTGGCGCTGGCCCGCCCGGGCGCACCGGCGCGGAAGTACTCCTCCTCGTAGACCACCCACTCCAGGAGGGTTGCGTCGCGGCCCCCGTACTGCTGCGGCCAGGTGATGACCGACAGCCCGGCGTCGAAAAGCACCCTGTCCCAACGGCGGTGCTGCTCGAAACCCTCCGCGGTGTCGTAAGAATGTGTTGGAAACGCATCCCGGTGCGAGGACAGGAACTCCCGCACCTCGTGCTGAAATGTCAGCGTGTCGTCGTCAAATTGCAGATCCATCAGTGCCCCCCGAGGGAACCGGCGACGTTAGCTGTCGGGGGAATCGCGGCCGACCAGTTTGGTCTGGTGGGTTTTGTCGGTGTCGTTGCATAGGGTGCGGTCATGTTGAGCGGTCGCTTTGCTTGCAGTGGAGTGGATCTGTTGTGAGGCGGGCGTATGTGTTTCGGTTGCGGCCCACTTCCCGCCAGCATGTGGCGTTGGCGGCGTGTGTGGAGGCGCACCGCGAGCTTTACAACGCGGCCTTGCAGGAGCGCCGGGATGGTTGGTCGCACGCCAGTAAGACGCGGATCCGCTATGGGGATCAGTCGGCGCAGCTGACTGAGATGCGAGTAGTGCGTCCGGATCAGGCGGTGTGGTCGTTCTCCAGTCAGCAAGCGACGTTGCGGCGGTTGAACAAGGCGTTCGCCGGGTTCTTCCGCCGGGTGAAGACAGCGAAAGCCGATGTGAAGCGGGGGTATCCACGCTTCAAAGGTGCTGGACGGTTTGACAGCGTGGAGTGGCCTAGAGACGGTGACGGTGCGCGCTGGCTGCCCGAGCAGCGCCGGGTGTATCTGCAGGGCATTGGCCAGGTCAAGGTTCACCAGCACCGTGAGGTGGCGGGCCGGGTGAAGACGATCCAGATCAAACGACAAGGACGGCGCTGGATGCTGGTGCTCTCGTGTGACGATGTCCCGGCCAATCCGCTGCCCGTGACCAACCTCCAGGTCGGCGTTGATGTCGGCATCGTCAGCTTCGCTACCACCAGCGACGGAGAGAGGGTCCACAATCCGCTTTGGGCGCGCGTTTCGGCGCAACGGCTGGCCGCCGCCCAGCAACGGCTGGCTCGGGCACGCCGCAGCGGGAACAATCGTGAGGCCAAACGAGAAGCCGTCGCCGCCCGGCATCGCAAAATCGCGAACCAACGCAGGGACTTTCATCACCAACAAGCCCGCAACCTCGCCGCCCGATACGACCTGATCGTCGTGGAAGATCTGAAAATCGCGAACATGCTGCGCCGGGCCAAACCTATTCCGGATCCCGCCAACCCGGGGCACTACCTGCCTAATGGGGCTCGGGCGAAATCCGGTCTCAACCGTTCGATCAGTGACGCTGGCTGGGGCCAGTTCGTCTCGATACTGCGCGCCAAAGCGGAAGAGGCTGGGCGGGCTTGGATTGAGGTCGACCCCCGGCACACCTCCGACCGCTGCGAGCAATGCGGGCACGCAGCCCGAGAGAACCGCGTCACCCAAGCGGAATTCGCCTGCCAGCGCTGCGGTCACACCGCACCAGCAGACGAACACGCCGCACGCAACATCCTGCGGGCCGGACTGGCCCATCATGCCCACGCGGCATGAAAAGAAGCTGGCGGCGTCAGCCGTCGTAGAAGTCACCACGCCATCTCTCGCAATTGCGGTTTGACCACCTTGCCGCCCGCATTGCGCGGCAGCGTGTCGACAAACCTCACCGAACGTGGGGCTTTGAAATTCGCCAAGTACTCACGGGTGTAAGCGATCACCGCCTGCTCGTCGAGCCCGGAGCCGGGCCGCGTCACCAGGAACGCCCGGCCCACTTCGCCGAGTCGCTGGTCGGGAACGCCGATCACCGCGCAGTCCAGCACACCGTCCAGACGCGCCAACACCTGCTCGATCTCAGCGGGGTAGACGTTGAAGCCGCCGCAGATGTACATGTCCTTGAGCCGGTCGGTGATCTGTAGATTGCCTGCGGCATCGAGCTTTCCGATGTCGCCGGTGTGCAACCAGCCGTCGGCGTCTACTGCAGCCGCCGTGGCTTGCGGGTCATCGAGATAGCCGAGCATCACATTAGGACCGCGCAGCAGCACCTCTCCTGTTTCGGCGCCGATACGCAGCTCGAAATCGGCAATCGGCCGCCCGCATGTGGTGGCCACCGTGACCGCATCGTCGTCGGCGCGACACATCGTGCCCATTCCGTTGGACTCGGTCAGGCCGTAGGCGGTCAGCACGATGTCGATATCGAGTTCGGTCTGCATCCGCTCGATCAGCACGACCGGCACGGTTGCCGCGCCGGTCACGGCGAAGCGCAGGGAGCTCAGGTCGTAGCGGCCGCGGGCGGGATGGTCGAGCAGGGTCTGGTAGATGGTTGGCGGCCCGGGCAGCACGGTGATCCGGTGTTCGGCGACCGCGCGTAGCGCCTGCTCGGCGTCGAAGGTCAGCTGCGGGATCAACGTGGCGCCGGTTTGCAGGCAGGCCAGGATGCCGGCCTTGTAACCGAAGTTGTGGAAGAACGGGTTGATGCACAGGTAGCGGTCGTCGCGGGTGATCTTGCCGCAGGCGGCCCACGACGCCGAACCGGCCAGCGACTGCCGGTGCGCACACAGCACGCCTTTGCTGCGACCGGTGGTGCCGGAGGTGAACAAGACGTCGGAGACGTCGTCGGGCCCGACCGCCGCGGCCCGGGCGTCCGCCGCCTCGAGGTCGGATCCGTGGCCGATGAACTCGTCCCACGTCTCGTCATCGAGACGCGCGCTGCTTTCTACGGGGACTCGCACGATGTGACGCAGATCGGGCAGTGCGGATCGGTCGAGGTCGGCGACTCGGTCGGCTCCGAGGAACTCGCCCATCGCCACCAGCAAGGGGGCGCCGGTGCGTGCCAGGATGTCAGACGCTTCAGCGGCGGTGTAGCGGGTGTTCAGCGGTACTACGGTGGCGCCGGCATAGTGGGTGGCCAGGCAGGCAATCACCCAGTGCCAGGTGTTCGGCGACCAGATTGCCACCCGATCGCCGGTCTGCACGTCAAGGCTGATCATCGCCGCGGCCGCCCGGCGGACCTCGTCGCGCAATTCGCCGAAAGTGAGGGTTCGATCGGGCGTGACCAGTGCGTTGTGGTCGGGAAGCTCGCGTGCGATGTGATCTAGCGCCGCAGGAATGGTCTGCGGATGGCTCGACATCGAACTCCTCGGTGCGGATCGCCCGGCTGCTATCCCGCCGCTGCACGGCGCATCATCGCCGGGGCTAACAAAGCAAGTGCTTGGTAGGTTAGCCTACAGGGGTGCAAGGCGTCGAGGAGTTCAGGGCCGAGGTCCGCGATTGGCTGGCTGAGAACCTGGTCGGTGAGTTCGCCGCACTCAAAGGGCTCGGTGGGCCAGGTCGTGAGAATGAGGCGTTCGAAGAGCGGCGGGCCTGGAACCAGCACCTGGCGCAGGCGGGCCTGACCTGTTTGGGTTGGCCGGTCGAGCACGGCGGGCGCGGGCTGTCCGTCGCCCACCGGGTCGCGTTCTACGAGGAATACGCGATCGCCAACGCACCCGCCAAGGTCAACCATTTTGGTGAAGAACTGCTGGGACCGACGTTGATCGCCTTCGGTACGGCGGAGCAGCAGCAGCGATTTCTTCCCCGCATTCTGGACGTCACCGAGCTGTGGTCGCAGGGCTACTCCGAGCCGGGCGCCGGCAGCGATCTGGCCAACGTGTCCACCACGGCGGTGCTGGACAACGACGAGTGGGTGATCAACGGCCAGAAGGTGTGGACATCGCTGGCGCACTGGGCGCAGTGGTGCTTCGTGGTGGCGCGCAGCGAAAAAGGCTCCAAGCGGCACGCCGGGTTGTCGTACCTGCTCGTCCCGCTCGACCAGCCCGGGGTGGACGTCCGCCCGATCGTTCAGCTGACCGGTGACTCGGAGTTCAATGAGGTTTTCTTCGACGACGCCCGCACCGATGCCGATCTTGTCGTGGGCCAGCCCGGTGACGGCTGGCGGGTCGCGATGGGAACGCTGACCTTCGAGCGCGGAGTGTCGACGCTCGGTCAACAGATCGTCTATGCCCGCGAGCTGAGTGCTGTGGTGGAGCTGGCCAAAAGCACCGGCGCGGCAGACGACCCGCTGATCCGCGAACGTCTGACCCGCTCATGGGCCGGGCTGCGGGCCATGCGCTCGTATGCGTTGGCGACCATGGATGTCGAGCAGCCGGGTCAGGACAACGTCTCGAAGTTGTTGTGGGCCAACTGGCATCGTGAACTGGGTGAGATCGCGATGGATGTGCAGGGCAAGGCGGCCCTGGTGCTGACCGGCGGCGACTTCGACGAATGGCAGCGGCTCTACCTGTTCACCCGCGCGGACACCATCTACGGCGGCTCCAACGAGATCCAGCGCAACATCATCGCCGAGCGGGTGCTCGGCCTACCCAGGGAGGCTCGATGACGCTCGCCGTTGCGCCGAAAGAAGTTGCCGGGCACGGCCTTCTGAAAGGCAAGGTCGTGATCGTCACGGCCGCGGCCGGCACCGGCATCGGTTCGGCGACCGCCCGGCGTGCGCTCGTCGAGGGTGCCGACGTCGTCGTATCCGACCACCACGAACGCCGGCTTGGCGAAACCCGCGACGAGTTGTCCGCGCTGGGACTGGGCCGGGTCGAGAGCGTGGTGTGCGATGTCACGTCCACCGCGCAGGTCGACGCCTTGATCGCATCGACCACCGCGCGGCTGGGCCGGATCGACGTGGTCGTCAACAACGCCGGCCTGGGCGGTCAAAGCCCGGTGGTCGATATGACCGACGACGAGTGGGACCGCGTTCTCAACGTCACGCTGACGTCGGTCCTGCGCACCACCCGGGCGGCGCTGCGATACTTTCGCGATGCTGATCACGGCGGTGTCATTGTGAACAATGCGAGCGTGCTCGGCTGGCGGGCGCAGCATTCGCAGTCCCACTACGCGGCCGCCAAAGCGGGCGTGATGGCGTTGACACGTTGCAGCGCAATCGAAGCCGTCGAATACGGGGTGCGGATCAACGCGGTGTCGCCGAGCATCGCTCGGCACAAGTTCCTCGATAAGACCAGCTCGACTGAGCTGCTCGACCAGTTGTCGGCCGGCGAGGCGTTCGGCCGGGCGGCCGAGCCGTGGGAGGTGGCCGCCACCATCGCGTTCCTGGCCAGTGAGTACTCCAGTTATCTGACTGGAGAAGTGATTTCGGTGTCGAGTCAGCACCCATGACCGAGCTCAGCCCGCCGAACAGCCGCCGCGACGAGTTATTGGAACTCGCCGCGACGATGTTTGCCGAACGCGGGCTACGCGCAACAACCGTGCGCGACATCGCCGACAGTGCCGGCATCCTGTCGGGCAGCCTGTATCACCACTTCTCTTCGAAAGAAGAGATGGTCGACGAAGTGCTGCGGAAGTTCATGGACTGGCTCTTCGCCCGCTACGAGGAAATCATTGACACGCAGTCGAATCCGCTGCAGCGACTCAGAGGGCTGTTCATGGCGTCGTTCGACGCCATCGAGAATCGGCATGCCCAGGTCGTCATCTATCAGGATGAAGCCAAGCGTCTGCTGCCTCAGCCCCGGTTCTCCTACCTCGAGGACCTGAACAAACAGCAGCGCAAGATGTGGGTCGACGTGCTGCACCAGGGCATCGAAGAAGGGTATTTCCGACCCGATCTCGACGTCGACCTGGTTTATCGATTTATCCGTGACACCACCTGGGTGTCGGTGCGCTGGTATCAGCCCGGCGGACCGCTCACCGCGCAACAGGTGGGTGAGCAGTATCTCGCTATCGTCCTAGGTGGAATCACCAAAGAAGGAGTCTGAAATGCCCGAGGCTTATGTCATCGATGCTGTGCGCACTGCCGTTGGTAAGCGCAATGGGTCACTGGCCGGCGTGCATCCCGTCGACTTGGGCGCGCTCGGCTGGCGCGGACTGTTGGACCGCGTCGACATCGATCCCGCCGCCGTCGACGACGTGATCGCCGGCTGTGTCGACGCCATCGGGGCGCAGGCCGGCAACATCGCCCGGCTGTCGTGGCTGGCCGCAGGCTATCCGGAAGAGGTTCCCGGCGTCACCGTCGACCGACAGTGTGGTTCCAGCCAGCAGGCCATCTCCTTTGGCGCGCAAGCCATCATGGCGGGCACCGCGGACGTGATCGTGGCCGGTGGCGTGCAGAACATGAGCCAAATCCCGATCTCGTCGGCCATGATTGTCGGGGAGCAATTCGGATTCACCTCGCCGACCAACGAATCCAAGCAGTGGCTGCACCGGTACGGCGATCAGGAGATCTCGCAGTTCCGCGGCTCTGAGTTGATCGCCGAGAAGTGGAACCTGTCCCGCGAAGAGATGGAGCAGTACGCGCTGACCAGTCACGAACGAGCGTTCGGCGCGATTCGCGGCGGCCACTTCGACAACGAGATCATTGCCGTGGAAACCGAATCCGGCGTGTTCCGCGTCGACGAAGGTCCCCGCGAGTCGTCGCTGGAGAAGATGGCCGGGCTGAAGCCGTTGGTCGAAGGGGGTCGTCTCACCGCCGCGATGGCCAGTCAGATTTCCGACGGTGCCAGCGCGGTGCTGTTGGCCTCCGAGCAGGCGGTCAAGGATCACAAGCTCACGCCGCGGGCGCGTATCCATCACATCAGCGCCCGCGCCGCCGACCCGGTGTTCATGCTGACCGGGCCGATCCCGGCAACCCGCTACGCGCTGGAGAAGACCGGCCTGTCGATTGACGACATCGACACCGTCGAGATCAACGAGGCATTCGCGCCGGTCGTGTTGGCCTGGCTCAAGGAGATCAAGGCCGACCCGGAGAAGGTCAACCCCAACGGCGGCGCGATCGCCCTGGGCCACCCGTTAGGCGCAACCGGGGCAAAGCTTTTCACCACCATGCTGAACGAGCTGGAGCGCACCGGCGGCCGCTACGGCCTGCAGACGATGTGCGAAGGCGGCGGCACCGCCAACGTCACGATCATCGAACGGTTGTAGTTCGGCTCAGCCGTCGAGGTGGGTAGGCGGGTCGGCGAAACCGAACCCCCCGGGGTGCAGGTCGGGCCCCATCACGTCGCAGCTCTTTTCGGGTATGAGGAATGAGCTGGCGCCTTGATAGGACAGGTGGGTCGTTGCCACGCAACGCTGCCAGGTGCCGTCCGGTTGCACGGGTCCATCGCACTTGCTGAGCACGCCGCCGCCATAGATGCAGCCGGCGCGGGCCGGCGGCGCCGAGTGCACCAGCCCCCCGGCCATCAGCAGGGCAGCCAGTCCTCCGACGATGCAGCGCTTCATGGTTGCCTCCTGTTCAGCCGGCAACCAATGACGCTACCGCTCGGCTAACCCGTTATTGCACCATTCCGCTATCTCTTGCCAGCTGCCCGCGCGTTCATTTTCGGCGGGATATTCCGGCGATGATGTCGTCGACTGTGCGTCCCGCCAGCAACTCCGCTTGTCGACGCCTGACATGACGCAACGGTCCGCGCAGAGCAAGTTCGGCAAACCCGTGCACCGCCGACCAGCAGGGCCATTCGGCTCCTTCGCGTTGCTCAGCGGTTAGCCCGCCCGCAGCCACCATCGCATCGAGCGCATCCACCAGTGCCAGATATGGTGGTGCGCCGGCAGTCTCGTCGCTCAGTCCGATCGGATCGGCGCTGAAGAAGGCGACCGTGAACCACCCCGGCTCGTCGAGTGCAAATTTGATGTAGCCCAGGCCGACGGCGTGCAGCCGATCACGTGCATCGGGCTCGGCCGAACCATGTCGGCGCGCCATCCGTGCCGCCATCCGGTGCTGAATCGCCGTCGCAACCGCGCTGAGCAAAGCCTCGCGATCGACAAAGTGGCGGTACGCGGCGTTCGGTGAAACCCCAACGCGCCGAGTCGCTTCCCGAATGGTCAGTGCCTCCGGCCCACCGGTTCGGGTCAGGTGCAGACCGGCATCGATCAACGCCGTGCGCAGATCTCCGTGGTGATAACCGGTCTTCAATGTGGCCAACGCTTGACCCTTCTCGGGTTGAAAGTGTACGGTGTGAACATTACCATGTTGACAGCGTGAACATAAGCTTCGGAGGGGTTGGTTGTGAGTACTGCTGGATTGCCGCCGGTGGTGGATGCACAGGAGTGGCAGCGCGAACTGGATGCGCTGCGCACCCGGGAGAAAGCGGTCACTCGTGAACTCGACGCGATCGCCGCGCAGCGACGACGCCTGCCGATGGTCGCGATGCCGGACTACACCCTGGAGGGCGAGAACGGGCCGGTGCGATTGGTCGATGTGTTCCACGGCAAGTCGCAGCTGATCGTGTACAACCACATGTGGTTTCCAGATGAAGAGTGGCAATGCCCGGGGTGCACCGGCTTCACGTCTCAGTTCACCCGGCTAGAGTTCCTGGATAACTGGGACGCTCGATTCGTCATCGTGACTCAAGGACCCATTGACGAAGCACTCGCGTACAAGCGGCGGGTGGGCAATCAGATGACCTGGTACTCCACTGCCAACAGCTCGTTCGGCGCGGATGTCGGAGCCCCACCGAACGGCGGCTTCGGGGTCAATGTCTTTCTCCGCGACGGCGATAACGTCTACCGAACCTGGCACACCAACGGCCGTGGGACCGAACAACTGAGCCACTCGTTCGCGTTGATCGACCTACTCCCGTATGGCCGCCAGGAAGAGTGGCAAGACTCCCCGGACGGCTGGCCGCAATCCCCGACATACAGCCGCTGGGCAGGTTCTGAAGACATCGCACGGATATACGGAGGAGCAAGATGACCACGACGACGACCGGCCTGACCACGATCAGCCTGGTATGCCTGCCGACACTCGAGCAGGACAAAGCGGTGGCGTTTTACGAGTCGCTCGGCTTCGAGAAGCGGACCGACCAGCCGTTCCATGGCGGCTACCGGTGGATCGAGGTCTATCCTCCGCAGGGCACGACCGGCATCGCGCTTGCTCCACCCCCGCCGGATAGCGGACCTGTGCAGCCGGCCAACACCGGTGTCACGTTGACCACCAGCGACATCGACGCGACCCACGCGGCGATGAAGGAACTCGGCATCGACGTCGATGCGCAGGTGTCGCGAGCGGGCGAGCCGGTTCCACCGCTGTTCTGGTTCCGCGACCCGACCGGGCACACCCTGATGGTCGTGGAGTCCTGATTACGCGAAACCTGTCAGTCCTGGATGAATGCGGACGCCGACTGTAGATGCTTGACGGCATCGGCGACGATCGCGTCGATCAACTCCGCGCATGACGGCAGGTCTTCGACGATGCCGGCCACCTGGCCAGAGGCCAGCACGCCGGCATCGGTGTTGCCCTCAACCAGGCCGGCCTTGAGCAGCATCGGGGTGTTGGCGGCCATCACCACCTGCGACCAGGACAGCTCCTTGCCGTGCCGCATCGCCAGGCCGTCGCGAATCATCGATGACCAGGTCATCTGCGACATCTTCTTGAACTTCGCGGCGTTGCCGATGGCGGCAGTGAAACCCCTTGCCCGCGAGCCGCTTTCCAGCTTCTCGACGAGCCCGGTGCGCAGCACCCGGTGCGGCATGCCGTCGACCCGAGTGGTGACGACGGTGCCGTCGAGCGCGGATTGCAGATAACGCTGCTTGACCGCGTCGGGCACGGTGGAATCCGAGGTGAGCAGGAACCGGGTACCCATGGCCACCCCGGCGGCGCCGTACGACAACGCCGCGGCGAGCCCGCGGCCGTCGAAGAAGCCGCCCGCGGCGATCACCGGGATGCTGACGGCGTCGAGCACCGACGGCAGCAGCAGAGTGGTGGCGATCGGTCCGGTGTGTCCACCGCCCTCACCGCCCTGGACGATCACTGCATCGGCACCCCAGGAGGCGACCTTGCGGGCGTGCTTGGCAAGACCAACCGATGGAATCACCACTGAGCCGGCTTCTTTGAGCTTGCTGATCAGCTCTTGCTTGGGGGCCAACGCGAATGAGGCGACCTTGACGCCTTCGCGGATCATCAGATCCACCCGGTCGCCGGCGTCGCCGGCATCGGCGCGGATGTTGACGCCGAACGGTTTGTCGGTGGCTGCCTTGACCTTTCCGATCGCGACGGCCAATTCGTCGAGCGTCATGGTGGCCGAGGCCAAGATGCCCAGACCGCCGGCATTGGAGGTCGCCGCCACCAGCCGCGCGCCGGCCACCCATCCCATTCCGGTTTGCACCACCGGGTGCTCGATACCGATCAGCTCGGTCAGCGGCGTCCGCAACTTCATGAACGTATTTCCCGGTCGCGCAATGCCTTCGGATCGATGTCCTCTCGGATCAGGCGCAACTCGTCGTCGGTCGGCAGCCTGGACTCGTCCGCGTTGTCCAGGTCGTGTATTTCGAACGAGCTGTTTTCGCGGACCTCGTCGGGTGAGACGCCGGGGTGCAGGGTCAGCGCGCGCATCGTGCGGCCCGGCCCGCCGAAGTCGAAGACGCCGAGGTTGGACACCACTCGATAGGTGTTGGCGAATCGGAACGCCGGGTTGTCGGCGTCTACGTTGTCCCAGCCGATACCGCAGACCACATCGACGGTCTCGCAGAACACCCGCTTGGAATGGTTGCCCACCCAGTAGCTGGTCGCATGGTTGATGGCGTTACCGGGCGCGCCGCGAACACCGAACATCTGCCGCTTCGGTTGCTGCAGTGGCCCGAACGCCGAGATGTTCTGATTGCCGTGTTGGTCAACCTGATTGGCGCCCATCACCACATGCCGCCGTCCCCAGGCCAGCGTCTCGAACACCCGGCTGAACGGCATCCAGCCTTCAACGGGTCCGGTCTTGCCGAGTGCCGGGGTGTCGGCCAGCAGTTGCGCCTCGCCATCGGTCAGCAGGATGTCGGGCGAGAAGGTCAGGCGGGCCAGCCGTGCGCCGACCGA
Source organism: Mycobacterium sp. (assembly GCF_049278535.1). GTDB lineage: Bacteria > Actinomycetota > Actinomycetes > Mycobacteriales > Mycobacteriaceae > Mycobacterium. Next base: position 6,423 of record NZ_JBAPMI010000061.1, on the reverse strand, counting down.
CGCCATGTTCGTCATCGGGCTGACCATGATTTCGCCGGCATCGCGGAACAAGTCCGCGCAGGCGACTGCGCACACCTCGGCGCGACTGCTCGCGGTGTCGGTCACGATGACGCCTCCTCTGCGAACTTACGCACAGCCGCCTGGTATTCGGCTTCACCGCCGGATAGATAAGTCTGCACGAATGTCTGCCAGCCCTCGTCCGTCGCGGCGGCTTCGGCATAGTGCCGTTGAAACTTCTCGTCACGGCCGTAATCCGGTGCGGCGGTGGTGAAGTGGGAACCGCCGGGTGCCTCGACAACCCCGTCGACCATCATCCGGTTCACCAGCAACGCTTGCGGCGGTACGGCTTTGACCAGTTCGCCGGTCGAGACCACGCGCTCCACCGAGAGGTAGCGCCGTTCGGCGGCCATCAGGAAGAGATCGTCGAAGTAAGGTTCGATGCCGGTGTAGGCGCCATTGCCTCGCTCGTCGCCGAGGTTGAGATGCACGAACGCCGCGTCCAGGTTCAAGGCCGGCATCGCGAGTAAGGTCTCGTGTCCACCGTCCGGTGCCGGGTAGGGGCTGGTCACCGTCTGCAGTTCGCCTTCCCAAAAGTCGAGAACTGAACTGCCCAGCCCGGCGCGAATTGGCAAGAACGGCAGTCGTTGGGCAGCGGCCTGCAGTCCGCAGCGCACCATGCCCTCGTCCATTTCGCGGGCTTCCAGGGCGCCGCTGCTGCGGGCCTTGGCGAACCACGGGTCATAGAACGGCGGCGAGTCCAGCGAGACGAAGCCGTAGTAGACGCGCTTGACCTTGCCCGCCGAGCACAGCAGCCCCAAATCCGGCCCGCCGTAAGTCACTACGGTCAGATCTTTGACGTCGGTGCGCAGCATGGCGCGCACGAACGCCATGGGCTTACGCCGCGATCCCCAGCCGCCGACGCCGATCGTCATGCCGCTGCGCAACTGTGCGACGGCGTCGTCGAGAGTGGTGCGTTTGTCGCTCACGCCTTCTTGCCCTTCGCGGTGCCGGCGAACGCGTCGCGGTGCTCGTCGGCGACCCCGGCGAGGTTGAGTTCGAAGGTAAAGCCTTGCTCCATGCGATAACTGGAGTTCACCCGCTGCACGTCGATCAGGTTCAGTGCCTCCTTGGCCGCGCGGATCACGCGGGTGTCCTTGGCGGCGATATCGCGGGCCACCCGCAGCGCGGCTTCGTCGAGTTCCTCGCGCGGTACCACCTCGTGCACCGAACCGAAGTGGTGCAGCGTGGCGGCGTCGACCGTGGCGGCGGTGAAGAACAGTCGGCGCATCAGGTGCTGCGGCACCAAGCGCGACAGGTGGGTCGCCGCGCCGAGGGCGCCGCGCTCGACCTCGGGCAGCCCGAACGTGGCGTCCTCGGAAGCCACGATGACGTCGGCGTTACCCACCAATCCGATGCCGCCTCCGACGCAGAATCCGTTGACCGCGGCGATGACCGGGACCGCGCACTCGTAGACCGCGCGGAATGCGGCAAAGCAGCCCCGGTTAGCGTCGATCAGCGCGGTGAATCCTTCGGTGCGCTGCATCTCCTTGATGTCGACGCCGGCGTTGAATCCGCGGCCCTCGGCGCGCAGGATCACCGCGTGGGTGGTCTGGTCGTTGCCGGCGGCGGTCAGCACCTCGCCGAGCTCGAACCAGCCGCGCGACGGGATGGCATTGACGGGGGGATAGTCGACCGTGACCGCGACTATCCCGGGTTCGACTGTGCGTGACGTGATTGTCATCGAGATCCTCGACCACTTCCTCGGGGGGACGATTACCTAAGCAAGCACTTGCTTGGTACGCTAGCACAGTGACCCACGCCGACGAAGGCCCCGGATTCAGCTTCGGGCTCACCGGCCGGGTCGTGCTGGTGACCGGCGGTGTTCGAGGGGTTGGCGCCGGAATCAGCAGCGTTTTCGCCCGGCAAGGTGCCACCGTCGTCACCTGCGCCAGGCGCCAGGTCGAAGGCCTGCCCTACGAGTTTCACCCCTGCGACATCCGGGACGATGACGCGGTCGAGGCGATGATCGACGCGATCGTCTACCGGCACGGCCACCTCGACGTGGTCGTCAACAACGCCGGAGGTTCGCCCTTCGTCTTGACGGCGGAGTCCAGCGCCAAATTCAATCGCAAGATCATCGAGCTGAATCTGCTTGGCGCACTCTCGGTTTCCCAGCACGCCAATGCCACCATGCAAAATCAGCCGGGCGGCGGGTCGATCGTCAACATCTGCAGCCTCAGCGGCCGTCGGCCGTCACCGGGCACCGGCGCCTACGGCGCGGCCAAGGCCGGTCTGGAAAGCCTCACGCAGACGCTGGCCGTGGAGTGGGGTCCGAAGGTCCGGGTGAACGCCTGCGTCGTCGGCATGGTCGAGACCGAACAATCGGAACTATTCTACGGCGACGCTGATTCGATCGCCGCGATTTCGAAGAACGTGCCACTCGGCCGGCTCGCCACGCCCGCCGATGTCGGTTGGGCCGCAGCATTTTTGGCGTCGGACGCGGCGGCCTATATCAGCGGCGCCTCGTTGGAGGTGCACGGCGGCGGTGAACCACCGCACTATCTGGCCACCACTAATGCGAGCGCGATCAAGTAGAGGATGACGAGGATGGGTAGCTAATGGGAATAGTCGACGGCCGCGTCGTCATCGTCACCGGAGCGGGCGGCGGTATCGGCCGCGCGCACGCCCTGGCGTTCGCCGCCGAAGGCGCACGCGTTGTCGTCAATGACATCGGCGTGGGCCTGGACGGATCACCGGCCGGCGGAGGCAGCGCGGCCCAGAGCGTCGTCGACGAGATCACCGCCGCCGGAGGCGAAGCCGTCGCCAACGGCTCCAACATCGCGGACTGGGGTCAAGCCGCTGCTCTGGTCCAGACCGCCGTCGACACATTTGGTGGCCTGGATGTGCTGGTGAACAACGCCGGCATCGTGCGTGACCGGATGATGGCCAATACCAGCGAAGAGGAATTCGACGCCGTCATCGCGGTGCATCTGAAGGGCCACTTCGCCACCATGCGGCACGCCGCCTCCTACTGGCGGGGCCTGAGCAAAGAGGGCAAAGCCGTCGACGCCCGGATCATCAACACCAGCTCGGGTGCCGGCCTGCAAGGCAGCGTCGGGCAGGGCAATTACAGCGCCGCCAAGGCGGGTATCGCGGCGATGACTCTGGTCGCCGCCGCGGAAATGGGCCGCTACGGCGTCACGGTCAACGCGATCGCGCCGTCGGCCCGCACCCGGATGACCGAGACGGTGTTCGCCGACATGATGTCCACCCAAGACGACGACTTCGATGCGATGGCACCAGAGAACATCTCCCCGTTGGTGGTGTGGCTGGGCAGCACCGAATCTCGCGACATCACCGGCAAGGTCTTCGAGGTCGAGGGCGGCAAAATCCGCGTCGCCGAAGGTTGGGCACACGGACCACAGATCGACAAGGGTGCGCAATGGGACCCCGCCGAACTGGGGCCCGTCGTCGCCGACCTGCTTGCCAAGTCGCGGTCACCGGTCCCGGTCTACGGCGCCTGATTTCACGGCCTACCCGAGCCGGGTGTGCACTTCGACTGGGAGCGACGGAGCCAGTGCGGTGTCGATCTGACTGAGGCCGGCACGGATCACGGTCTCGATCGCCGCCGGAAGAATGCGCATCGATGTCGTGGATTCGGCCTAGACGCCGCCACCGAAGGCGGCAACGATCTGATCGAACACCTCGACCGGGAATTGGGTGAACGCCGTCTCGATTTGGGTGAGGCCGGTGTGTAGGGCGGCGTCGAACGTCGCCGAATTCCCGCTGAGCAGAGCAATCTATCGCATCCGACCTGCTTATTTAAGGTAAATCACAGGTTTGCTTAAGCCGGTTCACACACCACCAACGGGATTTGCCGATCCGTGGCCTCGCGGTATCCGCGATATGGGGGATATATCTCCATCAGCGACTGCCAGTACTGCGCGCGTTCTGAGTCGGTGGCATCGCGTGCCGACATCTGCAGCCGCTCGTCGCGGATCTGGACGTTCACCAGGGGATTGGTTTTGAGATTGAGGTACCAGGTCGGATTCTGCGCCCGGCCGCCGAACGATGCCGGCAAAATCACCCGCTCGCCGTCACGCAGGTACAGCGTCGGCGTCGTGCGCGGCTCACCCGATTTGCGGCCGGTGGTGGTCAACAAAGCGGCCGGGAACCACAGCAACTTGGCACCGAGTCGGCCGTTGGTGCGCAGGTACACCCAGATGTGCACGCGGGCAAAGTATTTGAGCAATACAGCGAGAAATCGCGAGTTGCGAAACCAGCTTCGCCGCGTCACGCCTTCCAGGCTACGGGTCGCAAATCACGATCGGGATGGTCCGATCGGTCCACGACTGATAGTCGTCGTACGACGGGTACATCTTGACCAGCTGTGGCCAATAATGGGCCCGCTCTTCGTCGGTGGCGTCACGCGCGGTCAAATCCAGCACCTCTTTTTTGATCTGCACTGAAACCTTGGGATCGGCTTTGAGATTGAGGTACCACATCGGGTTACTCGCGGAGCCACCCTTTGACGCGGCGACGATCACCCGGTTGCCGTCACGCAGAAAATACAGCGGGCTGACCCGGGGCTGCCCGGTCTTGCGTCCGGTGGTTGTCAGCAGGGCGACTGGAATGTTCTGAAATGTGCTGCCCAGCCCTTCACCCCCGCCGCGGCGATACATGAAGGTGTTGAGGCGCGACATCCACTTGATGAAGAAATCGGTGAACGGCGTATTCAGAAAACGTGGTGCTGATTTCGAGGCCATGACAGCGATCCTAGGTGTGTTGAATGAATGGACGCATCTGAGCGTTGATGTGGCGGATCTTGCCGTCCACGATAAGAAACGTCTCGTCGACGTGCGAACACACCCGCCGCCCGGCGAGCTTCGGTTTGGTGATCACATCGAATTGCGCCCGCACCCGGTCGCCGTCGACTTCGAACTTCGGCGGCGTGCACGCCTCGATGATCCGGAACTGGGGGCCGCGATTCAGGCTGCGCCGCAAGTGTTTTCCGGAGAAGCCGGTCTTGATGCCCATCTCGAACCGAACGCAGTCCGGCGCGAACGGCACGTCATCGCCGCGGTGGTTGGCCAGCGCGTCGATGTATAACTGCGCCGCCGCGACGCGGTCCTCGTCAGACGCCGCTGTCACTCGATTGCCCGCCTCCTCCTCATCTCGCTTCGCGCTCTGCATCGTTGGCGAGCGCTAGATGCGCTCGATGATGGTGCCGGTCGACAGCGCACCGCCGGCGCACATGGTGATCAGCGCGGTGGTCTGGTCGGTGCGCTCCAGCTCGTGCAGGGCGGTGGTGATCAGCCGGCTGCCGGTGCTGCCGACCGGGTGGCCCAGCGCGATCGCGCCGCCGTTGACATTCACCTTGTCCATGTCCGGGTTGTGCACCCGCACCCAGGACAGCACGACCGACGCAAAAGCCTCGTTGATCTCGGTGATGTCGATGTCGCCCATCTTCATGCCGGCCTTCTCCAGCACCTTCGCCGTCGACTGCACCGGACCGTCCAGGTGGTAGTAGGGCTCGGCGCCGACGAGCGCCTGGCTGACGATGCGGGCCCGTGGCTTCAGTCCCAGCGCCTTGGCTTTGTCTTCGTCCATCCACAGCACGGCTGCGGCGCCGTCGGAGATCTGCGACGACGTGCCCGCGGTGTGGATCCCGCCCTCGATGACCGGCTTGAGCTGGCTCAGTCCCTCCAGCGTGGTGTCGCGCAGGCCCTGATCCTTGGTGACGACGTGCCGATCGCTGGTCGGCTGCTTGTTCTCGTCGAGGACTGGCGCCTCGATGCCGCTGATCTCGCGGTCGAACCGGCCCTCGGCCCAGGCCTGCTTGGCCTTGCGCTGCGAGTCGAACCCGAACTGGTCGATCTCCTCCCGGGTGATACCGCGGCGCTTGGCGATCCGCTCGGCGGCGGTGAACTGGTCGGGCAGGTCGATGTCCCACGACGCGGGCCGAAGGATTCCGCGGTCGGGGCCGGCGTTGGCGCCCAGCCCGACGCGGCTCATCGCCTCGATGCCGCAGGCGATGCCGATGTCGATGGCACCCGCGGCGATCAGACCCGCGACCAGACCGTTGGCCTGCTGGCCGCTGCCGCACTGGCAGTCCACCGTCATGGCGCCCACTTGCTCGGGCAGCCCGGCGACGAGCCAGCCGACCCGGGTGATGTTGTTCGACTGCTCGCCGTACTGCGTCACGCAGCCGCCGACGATTTGTTCGACATCGCCGGCGTCGATGCCGGCCTTCTCCACGAGCGCCTTCTGCGTGGCGCCCAACAGCTCGGTGGCGTGCAGTCCTGACAACCACCCGGCACGTTTGCCGATCGGGCTGCGGGTGGCTTCAACAATTACCGGGTTACCCATGAGGTCAGGCTAGAACACGTTTCATTACCCTGACAAGCGACGATGCTCCGACAC
>NZ_JBAPMI010000060.1:0-3276 GCF_049278535.1 Mycobacterium sp. | reverse complement strand
TCGGTCACGAAGCTGCCTTTCTGTTCACCGGCAGGTGGGATTGCCGCCGGCTGATTTAGGGTAGGTCGGCAGGCACCAACCTAGACCGAGCCTGGTCTTGGTTTGGCGACGACAGGGAGGACGAGCGTGGCGGAGCGGGATCCCGACAGCATCAAGCAGGAGATCGACCAGGCCCGAAGCCAGCTCGCATCGACGGTCGACTCGCTGGCTGTGCGGGCCAACCCCCGCCGCCTCGCCGACGACGCCAAAGCCCGGGCGATCGGCTTCGTCAAGAAGCCGGCGGTGGCGATCTCGCTGGCCGGAATTGCGGCGCTCGCGGCCGCGTTGGCGGTGCGCAGGATTCGCAACAGGTGACGTGGTACGCCTCTGTGGCTTGGGTCGTGCGTCGTCGGGTTTAAAACTGACGGACATCGTTGACAGTCGGGGTCTCCCAGCACTTGGAGACCTGCATGAGCGGGCGGTTTTCGGTGCTTCCCACTGTTGCCGGACGGCCAGCACAGCGTCGGCGGTGATGGCCAGAATCAACTTGACGGGACGAATCCTAAATACTCTGCGAGATTGTCCCGGGCATTGTAGAACTTGGGGTGGCGGTCCCCCGCTCAAGGCACGCGCTGCCATTGCCTAAGCCAGAAGGCGTTTACAGTGAAAGAGTTGTTGAGCAAGGGAATTAGATTACTTGTGGCGCTACAGGTTACGTCATGGGTAATCCTCAATTCCCCCGTGGCGTGGGCCGGCCCGGGCGGCAACATTCCAGGCCCCGGCGTGTGCGACTATCCCGGTGTTGGCGGAAGTTCTTTCGAGGCGGGCGCCACGACGTACTACTGCGATTTTCCTACCGAAGAGAACAGCACGCACTGGCACTGTGAATATGGCGGATGGAACATGGGCGGTCCAGGTGGCAACGCCCCCCTCGGTGGAACTTTTATGGGCTTCGGGTTAACCATTCCTGCAGGCGATTTCGGGGGCGCTACCGGTGGTTGTTCATGGCGCTGGCCGGATAACACTTTGGGCCCTGCTCCGAACCCACCGGGCGCGTGGAAGAACTATTTGGTGCCCAAGCCGCCACCGCCCGAACATCGGGCACCCCCGGCTCCTCCGGCTGCGCCAGAGTCCGCGCCCCCAGCAGTGACGAATCCTAATCCCGGCGACGAGCCACAGACACCGGCCTACACCAACCCGGCGTTTCCGAATCCCGGCAGGACCCAGAACCCGCCAAGTTAGCTTGTGTCGCGGCCACCTTGCTTGCCACCACCGCCAGGGCGACCACATGACGCGCTAGCAAAGTGCACATTCAGCTCGCTGGCCTAGCTGGTGCACCGTTCGGGTTTCGAACCCCGGACCCGCTGATAAAGCGCAGGCGGCTTTGGTTGCTTCCCACTGTGTCCGGCTGTGTTTCGTTAGGAACAGTACTTCACATACCCGATTACTGACTCGAGCGCAGAACGGCCTAGTCAAACGTCTCACGCGCCCTATTCTTGGGCGAACTCTGCAAACCCGGGGGGACCGGAAGCGGCGGAGGGTCGGATGACCGTAGCGACTGCGTGTCGCCCGCGTGGCACCGTCCCGCGCGAGGGCGCACGGTTTTGCGATTCGGAGGGTCCCTGATTGCACGGCGGGCTGCCCGCACGCCGACCGTCAACTAGCTCTGGCCTTGAACCAAACCGGCGCCGTTATCGTGCTAACACTGGAAGGCTGGTAATGGAGATTCCGGAAGCCAACCGGACACTGGTCGCTGACGCGTTCGCGCGGCTGTCTGCTGAAGATCGCGCATGTGTTCGACGCGCGTATTATTACGGCTGGACAACCGCACAAATCGGAGAGGACCTGGGAATCGCCGAAGGCACCGTGAAGTTGCGGCTGCATCACGCGCTGCGAGCCCTGCAGCAGACACTGCAGGAGATGGGAGTGGCACAATGAGCGCCTTTCCCGGACAGGGAGCGCCCACCTCCGGACTGCGTGCAGACGACGGCCACAAGTACGCGCAGTGGGACGCTGCGTATGTGTTGGGGTCATTGTCCGAGATGGACCGGCGCGAATTCGAGGCGCACCTGTCAAAGTGCCAGGAATGCCGGGATGCGGTGGACGAGCTTTCCGGCATGCCCGCCCTACTGTCGCTACTCGACCTTGACGACGTTATCGACGAAAATGACCGGGTGGCCGTTCGGCCGCCACGGCCGCAGCCGGACCTGATCGGCCGGCAGTGGGAAATGTCCGCCATTGAAGGCTTGCTGAAGCGTGCTCTTGATGGCCACGGCGCGGTAGTCGGCGTGGTCGGCTCGGCCGGCATCGGCAAAAGCCGGCTCGTGCGTGAAATTTCGGCGATGGCAGATGCCCATTGTGTAGACGTGTTCACCGCCTTCTGCGAATCGCACACCAGCCAGGTCCCCTTCCATACCGTGGCGCGCCTATTGCGCGCAGCCACCGGCGTCGAGGGTCTTGACCCAGCTGCGGCCCGGGCACATATCCGGGCCCAGGCCCGCGACTCGGCGCCTGAAGACTTGTTGCTCTTGGACGATCTGCTGGGCATCGCCGATCCCGATGTAGAGCTGCCGAAGATCGATCCGGATGCCCGTCGGCGGCGGTTGACCACGCTTGTCAATGCGGCCTCGCTGGCCCGCCAGACCCCGGCGGTCTTCGTCGTCGAGGACGCCCATTGGATCGACGAGGTGAGCGAGTCGCTGTTCGCCGATTTCCTCACCGTCATGTCGCAGACACCCTCGCTGGTGCTGGTCACCTACCGACCCGAATATCAAGGCGCGTTGACGCGAGTGGCAGGTGCCAAGACTGTCGGCCTTGCGCCCCTGAGTGATTCAGAAACTGCGGGACTGGTGTCGGAGCTGATCGGCCCGGATCCTTCGAATGGCGCGCTGCGCCAGAGGATCGCCGAGAGGGCCGCCGGCAACCCATTCTTCGCCGAGGAGATCGTGCGCGAACTGGCTGGGCGCGGCGTGCTGCGCGGCGAGCCTGGCGCATACCACTCGGCGGCACAGGTTGGCGAGGTGAGCGTGCCGGCCACGCTGCAGGCAACCATCGCCGCTCGCATCGACCGACTCGACGCACTGGCGAAGCGCACGCTGAGCGCAGCGGCAGTGCTCGGCGCGCGATTCGACCTGGACCTGCTGGCTGCGCTGGGAGTTGAGCCGGTCGTTGATGATCTGCTGGCCGCTCAGCTCATCGACAGAGTCCGCTTCACCCGGCAACCGGAGTACGTGTTTCATCATCCGTCGATCCGCACGGTGGCCTACGAATCGCAGCCCGAATCGGATCGCGCCGAGC
>NZ_JBAPMI010000059.1:0-37626 GCF_049278535.1 Mycobacterium sp. | reverse complement strand
GACCGATAGCGCCGAGACCACCGGTGATCAGGTAGCTCCGGTCAGGCCGCGGTGCAAGCGGATTCGGCATCTGGCAGACGATTTTGCCGATGTGCCGGGCCTGCTGCATGCGGCGGAACGCCGTCCTGGCCTCCGTCAGCGGGTAGATCTCCGCGGGCAGTGGCGTCCACTCCCCCTTGGCCAGCCCGTCCGACACCTCGGTGAGCAAGTCGCGGATGCGGTCGGGTTCGGTGAACATCACCGTGTCCAACGCGACGATCTCGTAGGCGATGTCGGGCCGGACCTCAGCCATCTGCTCGGGAGTCCAGATGTCGCGCTTGGCGATCTCAGCGAAACGCCCGTTCTTCGCGGTGGCCCTTACGGTCGCCTCGATGAACCCTTCGCTGGTCAGGGAGTTGAGTACCACGTCTACACCCGACCCGCCGGTATCCGCCAATATCTGGTCGGCGAAATCGGTTGTGCGCGAGTCGTACACATGCTTCACGCCGAGCTTGCGCAGCGTCGCCCGCTTGAAGGTGCTCGCCGTGGCATACACCTCTGCGCCGTGTTGTTGCGCCATCTGGATGGCGGCCAATCCGACACCACCACTGGCGGCGTGGATGAGCACCTTGTCGCCGGGGTTCAGCTTCGCCCAGTCGAACGAGAGCCGAACCGTGAGCGCCGCGGCCGGAATGGTCGCGGCGGCAACCGCGCTCACGCCGTCCGGGATCGGCGCCAGGAACTGGGACGGCACATTGAATCGGCTGGCGAAAGCACCCTGCATGGAGCCGTAGACCCGCTGACCGACCTCCAGTCCGGTCACACCCTCGCCCAATTGGGTGACGGTGCCGGCGAAGTCGCCACCGACCGGCCCCGGATCACCCGGGTAGAGGCCCAACACGTTGAGCACATCGCGGAAGTTCAGGCCCGCGGCCTCAACCCGCACCTGCACGTAGTCCTCGTCCGGCGCCGACACTTCGGCCTCGGTGATCCGCAGGTTGTCGATCGCACCGCGCTCTGTGGGCGCCAGAGCGTAGTCCGACCCCCTCGGCACGGAGAGGTTGCCGCTGCGCGCCCACGGCAGCAACCGTGACGCGAAGAACTTCCCTTGCCGCAGGGCCAGCTCGGGTTCGTCCATCGGCGCGCCGAGGATACCGGCCAGTGCATGCACGGCCTGCTCGGATCCGTCGACGTCAACCAGCTTGCAACGCAGGGCAGGCTCTTCGTTGATGATGGTGCGCCCGAGTCCCCACAGTGCCGACTGAACGGGATCGACCCGCTCGCCGGACTCGGTCGCCACGGCCCGCTCGGTGACGATCCACAGTCCGCCAACAAGTTTCAGTCCCTTGTCAGCCTGCAGCGTGTGCACGGCGCTGAGCAGGTAGGCGATCTCGGTCTCCAGCCGCGCCACAGAGTCAGCACTCGACTCTCCCGCACTCGGACCGGCGCTGCGCCAGACGATGCCGGAGATCGGCACACCGCGCTCCTGCGACTGAGCCAGAAGCTGCCCCAAGAGCTCCGGGTCCATGCTCCTGTCGAAGGAGATGCAACCCGAAAGATCGGCCGCCAGTTCGTCGAAACCGGCGATCAGCCAGATGCCGGGGAGACTTCCGGCGTCGTCGGCCGGCGCCGGCGGCACCTCGTGCCAGCCGAGGGTGTACAGCAGCCGGGTGGCGTCGCCGCCGAGCCCGCGCAACAACGCCTCTCGAGGGGCGCGCTTGACCGTGAACTCGCGGATCCCGCCCAGAATGCGACCGTCCCGATCGACGAAATCGAGATCGAAGACCTGGGTTTCGGCGTTGAGTTCGCTGGCGTGCCAGCGCGCGCGGCAGTAGAACCGTCGAGGCATCTTCTCCTTGAGCATGACCTGCCCGTACCGCAGCGGTAGGAAGAGGTCACTGAGCCCCTGCTCCGCGGCAAGAAGAGCCGGGAACGCCGGAAAGGCGACACCGGTGCACAGGTCCATCAAGACCGGGTGCATCGGCTCGGATCCGAGATGCTCGCTCAGCTCCTCGCCGACGTAGATGTCACCGATCGCCTCACCTTCACCGAGCCACAGCGACTTCAGCGAGCCCGACCAGTTCGGCCCCCACGACAGCTCCATGTCGGCGAAGGTCTCGAACAGCTCCTGCGGACGCATGCGGTTCATCCGCTCGATTGCCGCGTCGATGGGGTCCTGTTCGGGTGCCGGCTCGTCCTCGACACCACTGAGGACTGTGCCGTCGGCGTTCAGCGACCACTCGACATCGCGCACACCGTAGGGACGGCTGTGCACCTGGAATCTCCAGCCATCGCCGTCTTCGAGCGGATGCAGGGTCAACTGAACCTCGCGAGATGCCTTCTCGGGCAGAATGATCGGCTCGTAGAAGAAAACTTCCTTCACCCGCGCCGGAGGCCCGACCGCAGCCAGGGCCATCGCCGCGTACGTGGCGCCGGGAACAACGACCGTGCCGTAGATGACGTGATCGGAGAGCCACGGTTGCGACTTGACCGACAACCGGCTGGTGTAGACGGAGTCGCCGGACGCCAGATCCTTTGCGCTGCCCAAGAGTCCGGATGCGGCAGCACCGTCGGCGGCGATGCCGGAGGTCTGCGGCCAGAACCGCCGCCGCTGGAACGGATACGTCGGCAGCTCCACCTTGGAGTGCGGCTTATGTTGCAGCACAGCGAAGTTCGGCCGATGGCCGCTGACGTAGGCAATTGCCAGAGCATCTGCGATCTGGCGCCGGTCACCGACGCCCTTTCGCAGCGACACGATCGCCCGAGGCGCGGCCAGATGTTCCGGCCAGACCTGCACCGCCGCGCCGGTCAGCACCGGCTGCGGGCCCATCTCCATCAGCACCGTGCATCCCAAAGCCGCAACGGTGCGCACGCTTTCGGCGAACTGCACCGGCTGGCGGGAGTGCCGCCGCCAGTATTGCGCATCGATCGGGGTGTCCGCGGTGAGCACGGCGCCGGTGCGGTTGCAGACCAGCGGCAACGTCGGCACCGCGTACTCCATCTGCGACGCGTACGACTCGAATTCGCCGAGCACTGGCTCCAGCAACTCCGAGTGGAAGGCGTGGCTGGTTTCCAGCCACGTGCAACGGACCCCATCCTCACTGAATTTCGCGACGATTGGCTCGAGGTCCTCGCCCGGACCCGACAACACCGTGTTGGGACCGTTGTAAGCACCGACCGACACTCGTGAGAATTCGCTGGCGACTTCCTCGACGCGCTTGGCATCGGCGAACACCGCGACCATGCGGCCGCCTTCAGGCAGGCTGCCGAACAGTCGACCGCGCTCGGCCATCAGCCGCGCCCCGTCCTCGAGGCTCAGCACTCCGGCCACGCATGCCGCCGCATACTGACCCACACTGTGACCCAGCACCACGTCCGGCTCAATGCCCCACGACTGCCACAACCGGGCCAGACCCATCTCGACAGCAAACAGCGCCGGCTGAGCAAACGACGTGTGCCGTAACGTTTCTCCGGCTTCGCCGCCGGTCTCCCGATCGGTCGCGAACATCACTTCCAGCAAGGGGCGCGGCAGCATGTCGGCAACCGCGTCCGCGCAACGTTGCACCGTCTCGGCGAAAACCGGCTCGGCGTCGAACAGTTCGCGCGCCATCCCCGGGTGCTGACTGCCCTGACCGGTGAACAACCACGCCGTGGTCGGCCGGTCGGTGCACTCACCGCGGACAACCCCGGGCCGCAGCCGGTTTTCGGCCAACTCGGCGAGGCCCTCGCGGGCGCTCTGCACCGAATCCACAACCAGCGCGGCACGATGTTCGAAGTGCGAACGGCCCACGCCCGCTGTCAGGCATACTCCGGCGATGTCGGCCTCCGGATGGGAGTCCAGCCAGGATCCGTAACGCTGCGCCAACTCCACCAAGGCGTTCGATGTGCGCGCCGAGAGTGGCAGCACTTCAACCGACTCCTCCGGGCTCTCCGACTGCGGTGCCGCTGCGACGTCGTCAGGTTCGACGATGACCGCCTGTGCCGGCGCCTCCTCGACCAGCACGTGCGCGTTGGTCCCGGTGAATCCGAAGGAGCTCACACCGGCGCGGCGGGGCCTGCCGCTGGACTCCCACGGGGTCGCCTCGTTGACGACCCGAACCGGCAGCGAGTCCCACGGGATGTGCGGCGACGGGTTGTCGAAGTGCAGGCTCTGCGGCAGCACTGAATGCTGCAGCGACAGCACAACCTTGATCAGACCGGCGGCTCCCGACGCCGATTCGAGGTGACCGATGTTGGTCTTCACCGATCCCATCAGCAACGGCCGGTCAGCATCACGAGCGCCGGCAAAGGCGGCGCCGGCGGCCTGCACTTCGATCGGGTCACCCAGCGGGGTACCTGTTCCATGTGCCTCGAGATAGTCGACGTCACCGCCGTTAAGGCCGGCCCGGGCCAGGGCCATGGCGATAAGGCGTTGCTGTGCACCGCCATTGGGCACAGTCAGACCACTGGATGCACCATCCTGGTTGACCGCGCTGCTCGGGATGACAGCAGCAACCCGGTCGCCGTCGCGGACCGCGTCACTCAGCCTCTTGAGCACCAGCATTCCGCAGCCTTCACTGCGCACATAGCCGTCTGCGGCGGCGTCGAAGGTCGCGCATCGTCCGTTCGGGGACAGCATTCTGGCTCGCGACGCGGCGATGATGGTCACCGGGCTCAGCAGGACATTGACCCCACCGGCCAACGCCAGATCGCAGTCACCCGAATGCAAACCCTGGACAGCCTGATGGACGGCCACCAACGACGAGCTGCAGGCGGTGTCGACCGCGACCGCCGGGCCTTCGAGTCCGAGGGCGAAGGACACCCGGCCGGAAATGGCGTTGATCGCGTTGCCGGTGATGAACTGCGGCTCGATCTTCTCGACCGAGGTGGCGGACAGTAGATGTGAATACTCGTTGGCGCCCACACCCACGAACACGCCGGTTCGGCTGCCGCGCAACGACGCCGGGGAGTACCCGGCGCGTTCCAGGCCCTCCCAGACGGTTTCGAGCACCAGCCGCTGCTGCGGGTCGATCCAGAGAGCCTCGCGCGGCGAGACACCGAAGAATTCCGGGTCGAACCCGTCGATCCCCTCGATGTAACCGCCGTAGCGGCTGTAGATCTTGCCCGGTGTGTCCGGGTCTGGGTCGTAGAACTCGTCGATGTCGAACCGGTCCTCGGGAACCTCACTGATCGCGCTGACACCGCCCGACAACAGCTCCCAGAACGCTTCGGGATTGGGGGCGCCGGGAAAGTTGCACGACACGGAGATGATCGCGATCGGCTCGTCCGTGCGCATCGTCGCTGCCGCGGCCAACTGGGGGCCCGACTTCGCCGACTCGCTGAGCCCGAGCACGTCAGTGAGCAAGTAGTCCACCACATCCGACAGGCGTGGGTAGTCCATCGCCAGCGTGGCCGGAATTTGCTTCCCCACGCCCTCCTCAATGCGGCGCCGCAGCTCGACAGCCATCAGCGAATCCATCCCGAGGTCGAAGAATCCGGCATCCTCACGGATCTCTGCAGGGTCGACTCGCGTCACCTCGGCCACCGCGTCACGCAGATAGTTCCCCAGCAGCTTCTTGCGCTGTTGCACCGGCGCGTTGGTGAGTTGCTCTACCAGCTGGGTCTTGCCCGAAGGCGCCAGCACTGGCGCCGTATCGGGCACCTCCCTTGCCACTTCCGCCATGAATGGCCGTCGGCCGGCCTGCTGGTAGAGCGGCAGGAATTTGGCCCAATCGATCCGGGCCACCACACCTTGCACTGCGCCCTGCGTCGAAGACGCCAGCAGATCGGTCAGACCAGCCAGCGCATCGACAGGTGACAGCGTCCGGATTCCGCGCTGCTCCAACTTCTTTCGCGCCTCTGCGTCGGCCATACCTGCCGACCACGGACCGAAGTTCACGCTGATCGCCGGGACGCCCTGCTCCCGCAGCCGCCAGGACAGCCCGTCGAGGAAGGCGTTGGCCGCGCCATAGGCGGTCTGGCCGTACCCACCCCACACCGAGGCGATCGAGGAGGTGCTGATGAAAAAGTCCAGCTTCAGGTCGGCGGCTGCTTCGCTCAAATGCCAGGCACCCCATACCTTCCCGGCGAACACTCGATCCACCTCTGCGTCGTCCAGAGAGTGCAGCGGGGTGGTACCGATCTCGCCTGCGGCGTGCACGATGCCGGCAAGCGGCGGTAGTTCGGCCTGCACAGTGGCAAGCAGCTTTGCCACGTCGTGTGCATCGGCGACATCGGCAGCCACGACCCGGGTTTCGCAGCCATGCTCTTCCCGAATCGCGTCGATGCGACGCTGCGCCGCCTCGCTCGGCGCGCGCCGACTGGTCAACACCAGCTGCCGGGCACCGTTCGCCGCCAGATATGCGGCGATCTCCAATCCGATCGAACCCAGGCCGCCGGTCACCAAATAGGTTGCATCGGAGCGCAATGCGACCGGGGTAGCACCCGGCGTCTCGGTGCGCCGAACGAGCCGCGGTACGTAAACCGCGCCGTCGCGCAACGCGACCTGGTCTTCGCCAGGCTGCGCCGCCACCAGGTTGGCGAACTGTGACCACTCGTCAACGCCGCCCTCGGCCAGATCTGCCAGGCCGCCCCACATCAACGGGTATTCCAGCGACGCGGCACGACCGAATCCCCACAGGCAACTCTGGTTGGGTGACACGGCGTCGCCGTCGATGACGCGTTGCGCGCCGCGGGTCACCAGCCAGATCGGGCTGCGGACCTCGGCGGCGGCCGCAGCGCGGAAAAGTCGACGGCTTCCGCTCATGACGCGGTGCTGCATCTGCAACAGCGATCGCATCGTCGGCGCGGTGTCGGAGTCGAGCGCCGCAATATGCAGGATCCGCAGCGCCGGTTCGACTTCCGCGGCGGCACGCAACGCGGCCACGAGCTGCTCCTCGTCCGCATCGGACGAGGGCAACCCGAGAACCCGGTGCTGGTGCCCGAGCGTGGTCAGCGCTTCGACCAATGGCTGGGCAACATCGGCATCGTCACTGAGCACGAGCCAGGTTGGCGCCTCGCCGGCTTGCGTACCTGAGCCTGCGGCAGCGGATTTGTCCCAGCGGATCTCGTAACGCGCGTCCGCAATCGATTCCGTCTTGCGGTGTTGGTTGTGCTGTGCCGCAAGCCTTGTCAGCACGTCCACCGTCTGCTGCTCGTCGCCCGCATTGCCGAGGAGCGCAACGAGCTCGTCGATCCGCCCCTCCTCGAGGAGCCGCACGGTATCGCTGGTCGACCCCGCGAGACGGGCGTTATATTTCGGCGCCTGCCAATTGTCGCGGTACCAGTACTGACGACGCTGGAACGGATAGGTCGGCAGGTCGAGCTTTCGTGCCGGTTTGTGCTGGACAGCACCGAAGTTGGGCAGGTGACCCAGGACGTACGCGTCGGCCAGCGCTCCGGTGATCTGCCGGTGGTCGGCGGTGTTCTTACGCAATGATGCGATCGCCCGCGGGGTGGTGGCGGGGTCGGGCCAAGCCCGCAGAGCCGCTGCGGTCAGCACCGGCTGCGGGCCGATTTCGATCAGCACCTTGCAATTCAGATCGGCCAGGGTCTGCACGCTCTTGGCGAACTGAACCGGCTGCCGTGCGTGGCGGCGCCAGTAGTTGCCGTCCAGCTTCACGCTTCTGCCCAGCGTGGCGCCGGTGCGGTTGCACACCAGAATCCGTTGCGGCGAAGCGTATTCGAACTGGTTCGCGAACGACTCGAAGTCATCGAGGATCGGATCCAGCAGCGCCGAGTGGAACGCGTGGCTGGTCTCCAGCCAGTCGCACTTGACGCCATCGGAGGACAAGCGAGAGACCGCTTGCTCCAGATCGGCTGCGGGACCGGACAACACAGTGTTGGCGCCGTTGTACGCGGCGACCGAGAGGCTTGGGAATTCGTCAGTCATCTTCTCGACGCGCTCGGCGTCGGTGGAGACCGCAACCATCCGACCTCCCGCCGGCAAACTGCCGAACAGGCGGCCGCGCTCGGCCATCAACCGCATTCCGTCCTCGATGCTGACGACGCCGGCGACGCAGGCGGCCGAGTACTGACCGACGCTGTGCCCCAGAACGACATCGGGTTCGAATCCCCATGACTGCCATAGCCTGGCCAGACCCATCTCCACCGCGAACAACGCCGGTTGAGCGTAGGAGGTCTGCCGCAACGTCTCCTCACTGTCGGGGCTGTCGATATCGAAAATGACGTCCAGCAACGGCTTTTCGAGCATACCCTCGGCGGCTTCAGCGCACCGCTGCAACGTCTCAGCGAAAACCGGCTCGGTGTCGAACAATTCGCGAGCCATACCGGCATACTGACTGCCCTGGCCGGTGAACAACCACGCCGTCTTCGGAGTGTCATCGGCCCATCCGCGAACCATGCCGGGTGCCGGGCGGTCGTCCGCGAGCGCACCGAGCAACTCAGCGGCCGATGCCGTCGAATTGACCACCAACGCAGCCCGCTGCTCGAAGTGAGATCGACCCGCTCCAGCGGTCAGACACAAGTCCGCCAACGTCGCTTCGGGGTGCGCGCTCAACCAGTTGCGATACTGATCAGCCAACTGGACCAGGGCCTCGGGTGTGCGCGCCGAGATCGGCAGCAGATCGAAGCGCTGGTCGACCGGGGCCGGGTCCACCGGAGCGTCAACTGCGGCAGCGGGCGCTTCTTCGAGGATGATGTGCGCGTTGGTGCCGGCGAACCCGAACGAGCTGATTCCCGCGAGACGGGGCCGGGCGTTGGGCGCCCAAGCGGTGGCCTCCCGCAGCACATGAACCGGAAGCCGATCCCACGGAATGTGCGGCGATGGATTCTGGAAGTGCAAGTGCTGCGGCAGAAGTCCGTTCTCGAGGGCCAAGACGACCTTGATCACACCCGCGACGCCCGCGGCCGCTTCCAGGTGCCCGATGTTGGTCTTCGCGGAGCCGACCAGCAACGGCCGGTCCGCGTCACGCGCGGTGCCATACACCGCCCCGGCCGCCTGCATTTCAATCGGATCGCCCAGCGATGTTCCGGTGCCGTGGGCCTCCAGGTAGTCGACATCGGCTGCTGCGACGCCGGCCCGCTTCAGCGCGTCGGCGATAACCCGTTGTTGCGCAATGCCGTTGGGCACGGTCAAACCACCCGATGCGCCATCCTGGTTGATCGCGCTACCCCGAATGACTGCCCGAATCCGATCGCCGTCACGGATGGCGTCTTCCAGACGCTTCACCACCACGACACCGCAGCCCTCACCGCGCACGTAGCCGTCCGCCGCGGCGTCGAACGTCTTGCACTTGCCATCCGGGGCGAGCATGTGCGCGTGCGAGAAGGTGATCATGGTCGCGGGGCTGAGCAGCGCGTTGACCCCGCCGGCCAGCGCAAGGTCACACTCCCCCAGCTGCAGCGTTTGGCATGCCTGGTGGATCGCCACCAGCGACGAGCTGCACGCCGTGTCGACCGCGACCGACGGGCCCTGCAGTCCCAACCGGAAGCTGATTCGGCCTGCTGCGGCCGACGATGACGTCCCGACTGCCATATAGGCCTCAATTTCGGGGAAAGTCAGCTCGCCAGAGGCCATTCCCAGGTAATCGTGGGTGGCCAACCCGATGAAAACACCAGTGTTGCTGCCCGCCAAGGATGTTGGCGCGATCCCGGAGTGCTCGACCGCCCGCCATGAGGTTTCCAGCAGCAGCCGGTGCTGGGGGTCCAGCAGCCTGGCCTCGCGCACCGACAGGCCGAAGAACGGCGCGTCAAAGCCGGACACGTCATCGACGAAACCTGCCCGGCGAGTGGCCACCTTGCCGGGTGCATCAGGGTCGGCGTCGTAGAACTCGTCGACATCCCATCGGTCCTCGGGCACCTCGGAAATCGCGTCACGGCCGTGCGACAGCAGATCCCAGAACTCGTCCGCATCGGCGGCACCCGGAAAACGGGCCGCATAGCCGATGATCGCAAAGCTCGGTGGTCGGTCGCTCAGACCTTCGACGGATCCCATAGCGGTGTCCTCTCAGCATTGGGAAGGGGGAGACTCTGGCGCCGCGAACGGGCCCGTTGGGCACTACGATCGTTGTCGCGGGCAAGTAATGCAAGTGCGTCGGAAGCGTCGCGCACAGGGGCGCGCTCATACCACGTCATGCTTGGGTTCACCAGTGGTGCGACACTCATGGCTAATAACGTTATCTTGATCGGGCCGCCAGCGTGGCGTGACCGCAGCCGCCGAATTAGGAAGGACGAGGTTTTGCGCATCGGGAAGATCACGATCGGTTCGATCGATGACTGGACGCCGACTCCCGGCACGGTCATCTCCTGGCACCCGACGACAGCATCTTCCGCAAAAGTCCAGCAAGCGCCGGTCAGCTCGGTCCCAGTCAGCTACATGCAGGGTCAGCATCTTCGTAACTACTACGAACGGACAGAAGCGGGGCTGGATTTCTCCCGGCAAATCATCGCTTCCTGCGACGTAGCCGGCCGGTGCGACATTGCCGCCATGAACGACGGCCTCAACCGATACCTACGACGGCATGACACCTTTCGCAGTTGGTTCGAGCACGCTGATAGCGGGGACTTCATCAGACATACGATCGCCGATCCGGCTGACATCGAGTTCGAGCCGATCGACCACGGCACCTTGACTGCTGGCGAAATACGCGCTCTCGCCGTGGGGATACCCAATCCGCTGGAGTGGGGTTGCTTCACGTTCGGGGTTATCCAGCTGGAGGACGGGTTCAGCTTTTTCACCGCCATGGATCACGTCCACGGAGACGCGTCGCTGATTGGCACCACGATGCTGGAGGCCAACGGAATGTACGCGGCGCTCAGCAGCGGGGGCAATTCCCTGGAGCTTCCCGACGCGGGCAGCTTCGACGAATTTTGCGTCCGGGAACGTGAGCAAACGTCGACGTTGACGCTGGATTCACCCGGGGTACAGGCCTGGATCGACTTCGCCGAGAGCAACGATGGTGGTTTTCCGGACTTCCCGCTCCCGCTCGGCAACCCGGTGGGCTCCGACGGCAGTTCGATGACCTCCGAACTGCTGATGGACACCGCACAAACCGAGCGCTTCGAATCAGCCTGCACGGCGGCCGGTGCGCGCTTCGTCGGCGGATTGTTCGCGTGTTTTGCCCTGCTGGAGCATGAATTCACCGGGGCCCTCACGTATTACGGGCTCACTCCGCGGGACTCACGCTCAGGTCAAGACAATTTCATGACGCAGGGTTGGTTTACCGGCTTGATCCCGATCACCATCCCGATCGCCGCGGCCTCTTTCGGCGAAGCCGCATGGGCCGCGCAGGCTTCTTTCGACACGGGCCTGGACATGGCGAAGGTGCCGTATTACCGCGTACTGGAGTTGGCGCCCTGGCTGAAGTGGCCGCGGCCGAACTTCCCGGTGTCGAACTTTCTGCATGGCGGCGCCGCTCCACTCAACGCCGTGCTGGCAGCAGCCGATCTTGGTCTGGCGAACAACATGGGGATCTACTCCGACGGCCGGTACTCGTATCAGATGACCATTTATGTGTTTCGATACGGCGAGGGCACGGTGATGGCGATCATGCATCCCGACAACCCGGTCGCCCACAAATCGGTCACTCGATACATGGAGGCAATGAAATCCGTGTGCGTGCGGGTCGCAGACAGCGGGCATTGGGGACGCGTCGCATAGCGTGGGGCAATTGAGTGTGTGATTTTCGGGCGGTGAGGGCGATATGCAGCGGCTAGCCGCTTTTGTGGTGCGGTGGCCTTGGTTGGTGATCGGGCTTTGGGTAGCGATTGCGGTCGCGCTACCACTGACGTTCCCGTCGCTGAACGAGATGGCCCAGAAGCATCCACTCGCCATCCTGCCCAGCGATGCGCCGTCGAGCGTCACCGCCCGGAAGATGACCGAGGCGTTTCACGAATCGGGCTCCGAAGACCTGCTGTTGGTGGTCCTGACCGACGACAAGGGTCTCGGCCGTGACGACGAAGCGGTGTACGGCAAGCTGGTGGACGCATTGCGTCGGGACACCCGCAATGTCGTGATGCTGCAGGATTTCATCACCACGCCACCGCTGCGTGACATCGTGACCAGCAAGGACAACAAAGCCTGGGTGCTGCCGGTGGGCGTGGCGGGCGAATTGGGAACGCCACAGTCATACACCGCCTTCAACCAGATCAGTGACGTCGTCAACCATGCCGTCGCCGGGACGTCGCTGCGGGCGAACATCACCGGGCCGGCGGCGACGGTCGCGGACCTGACCGTCGCGGGCGAGAAGGATCGGCTTCCGATCGAGCTGGCGATCGGCGTGCTGGTGCTGCTCGTTTTGCTGGTGGTGTACCGCAGCGTGGTCACCATGCTGCTGCCGCTGATGTCGATCGGGTTGTCCCTGATGATCGCGCAATCGATGGTGGCCGCTTACTCGGCGCTGACCGGCGCCGGTGTCTCGAATCAGTCCATCGTCTTTCTGAGCGCGATCATGGCCGGAGCCGGAACTGACTACGCGGTCTTTCTCATCAGTCGATATCACGACTATCTGCGGTTGGGTGATGGCTCCGATCAGGCGGTCAAGCGGGCGTTGATCTCGATCGGGAAAGTGATCGTCGCCTCCGCCAGCATGGTCGGAATTACCTTCCTGCTGATCAGCTTCGCCCAGATGGGCATCTTCAAGACGGTCGGGGTGGCTGCGGCGATCGGGATCGGCGTGGCTTTCCTGGCCGCGGTGACGTTGCTGCCCGCGATCCTGACCATCGCGGGTCCTCGGGGCTGGGTCAAGCCGCGTCGCGAGCTGACCGCCCGGTTATGGCGCCGGTCAGGGATCCGCATCGTGCGCCGACCGAAGACTCATCTGGTTGCCAGCCTGCTGGTGCTGGCCATCTTGGCCAGCTGCTCTGCCTTTGTCCGTTACAACTACGACGACCGCAAGGCACTGGGGGCCTCCGCTCCGAGCACAGCCGGATACAACGTGCTGGACCGACATTTCCCGGTGAATCAATCGATACCGGAATACATCCTCATCCAGTCGCCCCGTGACCTGCGCACGCCGCAAGCCCTGGCCGATTTGGAGCAGATGGCGGACCGAGTCAGTCAACTGCCGAACGTCGCCGCGATCAGCGGTATCACCCGGCCGACCGGGAATGTGCCGGAACAATTCCGGGCTACCTATCAGGCGGGCGCCATCGGCACCTTTCTGCAGGGCGGGTCGGAGCTGATCAACGACCGCACCGGTGACCTCAACCGGCTGTCGGAAGGCGCCGGCACGCTGGCCAGCAACCTCGACGAGGTGCGCGGCCAGGTCAGCCGGCTCGCCGCCAGTGTGCAGGACCTTGAGAACACCTTTTCCTCGGAGAAGGACCACTACGGCGGCGACGTGCTGGTACGACAAGTCGACATCGCTGCCCAGCTTCTCGACCACGTCAACTCGCTCACCAATGCGATGGGCTTCACGTACGGCGGCGCCAAAGACTTCTTCCTCTGGATAGGTCCCGTCGCGCTGGCCCTGCGGAATAATCCGGTTTGCGATCTCGACGAGTCCTGCAGCAACACCCGCGGCGTGTTCGAGCAGATATTGAGTTCGCGAGACAAAGAGGACGTCGATGCGATCAACGACCTAGCCCACCAACTGCAGGAGTACCCGGACAAAGGATCGTTGAAGGCGTCGGCGGACCGCATACGGGATGCGCTGACGAGGCTCACCGGTGTGATGCAATCCATGGGAATGGATCAGCCGGGCGCCGTCAAGACGAACCTCGGCGCCCTGCAGAGCGGCGCAGACCAATTCGCCGGCGGAAGCCGGGAGGTGGCCGACGCGGTAACTCAGCTCGTCGATCAGGTCAAACAGATGGGTGCAGGGCTCAGCGAGTCAGCAACGTTCCTGTTGTCGCTGAAGCACGACGCGGCCCAACCCGCCATGGCCGGGTTCAACATCCCGGCACAGTTGCTGCACCTCGACGAATTCAAGAAGGCCGCCAACGTCTTCATGTCGCCGGACGGCCGCTCGGTGCGCTACCTGGTCCAGACCAAGCTCAATCCGTTCAGCACCGAAGCGATGGATCAGGTCAACTCGATCCTCGCGGCCGCCAAGGGAGCTCAACCGAATACTGCGCTGTCGGACGCCAAGATCTCGATGGCGGGGTTCACCGTCGGCCTCAAGGACACCCGGGATTACTACCAGCACGACATCCGGTTCATCATCGCGATCACCCTTCTCGTCGTGCTGCTGACCTTGATCGTGCTACTGCGTGCGATCGTTGCACCACTTTATCTCGTTGCGTCCGTGGTGATTTCGTATTTGTCAGCGATCGGCATCGGCGTGGTGTTCTTCCAATTCATCCTCGGCCAGCATTTGCACTGGAGTGTGCCGCCGCTGGCATTCGTGGTGTTGGTCGCCGTGGGAGCCGACTACAACATGCTGTTTGTCTCGCGAATGCGTGACGAGTCGCCGCGCAGCATCCGCTACGGCATCATCCGCACGCTGAGTTCCACGGGCGGTGTGATCACTGCCGCGGGCGTGATCTTCGCCGCCTCGATGGGCGGGCTGTTGTTCTCCAGCATCGGCACCGTCGTGCAGGGTGGTGTCATCATCGGCATCGGAATTCTGCTGGACACCTTCCTGGTTCGCACCATCACGGTTCCCGCTTTTGCGGCGCTGATCGGTCGGGCGAACTGGTGGCCGTCGCGCGCGTCGAAGGTTCGCGCACCCGCATGATTTGTGTGAGACTACGAGGCGAAGACGAGGGGCCAGGAGTCGCGATGAAGAAACTACTCGCAGGAGTTGGTGCGCTGGTAAGCATCAGCGCCACAGGGTGTTTCGGCATCGGCGCCGCCACGGCCGACGACTCGCCCATCAGCGGCCCCCCGACTCCGGGAGCGCCGGGTGACCAGACCGCCTATGCCCTCGGCGGCGCTCACGTGCTGGGCGTCCCCTACGACCAATACATCAAAATGGAGGGCGCGGACTGGTTCCCCGGGCAGCGCCGGCAAATCGTTCGCTACCCGGCGGGACAGGTTCAGGGGCACGTGCTCGCGAACCTCTTCCCGGGCCTCAAGCCGGAGATCGACAAGTTCGACCACGACTTTCCGGGTGTCGGGCTGGACGGTCCCAGCGTGGGATGGTCGGTCGACGTGGGTGTCGACAACCTCGTTTCCTCGATCTACAACACTGGCCGCCCCGGTACCGCGATCGGCCTATCCGAGGGCGGATTCGTGGTCGACGGCGCGCAAGCCCGGCTGGCGACTGACCCGAACGCTCCCCCGGCGAACACGCTGAACTTCGCCACTTTCGGCGACCCGATCGGCCATCACGCCTTCGGTCAGAGTTTCCTGTCCGCCACGTTCCCGGTCGGCAGCGTAGTTCCCGCACTCGACTACACCATGCCGCCGCCGTACGAAAGCCAGTACGACACCGACAGGTTCGTGGCCGCCTACGACTCGATCGCGGACTTCCCCGACCGGCCGGACAACATGTTCGCGCTCGCCAACACCCTGATGGGCCTGGCCACCGGACACACCGCAGTGGCCTTCACTAACAAGAGCATGGTGCCGCCGCAGAACATCAGGACGACGATCAACTCCCGGGGCGCCAAAGACACCACGATCATGGTCCCGCAACAGCACCTTCCTCTTGTCATGCCGCTGAAATACATCGGGATCCAGGAAGACACGCTGAACAAGCTCGACGCCATCCTGGCACCCCGAGTCAATGCCGGCTACTCGCGCAACGACGACCCGTCGACGGCGCCGCTTCAGATTGATCCGGCGCACGGCTTCGACCCGGCGGAGGTCACCGCGCCGGCCAACCAGGCGACATTCGGTGGTGGGGCTGATCCGTTCTCGCAGATCATCGCCGGTGCCATGTCGGTGTTGGCCCATGGCGCCAGCGAAGCCGGCGCCTGACCCCCAGCCCATACCACTCAACTGCTCAGTACGGACGTAATCTGACATCTATGGCCCAGTCAACGATTCTCTCGATGTTGCACGGTCGCGCCAGCCTGCGACCGGACGACGTCGCGTACACGTTCACCAGTTACGAGCACGACTGGGCGGGCGTGCGGGAGAATCTCACCTGGTCACAGCTGTCGCGTCGAACACTCAACGTGGCACGCGAACTCGGCCCGCACGGATCTACCGGAGATCGTGCAGTCATCCTGGCTCCGCAAGGGCTTGACTACATCGCGGCATTTCTGGGTTCGATGCAGGCCGGGCTCATCTCCGTCCCGCTCCCGTTGCCGCATCGCGGCTCCAGCCACGAGCGGGTCGACGCGGTCCTCGCCGACACGTCGCCCTCGGTCATTCTCACCACGTCCGCATTCGCGGAAGACGTCGCCGAATACGTCGATGAGGCCCGCCTGGAGAACATCCCCAAGATCGTCGAAATCGACTCGATACATCTCGATGCCGAGGGTGCAACAAGCCTTCGGACAGACGATTTGCCCAACGTGGCCTACCTGCAGTACAGCTCGGGTTCAACCCGGCTGCCTACCGGAGTCATGATCACGCACCGCAACCTGCAGGTGAACTTCGAGCAGTTGATGCGCGCGTTCTTCGCCGATCCCCACACCAGCGCGCCGCCCAATACCGTCCTGGTGTCGTGGTTGCCGTTCTACCACGACATGGGTTTGGTGCTCGGCGTCTGCGCACCCATCCTGAGCGGTCACCGTGGCGAGTTGTCGAGCCCGGTTGGGTTCCTGGAAAGGCCCGCCCGATGGGTGCGCGCATTGGCCGAAACACCCAACACCTGGTCAGCGGCACCAAACTTCGCTTTCGACCTGGCCGCTCGCAAAACCAGCGACAGTGATCTCGAAGGCCTCGACCTCAGCGGTGTGCTGGGCATCATCAGCGGCGCC
Organism: Mycobacterium sp.; assembly: GCF_049278535.1. Lineage (GTDB taxonomy): Bacteria > Actinomycetota > Actinomycetes > Mycobacteriales > Mycobacteriaceae > Mycobacterium. The sequence goes on along the minus strand of NZ_JBAPMI010000059.1, from coordinate 20,892 downwards.
GAGCGCGTCGAGCCGGCCACCCTGCAGCGCTTCGTCGACCGATTCGCTCACTTCAACTTCAAAGACCACATGATGCGTCCGTCATACGGCATGGCGGAGGCGACGGTCTTCGTGGCGGCGGGCACCTGGTCTGATCTATCAGGCGCCGAGACTTTCGATCCCGGTGAGCTGGGCACCGGCAACGCCGAGGTGTGCCCGGAAGGGACGGGCACTACGCTCGTCAAATACCGAGTACCGCCGTCGCCTGACGTGCGGATCGTCGACTATGACACCGACCGTGAGCTTCCTGATGGCATGGTCGGCGAAATTTGGGTCCATGGCGCCAATGTCGCCGAGGGGTACTGGCACCGGCCACCGGATGAACAGCGCTGCTTCGGCGCAACGCTTGTCGATGCGTCCCCGGGTACGCCCGAAGGGCCATGGCTTCGAACCGGCGACCAGGGCTTCGTCTTCGATGGAGACCTCTTCATCGTCGGCCGCATCAAGGATCTGGTGATCATCCGCGGGCGCAATCACTACCCCGAGGACATCGAGGCAACGATCCAGGAAATCACCCGCGGTCGGGTCGCGGCGATCTCGGTGCCACAGGACGGCACCGAACACCTGGTCACCGTCATCGAGATCAAGAAGCGTGGCGATTCCGACGACGATGCCAAGCATCGGCTCAGCGAAGTCAGAAACGATGTCACAGCGGCGATCTCGAACGCACACGGTCTGACTGTCGGCGACCTCGTGCTCGTACCGCCCGGTTCGATTCCCACCACAACAAGCGGCAAAATTCGGCGTGCCGCCTGCATCGAGCAATACCGCCAAGACCAATTCGCCCGGTTGGACGCCTAGCCCGGCCGATGGTCGCGCGCTAAGAATTAACTCATGCTGGCGACTGTGCTGATAATGGCGCTTGCCGTCAGTGTCGAACCATTCCGAATCGGTATGACGGTGCTCATGCTGAACAGGCCCCGACCCGTCCTACAGCTGTTCGCGTTTCTATGTGGCGGTTTCTCCATGGGAACGACGGTGGGTCTGATTGTCCTGTTTGTGTTTCGACGCATATTGCTCGGGACCAACTTCGTCACGCTGCCCCGGGTTCAGGTCCTGATCGGGTTGCTCGTTCTCTGCATCGCTGTCATCGTGGCCGTCGACCTGCCCGCGCGGCTGGGACCGCGGCCCGCGCTGTTGGCGACGCCGGCCTGGAAGCTGCTGAAGGGCGATTCGCTACCGGTCGCGGGGATCGCCGGTCTCAGCATCGCGCTGCCGTCGGTCGACTACCTGGCAGCGCTGGCCGTCATCCTCGCCTCCGGCGCGGCCGCTCTCCGGCAAGTCGCCGCGCTGTTGATGTTCAACGCCGTGGCCTTTGCGCTCGTTGAGATTCCACTGCTGGCCTACCTGTTGGCCCCCGACCCAACCGCGAAGGCGGTGGCCAGGCTGCACGATTGGCTTCGGTCGCGCCGTCGCCGTGACGTCGCCATCCTGCTGGCCGCAATCGGCTGCGCGTTCCTCGCGGTCGGCGCCTGCGGGCTTTGACCTGTCGCGGGCCGAAGCCGAGCAGCTTGCGGCCCGTCAGATGTCGAACTTCTCCGCGATTTCCTGCCAGGCGCGAGCATTCTTTCGCGCTATCTCGGCGATCGTGGCCGAGCAGTGGATCGGTGCGGCTTCGGCGAACTCATTGCACGCGCTGATCGCGATCGCGGCGACGGAAAGCAGTCGTAGCAGCGCTCGTCCCCGTTCGGACGATCTGACCGACGGATCCTTTCGGAGTCGTTGAAGAAGATCGCTGCCCCGGCCCTCGGCAGACACCCAGAGACCGCCGAGGAGCCCACCGACCCCGGTATCGGTCGCCTCAGCTAACGGCTCGGAACGCCGGCCGGTTTCGGCGACGCCACCAGGCAGCGGACTCTCGCCGTTGTCGATGCGTTGACGCACATCACGCGCGGTGGTGACGGAGACGCCCGCCTTTCGCGCGATTTCTCGCAGCGACGCCCGTGGATTCACCGACAGAAATTCGGCAGCGCGTCGCCGTCCGTGGGCCGGGCTGACCGGACGGATTTTGCCGTCCCGTCCGAGCCGCGGGTTCAACTGGGAAATTTCCTCGGTTGCACACCCGCGCAGTTTGGCGACCGTTTTGTTCGACACTCCTGCGATGAACCCGATCGACCGATCCGACCAATGCGGGTAGGACGCCAGGACTCGTTGCGCCGCCGCTTTTCGTTCCGAAAGCGTCAGTGGCAGGCCGTGCGTGACGTTCAGATGCACTGCGAGCGCGAAAGCCTCAGCGTCATCACCCTCGAAAAGCCTGGCCGGTATCGTGCTGTCGCCACGCAATTCGGTTGCGCGCAGTCGATGCACGCCGTCGATAACCCTCATCGAGGTTCGATGAATCACGATCGGCGGTAAGGGCAAGGGCGATTGCGCCAACACCTGGATGTGCTGCTCGTTCGCCTTACTCTTCCTGGGCGTATAGGAATTTCGGATCGAGGAAACCGGAACGTCTTCGACGGGCAGGCAGTTTCCTCGCCGTACCCAGTCCTCGACCGCGCACGCAGACAACGGGTCCAGTTGCCCGTATCCGGGCATCAGCGGAAGCGCCACGTCCACATCGCGAGTGCTGTGCGCGGTGCTCTCATTTAATTGCGCCATCGGTCTGGATGCCCCGCGCTACCCTCGTGCACGTCTTTCGTCGCATGTTTGCTGTGTGCTCATGCGATCGAGCCCCTTTCGGTGGGTTGAGCACCTTACGCGGGCGTAGGTTACTCTAGAGTAAGTAGATCGAAGAGTACTTGTCAACTTGCTGTGACGCTTGCAGCAGCGGGAGTCGCGCTGCCGGCAGCGCTGCCTGCACGGGGCCTCTTCTTGTTGCGGCAGTGCATATTTCAGGCTGCCGACGGCAGCCACGCCACTCTTGCAGCCGCGCCGAACCGGCACTGGCATGTTTCGATAACTGGTTGCTCGCATCGGTCCATCGACGCCCGACTGGTACGCGCAGGGACCACCCTCGCCGCACGGCTGCGGGGACGTCTCGAAAAATTATCGGCCACGCCAAAATTAACTCTGTGTAAGAGATGCCCGGAATGGGCGGCCATCAGCCGGTTGAAGATAATGAGACGAATCGCACCGGCAAAGGAGCCCAAGATGAGCGTGACCAAAGCAGACCATCCGCTTCGGGTGATCCAGTGGACCACCGGCAATATTGGGCGGCGATCGCTGCACGCCATCATCGGCAGACCGGACATGGAACTGGTCGGTGTGTACGCGCACGGTCAGGACAAGGTCGGGGTGGACGCCGCCGAGCTGTCCGGATGGCCGGAGCCGACGGGGGTTAAAGCCACCAACGACGTCGATGCGCTGTTGGCACTTCGGCCCGATGCGTGCTGCTACAACCCGCTGTGGCCGAGCGTCGACGAATTGGTTCGGCTGCTGAAATCAGGCGTCAACGTGTGCACCAGCGCGGCCTGGATCACCGGCGGCAAGCAGACACCGCAGGACCGGCAACGAATCCTTGACGCGTGCGAGCAGGGCAAGTCGACGATCTTCGGCAGCGGCGCGCACCCCGGAATGACGAACCTGGTCGGCATGGCGCTCAGCGGGTCGTGCGAGCGCGTCGACGAGATCCGCATCACCGAATCGGTGGACTGCTCCACCTACGAATCGGCGGAAACCCAGACGGCGATGGGCTTCTCGCAAGATCCCGACACTCCGGGGCTGGATGAGAATGTTCGGCGCGAAAGTGAAGTCTTCGCCGAGTCGGCCGCGATGATGGCCGAGGCGATGGGGGCGAAGCTGGACAAGATGACCTTCGACGTCACCTTCACCGCGGCGACCGGCGATTCCGACTTGGGCTTCATGAAGATCCCGGCCGGCACGATCGGCAGCGTGTTCGGCTATCACCGTGGCTGGGTCGGGGATCGCAACGTCGTCAGCGTCGGCTTCAACTGGACGATGGGCGAGCACGTGGTGCCGCCCAAGCCACTCGAGCACGGCCACGTCATCCAGGTATTCGGCGTTCCGAATATGCGCACGGTCGTGCACTGCCTGCCGCCAAAGGATTGGACCGAGCCGGGCTTCATGGGGTTGGGCATGATCTATACCGCGATGCCGGTGACCAATGCGGTACCTGCAGTTGTGGCGGCCAAGCCGGGCATCGTCACACTCGCCGACCTTCCACCCGTCACCGGTCGCGCCGGGAAGTGACGTTTGCGACCTAACAGAACGCGGGCGTGCCCTATCGTTTAGCATCGTTAGCCGAGCGAAGTTCTGTCAGGAGTCGACAACCACGACGGCTGAAGCCAGCTCTTTCGGCAAGGCTGCCCGGACGCGTCGTTCTACCGCGGACAGGATCCGTAGCTTGATGCGTTCGCGGACAACATCGCTCACGGCGCAGCGGGAGGAGAGCGAGTGAGGGCAGTGTCGATCAACGGTTTGCTCAAACGCGCCTGGATACCTCTGCTGCTGGTGGTCGTGCTGTCGGTTTCCGCGCTGGCCGTGACGCGACTGCACAAAGTGTTCGCCTCGCAGGACCTCAACGCGAATTCAGGAGCCGGAATCAAGATCGTGCAGTTCAACCCGAAAGTCGTGAAGTACGAGATCGACGGGCCGCCCGGCAGCGTAGCGAACATCAACTACTGGGACGCCGACGCGAACACCCACCAGATCAACAACGCGCCGCTGCCATGGTCGTACACCATTTCCACCACACTGCCCGCCGTGAGCGCCAACATCATGGCGCAGACCGACGCCGGCTACATCGGCTGCCGTATCACCGTTGACGGAGAGCTGCGCGAGCACCGAAGCTCGGACGGCCACAACGCCCAGACGTTCTGCCTGGTGAAGTCCGCATGACCGACACAGCCGACACTCAGACGACAGAAGCCAAGCCGCACCGCCCCTTTATCCCGCATTTCATTCGTATCTTCGCGATTCCGATCATTCTGGGCTGGGTCGCGCTGACTGTGCTGGTTAATGTCGCCGTTCCCAGCCTGGAAATCGTCGGCGAAAACCATTCCGCGCCGATGGCGCCCCTGGAAGCGCCGTCGAATCAGGCGATGATGCGGATGGGGCACAACTTCCATGAGTTCAGTTCCAACAGCACCGTCATGGTGGTGGTGGAAAGTCAGCAGCCACTCGGCGACGCAGCGCACCGCTACTACGACGACATCGTCCGCAAACTGCGCAAAGACACCAAGCACGTGCAGCACATCCAGGACTTCTGGGGCGACCGGTTCACCGCGGCGGGCGCTCAGAGCGCCGATGCCAAGGCTTCCTATGTCCAAGTCAATATCGCCGGTAACCAGGGCACCACGCAGGCCAACAACTCTGTCGAGGCCGTCCGCAAGGTCGTCGATGACGAGCCCGCACCGCCCGGGGTCAAGGCTCACGTCACCGGCTCGGCGGCGCTGTCGGACGACATGCACGTCATCGGCAATGACAGCTTGGCGAAAATCACGCTGTTCACCCTCGGCGCGATCGCGATCATGTTGTTGCTGGTCTACCGCTCGATCGTCACCACGCTGATCCAGCTGTTCATGACCTTCGTCGCGCTGGCGTGTGCGCGCGGAATCGTCGCGGTTCTCGGTTACAACAACGCCTTTGGGCTCACCACGTTCGCCGCGAACATCCTGACGATGCTGGCGATCGCGGCCGGCACCGACTACGGCATCTTCCTCGTCGGCCGCTATCAGGAGGCGCGTCGCGCCGGCGAAGACCGCGAAACCGCTTACTACACAACCTTTAAGGGAGTAGCCCCGGTCGTACTGGGGTCCGGGCTGACCATTGCCGGAGCGACGTACTGCCTCAGCTTCTGCCGGTTGCCCTGGTTCCACACCATGGGCGACCCGGTGGCCATCGGCATGCTGGTCGTTGTCTTGGCCGGGCTGACGCTCGGGCCCGCGGTGGTGTTCATCGGTAGTCGCTTCGGTCTCTTCGAAAAGAAGGGACAGGCCCGCGGCAGGTTGTGGCGTCGAGTCGGCACCGCCGTCGTACGTTGGCCCGCACCGGTTTTCGCGGTGAGCGCAGCCGTCGTCCTGGTCGGCATGGTCGCGTTACCCGGGTACAAGCCAAGTTACAACGACCGTCATTACCTACCCGAGGCGGCGCGGTCCAACGTCGGCTATGCCGCGGCCGACAGGCACTTCTCCGAAGCCCGGATGAACCCGGACCTGCTGATGATCGAGGCCGACCACGATATGCGCAATCCGGCCGACATGCTGGTGTTGGACAAGGTCGCCAAGAATGAGATCCGGACGGTCGGCATTGCGATGATCCAGGACATCACCCGTCCGTTGGGAATTCCCATCCAGCACAGCTCAATTCCGTTCCAGAACAGCATCCAGAGCCAGACGACCATGCAGAACATGGACTTTCTCAAAGACAGAATGAAAGACCTTCTGAAAATGGCCGACGAGATGCAGATAATGATCAACGTGACGGAACGCCAGGCAAAGGTCACCCACGATCTGGCCAGCGCCGCCCTCGACAGCGCGAAAACCACCCAGGAGACGTCGGAGATCACCGACACCCTTCGAGACCACATCGCGGACTTCGAGGACTTCTACCGACCGATCCGCAGCTACTTCTATTGGGAGAAGCACTGCTACGACATCCCCGTCTGTTTCTCGTTCCGGTCTTTGTTCGACTCGGTCGACGGTTTCGACCAACTCGCCGAGAAGTTCCACGATCTTTCCGGCGACATCACCCGCACCGCGCAGGCCTCGCACGAGTTGGAACTGCTGATCCCGATCATGCTCGAAACGTTGAAAACAACGCACGGTCTGACGTTGACCATGTATCAGACGTTTCAGGCGATGATCAACCAGATGGAGGCGATGAGCGACACCTCCATCGTGATGGGACAGAGCTTCGACAAGTCGCAGAACGACGACTTCTTTTACCTGCCGCCCGAGGCGTTTACCAACCCGGAATTCATTCGCGGCGTGAAGTTGTTCTTCTCCCCCGACGGAAAGTCGGTGCGGTTCTTCATCACTCACCAGGGTGATCCGATGTCACCCGAAGGAATCGACCGCGTGTCCGCTGAGCGCACCGCGGCCCAAGAAGCGCTCAAGCAGTCCTCGCTGTCGGACGCCAAGGTGTATCTCGGCGGCACCGCTGCGACTTTCCGGGACATGGCCGACGGCGAGAAGTACGACTTGATGATTGCGGTGGTGTCGGCCTTGACGCTGATCTTCATGATCATGCTGCTGCTGACCCGCAGCGTGGTGGCATCCATGGTCATCGTCGGAACCGCGAGCAGTTCGATCGCCGCATCCGTCGGACTGTCGGTGCTGATCTGGCAGGACCTGTTTGGCATGCACCTGCACTGGATCGTCGTGGCACTGTCGGTGATCATCCTGTTGGCGGTTGGCTCTGACTACAACCTGCTGCTGGTCTCGAGGTTCAAAGAAGAGATACACGCAGGGCTCAAGACCGGATACATACGGTCGATGGCCGGCACGGGTGCGGTGGTGACATCGGCGGGCCTGGTGTTCGCGTTCACGATGGCGGCGATGCTGGGCAGCGACCTGACCGTGTTGGGCCAGTTCGGCTCGACGGTCTGTATCGGCCTGCTACTCGACACCCTGGTGGTGCGGACACTGTTCATGCCGTCGCTGGCCACCATGCTGGGCCGCTGGTTCTGGTGGCCCTTGGTAGTCCATCCCCGCGGCGACCATGCCAACCGAAAGGCCGCCGCTCCGGACGACGCCACCGCCCCGCTGCCGGTGGCCGTGCGATAGACCCTGAGCCGCTTCGCCATTCGACGGGCGGTCGGCTCGACGACCGCTCAGGCGACGTCGCTGCTTTCCGCGAGTTGCTGGCCGATATGCGCGGCGACTGCGGCCGGGGTCGGGTGGTCGAAAATCAGGGTCGGTGACAACGTCAGCCCCGTTGCGGTCTTGACGTGGTTGCGCAACTCGACAGCGGTCAGCGAGTCAAACCCCAGATCACGGAACGGGGTGTCAGGGTCGATTTCCTCGGGTGCCGGGTGACCCATCACTGCCGCCGCATGCGAGCACACCGTCTCCACCAGCAGACTGTGTCGATCGTCGGGGTCCAGCGAGTGCAGGCGTTGAGTCAATGCCGACCTTGACGCGGTTGCGTCAACGATGTCGTCTGCCGTACGCCGGCGTGTGCGGCGCGCCAAACCGCTGAACAGCGACGGCAACTCGCCGTCGAGTGCCCGGGCGTCCAGCGCCGAGCGGTCCAGACGGGTGACGACGACAGCGGGGTGGTCTACAGCCAGTGCCGCGTCGAACAACTCCAGCGCCTGCGCGGCATCCATCGCCCCCAGCCCGTCCCTGTTGAGCCGGGCCAGATCGCGCTCGCTCAAATGAGCGGTCATACCGCTGGAACGCTCCCACAATCCCCACGCCAGCGACACGGCCGGTAAGCCCGCGGCCTGCCGGCGAGCGGCCAATCCGTCCAGAAAGGCGTTGGCCGCAGCGTAATTGCCCTGCCCCGGGCCACCCACCGTGCCGGCAATCGACGAACACAGCACGAACATCGACAACCCCAGGTCACGGGTCAACTCGTGCAGGTTCCACGCCGCGTCGACCTTGGCGCGCAAGACCGTATCCACCCGGTCCGGTGTCAGGGAGGTGATCACCGCATCATCCAGCACCCCGGCAGCATGAATCACCCCACGCAACGGCGGGAACCGCCGAGCCAGCTGGGCCAGCAATTCCGCCACCGCGCTTCGATCGGCCACATCGCAGGCCAGCACCTGCACCTGTGCGCCGGCCCGCGCCAAGTCGAGGGTCAGCTCGGCGGTCGACTCAGCGCGACCCCCACGCCGACTGACCAAAACGACATGACGCGCTCCGTAGGCGTTCACCACGTGACGGGCCAGCTCAGCACCGGCCATCCCGGTGCCACCGGTGATCAGCACCGTGCCCTCGGCGAGGTCAGCACTCAGCGTCGAGGGCATGTTCAAAACCACTTTGCCGATGTGGCGGGCCTGGCTGATGAACCGGTACGCCTCCGGAGCGGAGCGCACATCCCAGGTACGAACCGGCGGCTGCTGCAGCGCGCCGGTTTCGAACAGCTCCGTCAGCTCCTTCAGCATCTCCTGGATACGATCCGGGCCGGCCTCGATCAAGTCGAACGCCTGATAGCGCACGTTGGGACATTGGGTGGCAACCGCCTGGGCGTCTCGGATATCGGTCTTGCCCATTTCGAGAAAACGTCCGCCGCGGACGAGTAACCGTAGTGAGGCATCCACGAACTCACCGGCGAGCGAGTTGAGCACGACATCAACCCCGCGGCCGCCGGTGACGGATAGGAACTTCTCTTCAAAAGTGAGTGCCCGGGAGTCACCGATGTGGTCCTCATCAAAACCCATGGCGCGCAGCGTGTCCCACTTGCCAGCGCTGGCGGTGGCGAACACTTCCGCGCCGCGGTGCCTGGCCAGCTGCACCGCGGCCATACCTACTCCACCGGTAGCCGCGTGCACCAGCACCAAATCCCCTGGACGGATCGCCGCCAAATCCACCAAGCCATACAGGGCCGTCATAAACGCCACCGGTACGCCCGCGGCCTGGGCGGACGACCACCCCCGCGGTGGCTTGGCAAGCCGCTGCTGATCCACCACCGCCAACGGACCCGTCCCGTCGATCAAGCCCATTACCGCGTCGCCAACGGCGAGGCCATCGACCTCGGGACCAGTCTCGACGATTGTGCCGGCGCCTTCTGCACCCAGCACCGGGGCCTTGCCCGGATACATTCCCAACGCCGCCAACACATCCCGGAAATTGACCCCGGACGAAGCCACCGCCACCCGAACCTGCCCTGCCTGCAGGGGTGCTCGCGCCTCGGGGCAGGGCTGGATGGCAAGGTCCTCGAACGTCCCACCGCTGGTCGACAACCGCCAGGCCGGCTCCTGCGGCGGTAGCGCCAGCAGTCGCGGAGCCAGGACCAGCCGGGCGACGTGCACGGCACCGGCGCGGACCAAGAGTTGAGGTTCCCCGGCAGCGGCGAGCACCGCCGCGTCGACCTCGGCGTCAGTGTCGACCAGCACGACGCGACCCGGGTGTTCGGCCTGAGCTGAGCGCACCAAACCCCATACCGCCGACGCGGCCAGATCGCCGACACCCTCCCCGGGCAATCCCACCGCGCCGTGGGTCAGCACCACCAGGGTGCCTATCTGACTGCCGGCCAGCCAGCGCTGCAGCACGTGCAGGGCCGCGTGGGTGGCCGCATACACCGAACCCACCACGTCGTCGCCGAAAGATCCGCACTGCCACACCACCACCCGCCCGGCATCAGCGCTCTCATCACCGTCGGTGGCGCAGAAGTCCTCCCAAGACGCCACCGGGAGCGTCTCTGGCCCGTCAATGCTGTTGGTCTTCGGCGGTATTGGCGACCACACCACTTCCAGAGGGTCGCAGTCGCGACGGGCGGCAGCCGACGTCACGGCGGCGTTCAACTGCTCGGCCGTCATCGGGCGGATCATCAGCGAGGCGACCGTCAAGACGGGCGACCCGGCAGCATCAGCTATCTCAATCGACATCTCATCCGCACCCACCGCGGTGAAACGGGCCCGCACCCGGCCGGCACCGCCGGTGTGTAGCGACACCCCCCGCCAACAGAACGGCAACATCGTTTCGGTGGTGTCGACGGCAAGCCCCATGGTGTGTAACACCGCATCCAATAGGGCTGGATGAATTCCCATCCCGTCGACACTGGTTTCGGCTGGGATGGCGGCCTCGGCGAAGAGCTCCGGCCCGCGTCGCCATATCGCCGTCAGGCCTTGGAAAGCCGGGCCGTACCCGTATCCACGCGCCGCGAGCCGCGCATAGCCATCCGAAACGTCTACGCTCTCCGCGTCGGCCGGCGGCCACTCCGACAAATCCGCCGAGGCCTCCGCGGCGGCTATTCCGAGCGTGCCCTCGGCGTGCAACAACCAGTCCGCATCAGACTCATCACGCCGCGAATACACCGACACCGCGCGGCCGCCGGCCTCACCAGCGGCCCCGACTACCACCTGCACCTGCACGCCGGCACCCGGCTGCACCACCAGCGGCGTGGCCAGCACCAGCTCGTCGATGATCGAGCAGCCGACCTCATCGGCGGCGCGGATGGCCAACTCCACAAATCCGGTCCCGGGAAACAGCACCACTCCGCCCACCGAGTGATCGGCCAACCACGGCTGAGCCGCCAGCGACAACCGACCGGTCAACACCAGCCCACCCGAATCGGGTCGCTGCACCACCGCACCCAGCAGCGGGTGCCCGGTGCCTTCCACACCCAAGGCGGTCGCATCGCCAAACCCGGCCGAAATCCCCTGCGCCCAGAACCGACGAGCCTGGAACGCGTAGGTGGGCAACTCCACCCGCCGTCCGCCCGAGCCGGCAAACACCGCCGGCCAATCGACCCCCATCCCACCGGCGAACAGCTTGCTGGCCGCAGTCACCAGTGAGGCCACCTCGGGACGGCCTTTGGCCAGCACCGAGACCACCTCGATCTCATTGGGCGACAACGACTGTTCGATGGCGGCCGTCAAACCACTGCCGGGACCGACCTCGATAAAGCGGGTGGCACCGCGGGTTTGCAGAAGACGCGCACTGTCGGCGAACCGCACCGGCCGACGGATGTGGTCCACCCAATACTTCGCCGACCCATAATCAGATCCGGACCTGGCCAGCTCGGCGGTCACGTTCGACACAATGCCGATCTGCGGCTTGCGCACCTCAACCCGGGCGGCGATCCGCGCGAACTCCTCGAGCATCGGCTCCATCAACGGCGAATGAAACGCATGGGAGACGGCCAACGGGCGGACCCGCCGGCCCTGCTCAGCCAAACGCTGCGCAATCGCGCTCACTGCGGGCTGTGCGCCCGAGATCACCACCGATTCGGGAGCGTTGATCGCCGCGACCGCCACTCCGTCACTCAGCAACGGCCCCACCTCGCGTTCACTGGCACCCACCGAGACCATGGCTCCGCCCGCCGGCAAGGCCTGCATCAACCGACCCCGCGCCGCGACCAACATCGCGGCGTCGGTCAGCTTCAACACCCCGGCCACATAAGCCGCGGACAACTCCCCCACCGAATGACCCATCACAAAGTCCGGGACCAAACCCCAACTCCGCAACAACGTGAATAGCGCGGCCTCAATCGCGAACAACGCCGGTTGGGCGAACTCGGTGCTGTCAAGCAGACCTTGATCATCACCCCAAACAACTCGGCGCAGCGGCAGTCGCAGATGCTGATCCAACTCATCGGCCACCGCGTCAAAAGCGTGGGCGAACAACGGCAACTGGTCATACAGGTCGCGGCCCATCCCGATCGCCTGCGAACCCTGCCCGGGGAACACCATCACCGTCTTGCCCACCGAGGCCGCCCGGCCCATCACCACACCCGCGCCCGGCTCTTCGCGTGCGATCGCGGTCAACCCCGCGATCAACTGCTGGCGATCAGCGCCCACTGCCACCGCTCGATACTCAAACACCGACCGCCGCGCCAACGACCACCCCACATCGGCCGGGTTCAGCCGTTCGTCAGCTTCCACGTGGGCCAACAATCGGCTCGCCTGCGCGGTCAATGCCTCAGCCGACCGAGCCGAAATCACCCACGGCAGCGCCGACAACCCTGTTCGGTCAGGTTCACCGGAAACCGTTGCACCGCTGACACTTTCGACTTCGTCGGCCGGAGCTTGCTCCAAGATCACATGAGCGTTGGTGCCGCTGATCCCAAACGATGAAACGCCGGCCCGGCGCGGATGCCCGTCGGCCGGCCAGTCGCGAGCCTCGGTCAGCACCGACACCTCGCCGCTCGACCAATCCACGTAAGGGGACGGAACGTCGACGTGCAGCGTCGCCGGCATCAGGCCGTAGCGCATTGCCTGCACCATCTTGATGACCCCGGCGACGCCGGCCGCGGCCTGAGTGTGAGCCATATTCGATTTGATCGAGCCCAACCAGAGCGGCCGCCCCGGCGGCCGGTCTTGCCCGTAGGTGGCTAACAGCGCCTGCGCCTCAATGGGATCACCCAGTGTGGTGCCCGTGCCGTGGGCCTCCACCACATCCACATCGGCAGCGGTCAACCCCGCGTTGGCGAGCGCCGCCCGAATCACCCGCTGCTGGGAAGGTCCATTGGGCGCGGTCAAGCCGTTGGAGGCGCCATCCTGGTTGACCGCGCTACCGCGCACTACCGCCAACACCGAATGCCCTAGCCGTCGCGCGTCCGACAACCGCTCGAGCACCACGACCCCGACACCCTCACCCCATGCTGTCCCATCAGCGGAGCCGGCGAACGACTTGCAACGCCCATCGACGGCCAGCCCCCGCTGCCGACTGAACCCCACGAAAACCGCCGGAGACGAGAGCACCGTCGCTCCACCGGCCAACGCCAAATCGGACTCTCCGGACCGCAACGACTGCACCGCAAAATGCAGGGCCACCAGCGAGGACGAACATGCGGTATCCACCGACACCGCCGGACCCTCGAGCCCCAGGAAATACGACACCCGGCCCGAAGCGACACTCGACGCCGTACCGGTAAGCCGATACCCCTGCAAGTCGCTCGCACCGCTGGCATAGCTTTGCCCGAAGATCCCGGTGAACACTCCTGTCGCCGAACCCCGCAACGATGTCGGTTCAATTCCGGCGTGCTCCAGGGCCTCCCAGGAGCACTCCATCAACAAACGTTGCTCCGGATCCATCGCCAGTGCCTCGCCGGAGGCGATCCCGAAAAATCCCGCATCAAATCCGGCCACGTCTGCGACAAACCCACCCTGCCGCGCGTAGGTCTTGCCCATCGCGTCTGGATCGGGGTCGAACAATTCCCCTACGTCCCAACCCCGATCGACCGGGAACTCCGACACCAGATCACGACCCGCCGCCACGACCTCCCACAGCGCGTGCGGGGAATCCACCCCGCCCGGGAACCGGCAGCCCATCCCCACCAGCACCACCGGCTCCTCGGGGTCTACCAGGGAAGGCAGCGGCACCTGCATGGCCGATCCAGCGAGTTCACCCTCTAAATACCGAGCCAGTCCGGCAATCGAGCCGTAGTCCCATCCCACCGTGTCGCGCAGGCGCAGACCTGTCACTGCCGCCAACCGATTACGAAGTTCGACGGTCATCTGCGAATCGAAACCGAGCTCGGCGAAGGTGAGATCCGGATTCATCGACTGGAAATCGGGCTCGCCCAATATCTTGGCGGCCTCCGTGCCGACTGCCTCCATCACCAGCCGGTGGCGTTCGTCCCGCAACAGGCCCAACCGCTCGGTCAGCGTGCCGCCGCCCAGGTTCTCAGGAACCTGAAAATTCGATGCCGGCGCGCCGGCGGTCAACGTCTCCGGGTCCGACTGCGGTGCCATGGCCGCGAGGTCCCAAATCGGCTCCGTTGGACTCTCCGCGCGAAGCGCACCTCGCAACAACTTTCCGTTCGAGGTTCGAGGGAGTCGTTCGACGACGGCAAACCTATGCGGCACCTTGAAGGCCGACAACTGGGTAAGCAAGCGGCGGTGAATGTCTCGGATAATCGACTGCTCAACGAGTTTCCCGCTCGCCGGGACCACAAATGCCTGCAACGCCGTCGCCCCGGCGGGCTCGGTTACTGAGACGACCGCGGCCTCTGCCACATTGTCGTGGTCGACGATGAGTCGCTCGACCTCAACTGGGTTGACGTTGAGGCCCCCGACGATTTCGATATCGTCCGCGCGGCAGCGGTAACTAACCCATCCGTCGCCGTCGATTGAAACTCGATCGCCTGTATTGAGCCAATCCTGATCGGTCGACTTATCTGCCGTCAACGGATCTGCGGACCGGTTCCAGTAGCCGGCTGCTATCGACGGTCCACGGACCCATAGGTCGCCCTCGACGCCTGGTTCGGCGGTCTGGCCGTCCTGCGCCACCACTCGAATCTCATAAGGTTTGAGAACTTTTCCGATGGTCCCTGGACGCCATTCATCGACGCTGTTCGATACGAATGTTTGACCGACCTCGCTGGATCCAATTCCGTCAAGAACAGGAATACCGCCGAAGAATTCTACGACTCGATCGGCGAGACCTACCCCGAGAGCCTCTCCCGCTGAAACCACGCACCGTAGCGAGCTAAACGAGTCCGCAGAGCATGTCTCAACAATTCTGGCGAAGAAGGTTGGAACACCGTAAAGCACCGACGGCTCAAATCTCGCACTCAGCTCGGCAGCCTTATCCGGGCTAACCGGCGATTGATTGATTACCGACGAACCACCGGTGGCCAATGGAAACCAAACCGAATTACCCAGACCGTACGCGAAGTACATGCGTGCACTACTCAGCCCGATATCTTGGGGAGTGAGCCGCAACGCTTTGCCACACATCGCCTCGACAAAAGCTGACACATCGCCGTGCCGATGCAGCGCAGCTTTCGGTGGACCAGTAGTGCCCGAAGTGTAAGTAGCGTACGCAAGCGCGTCGGCATTCACCGGTTCGTAGTCGCCGGCCTCGACGCGGCCGGCCTCGGCCAGGAGTTCTCCGGGTTCCACGACGTGCGACTGTTGAAAACGAGCGCGGAGAGCGGCAGTTGTGACGACGAGCGCCGGCTCGGTGTCACGTTCCTGGAATGCATGATCGTCGAGGTGCAAGTCCGGATTCGCAAGGAACACCAAGATCCCTCGAGCCAGACAGGCCAGCAACAGCTCCACTAGTTCCGGCGAATCCGGAAGGCACAGCAGGACGCGGTCTCCTCTGGAGATACCGCGGTCTCTCAGGACTTGCCCAAGACGTGCGCCGGAGTCATGGATTTGGCCATGGGTCACGACGTGCGGCGCATAGTAGGCGGGCTGGTCGTACCATCCTGCTTCCGATGCCCGCTCGGCCAGTAGCCTTGCCAGATTCGCATTCCGCATTAGGGGGTCGCCTTCCCAGCCAGCCCCCGTGACCGTATTCCATCAATTACGTGCATAGCAAAAGACAGTGGAACCTGACAAACGATTGGCGATGACGCTTGACGATCAAGCAATCGCCCAGTTTGCATCTGCGCCGTGCGCAAAGCGGGCCCGATCCGTCGGAATGAGGGCGTTGACCTGACGTTGTCAGCGCTGAAGACTTCTCGGGATCCGCTTGGTAGATGCAAGTCGATGTCCAATTCCTTGTATCGATGTCGTTCGAATCTTGGCAATTGCCGAGTTCATCTCACGGAGTATCTTGAAATACCTCTCGAAGAAAATACTCTGTGATGATAATTGCGGGTTGCCCTCCGAGAATGACGCGGTACCGACGCGCGATAATTCTCGGTTCTGAACTCTGGTATCCGGCAGCTGTGAGCCAATCCGGCGGCTTTCCTATCCAAGCTCTAGCCGCCTCTTTAAATGTTTCCAGGCAACTAGCTGCCATGATCTCGCCGATAGGGCGCTCTGTATCTATCAAGCTTGCCGTGATTGCGGAAGGTAACAAGTCGATAGCCACCAGCGACTCTGCAGCGACAAGTGGATCTCCTGAATTCCGGCCTTTGAGGAAGATCCGGCGCTGGAGAACCCGGCCGCTCGGTAATTGGTCTAAATCGGGCATCGTGGAGGCCACGTTCCGAACCTGCTGATCGACAATCTGCACGACGATCTCGTCATTGGCCACGACACCGAGAACTCGAGTGAGGGTGCCGTTGCTTGCTATCAGTATCCGAAGGTCGCGATTGAGTCGTTGGATTTCTTCATCAGGCAGGAAGCCTTCGGTCGCATCGCGACCAGCCCAGTGTCCGAGCCCATCTTCCTGGCGAATGTCCGCCGTCATTTCGCAACGTCCATGCGTGAGAATTCCAGACAATGCCCGACGCCCGCTGACCGTCGGGCCACGCTGCTGGTGGTAGTCGGATTAGGGCCCTGTGCTGCGGGAACGGGCTCCGCAACATGGGGGCCTCCCCGGGTTGTTCGTACCGCCATCTACCACCTCCTCGTACGCCGTCATGCCACTTTCAGCAGAGTTTAAGCAACCTTACAGATGTGTCGCAGGATCAGCGCGTTGTTGAGTTAAACGTTGAACCGAATCGACTATCAGCGTCATGCCCGTGCCGGCGGGTGCGCATCAGGCGATACTTCCACGCACACCGCGAGAGCTCCGGCGCCGACGTGCAAAGCGAGCACCGGGCCCAGGTCGGTCACGATCGCCGGCTCGCACGCCGGCAGCCGCTCGGCCAGCGCGGTGACCAGATCAGCCGCGCCCCCGGGATTGGCGACGTGGTGCACTGCGATCGCCGCCGCATCGTCTCCGACCAATTCGCACACCCGGTCGATCATAGTCGCGACCGCCTTGTTGGCCGTACGAACCCGTTGTGCCAGAACGAGTTTGCCGTCATCGATGCGCAGCAGCGGCTTCAGCGACAGCTTGGTACCGAGCCATGCGCCGGCGCCGCCGATACGCCCGCTCCGCCGCAGGTTGTCCAGCTGGTGCACGACGATGAATCCGTGATTGCGGCTCACCGCGGCAGTGGCGGCCTGCGCGACGGTGTCCAGGTCGGCGTCGCCGGCCGCCGCGCGCGCCGCTGCCAGCGCAACGAAGCCGGTATTCATTCCGGCGGATTTCGAATCGAGAACCCTGATCTGCGGGCCGATCGCGGCTGCGGTGGTCGCCGCGGCGCCAAGTGTTCCCGACAATGCCTCGGACAGGTGCACAGCAAGCACACCGGCGCCGTCGCTGTCGGACAGCGCCTGCCGATACGCATCGGACAACTCCGTCGGTGTCGCGGCCGCAGTCGTCGCGTGCCCGTACTCGTGGATGTTGTCCGGAATGTCGTCGACGCCGTCGCGCAGGTCGGTTTCGTCGAGCAGGACGTGCAGCGGGACTTGCCGTATCCCCCACCGCTGACGCAACTCCTGCGGAAGGCGCGCCGATGAGTCGGTTACTACTACAACAGGCATCGGGTCAGCCGCGCGGTTTCTCGGCTTCGATGCCCGCTTCGGCCAGCGCCTTGAGCATCAACTCCGCGACCGCCTGGTGCGCTTCGAAATTCCAGTGGATCCCATCGGGATTACCACGTCCGCTCATCACCTGTTCGGCGACAGCGGCTTTCAAATCGACCAGCGGAACGTCGTGCTCGTTGGCCCATTGGGTGATCGCCGCAACGGTACCTGCCCGTCCATGGTGTGCCTTCCCGTACGCCTCGGCGATGTGCACCGACGGCAGCGAAGCCACGATCGGGATACCCGGACGGTTGAAATCGATTGCGCCACGAGTTTCTTCGAGGTATTCGGCGGAAAGGTGCGGCGGCAGTGCGGATCTGGCGATCGGCGACAGTCGCGGCTGGATCCAGCCGTAGCCCTCGCGAGCCCAACGGCGCAGCCACGGCGGGCGCACGTAGCGGATCAACTCCCGCAATGCGGTCGGCAGTGGCGACGGCAGCGAGTCCATGCCGCCGGTCGCGAATATCACCGCTCCGGCTCGTGGCAACGCCGCCCACGCCCGGGGGTCCTGGGTGGCTGCCCACCAGATATCCCTGCAGGTCCACCCGATGCGGCCGATCAGCTCCAGCTCCCAACCCAGTTGTCCGGCAACGATATTGGGCCAGATGCGGGGATCGTCGGCAGGCAGGCCTCCGGTCGGCCCGTAGTAGGCTAGTGAGTCGGCGAAGATCAGCAGCGTCAGCCGCGACGGTCCCTCAGAGGACATCGCCTGCGACCTGTGCCGATGCGTTCCACACGTCAAGTCGCCACCGGATGGCATCGACGTCGTCGGCGCCGTGCTCCGAGGCGGGAGTGTGGCCGGACAGCTGGGTCCAACTGGCATTGCCCATGCCGCCCAACACCGGCCAGTTGTCGACCGGTAGCCGCAGCAGCGCCGCGGTCAGCGCCGCGATCAGGCCGCCGTGGGCGACCAGCACCACCGGACGCGCCGGTTCGTCGACCGCGCCCCAGTCGGGCTCTTTCGCAACCAACTCGGCGATCAGCGGCAGGGCGCGCGCGGCCACGTCGACGCGGCTCTCCCCGCCGTGCGGCGCCCACCTGGCGTCCTCGCGCCACGCCAGCCGGGCTCCCGGTGCTTCCGTGTCGATCTCGGTGTGGGTCATGCCCTGCCAGTCACCGAGATGGGTTTCCCGCAGGCGTTCGTCGGATCGGACCGGTAACCCGGTGCGTCCCTGCAACTCGAGGGCGGTGTCGTACGCGCGGCGCAGATCCGATGACACAACGAGCAGCGGCTGGTGTTTGGCGAGGGCCTCGGCCGCCGCGATGGCCTGGGCACGGCCCAGCTCGGTCAGTTCGGTGTCGAGCTGCCCCTGCATCCGGCTGCCGAGATTGAACTCGGTCTGACCGTGGCGCAACATCACCAGCCGGCGCACCGTCATGTCACATCCACCGTCACCAGCGGACAGTCACGCCACAGCCGATCCAGCGCGTAGAAATCGCGTTCGTCTTGATGCTGGATGTGCACGACGATGTCGACGTAGTCGAGCAACGTCCAGCGTCCTTCGCGGGTGCCTTCGCGGCGGGCGGGCTTGTAGCCCGCCTCACGCATTTTGTCTTCGACCTCGTCCACGATGGCGTTGACTTGCCGCTCGTTGGACGCCGAGGCGATCACGAAGCAATCGGTGATGACGAGTTGGTCGGACACGTCGATCACCACGACGTCGTCGGCGAGCTTCGATGCGGCGGCGCGTGCGGCGACGGTAGCCATCTCGATCGCCTCGATCACGGCCGTCACGCCTGCTCCCGCGGTTTGCGGTAGAGCTCGCGTTTGGAGATGTACTGCACGACGCCGTCGGGCATCAGGTACCACAGTGGACGCCCCTCGGCGGCGCGCAGCCGGCAGTCGGTGGACGAGATTGCCAGCGCAGGGATTTCGACCAACGACAGTGCGTCCTCGGGCAAACCGTCCAGGACGCCGGCGAGATGCTCGCTGCCGAGTTCGTAGCCGGGCCGGCTTGCTCCGACGAACCGGGCCGCCGCGAACAGCTCGTCCAGATCCTGCCAGGACAGGATCGACGCCAGCGCGTCGGCGCCGGTGATGAAGTACAGATCGGAGTCAGGATTCAGCGTGTGCAGATCCCGCAGGGTGTCTTTGGTGTAGGTGGGTCCGCCGCGATCGATGTCGACGCGGCTGACCGAAAAGCGCGGGTTCGCCGCGGTGGCGACCACGGTCATCAGATAACGGTCTTCACCGGCGCTGACCTGCCGACCTTTCAGCCAAGGCTGACCGGTCGGCACGAAAACCACTTCGTCGAGGTCGAACAGATCAGCGACCTCGCTGGCTGCGACCAAGTGGCCATTGTGGATGGGATCAAACGTCCCACCCATGACTCCCAGCCGCCGCTTTTGCACGGTTCGCCAGCTTACTTGAGCGTCGCGCCGGGGGCGCCGGTCAAACCGGCAACAGCTGGTCGATCACCGCTGCCAGCTGTTTGGCGGATCGGCACTCGTGCATCGTGATCACTTCCTGGTAGCGCGGTACCGCCGAATCACCGCTACCCCACAGATGCTTGGGCTCCGGGTTGAGCCAGTGCGCGTGCCGGCTGGCGGTGACCATATGCGCCAACACCTCGGTAGCCGGGTCGCGGTAGTTGGTGCGCCCGTCGCCGAGTACAAGCAGCGAGCTTCGCGGCGACAACACGTTGGGATGTGCCTGAATGAACGAGACGAAGGCATTGCCGTAATCACTGTGACCATCGCGGGTGTACACACCGGCTTCCCGGGTAATCCGCTGGATCGCCACGGCCAGGTCTGCATCGGGGCCGAACATGTGCGTGACCTCGTCGCTGGTGTCGATGAAGGCGAAGACGCGGACCCGGGAGAACTGCTGCCGCAGCGCGTGCACCAGCAGCAGGGTGAAGTGGCTGAACCCGGCGACCGACCCGGACACGTCGCACAGCACCACCAGCTCAGGGCGCGCCGGGCGCGGCTTGCGTAGCACCAGATCGATCGGGACGCCGCCGGTGGACATCGATTTGCGCAGCGTCTTGCGCAGATCGATCGCACCGGCGCGGGCGCGGCGGCGC
>NZ_JBAPMI010000058.1:0-10884 GCF_049278535.1 Mycobacterium sp. | reverse complement strand
CTCGGCTTCACCTGCGCCTCAGCGATGGGATTGCACCGGTTCCTGCACACCCTCGACATCTACGGCGACTCCGCTCCGGTCATCGAATATTCGCCTGACCAGATCGACCGCGGAATCTAACGACTATTGCTGCTGTCAGTCACACCGAGAGCGAGTGCCCGTTGGACAACGAATCCCATTGCAGCTCACGGGAAGTGAAGTACCAGCCGCCGCGCTCGTAAATCAGTTGATCGCGATAGCTCCCGGTGGCACGCAACGTTGCGCCGTCGCCGGTCGCGGTGAAGAGCAGTGCGACGCAACGCTGAGTCGCGTTGACGCCGTCAACGCTGATCTCGTGGTCGACGGTGACAAGCCGCCCGTTGCCACCGTCGAATGCCTCACGTAGATCGGTGAATTCCCTGCCGTCACGGGTGAAGCTGGCGCCAGAGTGGCGGAATGTGGCAATCCATCCGTTGCGGTCGCCTTCGGAAAAGCATCGGTTGTGCCGCGCCGTCAGGTTCAAGATGGCGTCACGGCCCACCGAACCGTCGAGGACGTACTGCTGCTGATAGGTCATCGCCATCGGTTATTCTCCCTGTTTCAACGGCTAACGACGTAGCCGTGGCTTTCGCGGTCCCAGGCCGCGGATCCGACACCTCTGCTGCGAAGAACATCCTTGCGGACCCGCCCGATGACGGTCTTCGGCAACTCACTGACAATCTCTACGTATCGCGGCACGGCGAAGTACGGCATCCGGGCGCCGCAAAAGTCAAGCAGGTCTGCGTAATCCAGGTCGCCATCGGGTGTCACGGTGACGAACAGCAAGATGTCGTCCTCGCCCAGGTCGCTGGGTACCCCGACCACCGCGGCCTCGAGCACCGACGGATGCCCGGCCACCACGGTCTCGACCTCGACCGACGAGACGTTCTCCCCGCGGCGGCGCAACGAGTCCTTCACCCGGTCGACATATGTGAGGTTCTGGTCGCTGTCCAGCGCACCGAGATCCCCGGTGCGAAACCATTGCGGGTGCGCGTCGACGGTCAAGCCCGAGGCATTCAGGTAACCCTCGCTCATGACGTGCGGGAAGCGGGGCCGGC
The DNA here is from genome assembly GCF_049278535.1 of Mycobacterium sp. Classification (GTDB taxonomy): domain Bacteria; phylum Actinomycetota; class Actinomycetes; order Mycobacteriales; family Mycobacteriaceae; genus Mycobacterium. The sequence goes on along the minus strand of NZ_JBAPMI010000058.1, from coordinate 9,808 downwards.
ACGCGATCTCGCCCACGGTGCCGTTTGGCAGCGGCTCGCCGTCCGGGTCGAGAATGCGCACCTCGAAGTTGGGATTCGGCCGGCCCGAGGTTCCGGGCACGCCAACTTCGCCCACCCCCTTGACCGCAATCGGGAAGGCTTCGGTCAGGCCGTACATGGTGACGATCCGGCATCCGTAACGCTTTTCGATGTCGCGGTACACCGCCGCGTCGATCGGCGCCGCGGAGATGAAGCGTAGCGGCAGCTGCGCGTCGCGCGGATCGGGCGGCTGCTGCACCAGCATTGAGACCATCGCTCCGGCGCCGGCGAAACCGACAGCGCCGCAGGCACGCACCTCGTCCCACACCGAGGTGGGATGAAAGGCCGCCGCCAGAACCGTTGTCCCACCTACCAGCATCGGCGCCAGCACGGCCGGCGCCGCGCTGAGATGAAACAGCGGCATCGCCGTCCACAGCGACTCACCCGGGCCGAACTCCCACGCAGTCGCGGCTGTCGCAGCCGTGGTGAACAGGTAGTGCCAGGTTGTGGCAACGGCTTTCGATGGCCCGGTCGTGCCGGACGTGAAGAAGAATGATCCGATGTCTGCGACGTCGCCGACGTATTCGTCCACCACCCCAGGGTTCGTCTGGAGCAAATCGTTCGAAACGACGATGGTCGCCAAGCCGGGTAGCTGATCGGCCAATTCGGCAACCCGCGGCTGGCGCTCGGCGTCGGTGACGATCACCTTCGCCCGTGAGAGTCGAAGCGCGTGCAGCAGGAATTCGCCCTTGTTGGCCGCGTTGACGGCGGCGGCCACGGCACCGATGCGTCCGGCACCCAACCAGAAGTAGATCCACTCCGGGCAGGTCGCGGCGAACAATGCGACGCAATCGCCTGGTCCAATACCTAAGTCCAGCAGCGCTTTAGCCGCCGCGCAGGATCGCTGCCGCATGTGCTCGAAGGTCACCTCGGCACCGTCGATCGAGATCATCACCCGGTCGGGAAACTGTTCGGCGCGACGATCGAGCACTGCCGCGACACTGAACCGCTCGACACCGAAATCAGCCGGGCTGATGGGCTCTCCGTCGCATGCGGGTGCCGCCCCAACCGGCACGCGGGACATCAGGCTCCTGCAGCCGCCGGGTCCGGATCACCGTCGGCGGTGTAGCCGAAGTCGTCCCGCGCGGGTTCCTCGCCCGGATAGAAGCGATGCGCCCAGCGCCGCAGCGCCGCGTAGTCGTGCGCCTCCTCCGGTGCGAGGTTCGGCTTCTCCAGATACTTCATGTTCTCCCACGTGAAGAAGTCCTGCTTTATCACCTCTTGCTGCAGGGCCAGGAACTTGGCGGCGCGGCCGGTGGGCGCGTCGCCGGTGTCGCCGGGCTCGCGCACCGACGCCTGGGTATAGAAGTAGTCGGTGTAGTCCTCGTCGACCGGCGTCTGCCCAGTCACCTCGATGGTGGCCACCAAGTCGCTGGGGAAGCGGACGATGCCCAACCCCAGCGAGTAGTTGTCGTAGACGATTTTGGCGTCGACCGGACCGTTGGGCGTCAGCCAGGTCTCTGAGCGGCCGCCACCGAAGTGGGCACTCACCGTGGCATGCAGGTGATAACCGTCGACCTCGAACGAGGTGGTGTTGGCCGGATTGGCAGCCTTGTGCACGTACTGCACGTGATATGGGTCGGCCGCGTTTTCGATGATCATCTGCGCGTGCACCTTGACCCGATTGAGCATTCGACTGTGCGGGTGCAGCGGGTAGTACTCATCGGTTTCCAGCTCGGGCAGCACCGGCGGCTGCCAGTACGGCGCCCGGCCGTGCCGTTCATGCCAGACCAGGATGAAGCCGTACCACTCCGTGCTGTGGTACGTGCGGACGCGGACGTTGTTCTTGCAGCCGATCTTGCTGTAGGGAATCAGCGCATTCGTGCCATCGCCGCGCCACTGCCAGCCATGCCAGGGGCAGACGATGTTCTCCCCCTCGACCGTGCCACCTACACCCATGTTGGCGCCGAGGTGCTGGCAGTAAGCGTCGAGCACGTTCACCTCGCCGGACTCGGTGCGAAACAGCACCATCTCCTCGCCGAAGTAGTGCACCCGCTTGACGTCGCCCGGTGCCAGCTCCGAGGCAAAGCCGATGATGAACCATCCGGTCGGGAATCGGTACGGCGACAGGCTGATGCCGCTGGGCCCGAATTCGCGTTCGGACGGGTCGATAGAGGTATCCGAAACCGTGTCCGTCACTACCTTCTCCGTTCCCGCGCAGCCAACCGGTGCACGGCCGCGATGACGCTCGCCGCGCTTGGCAGGCTCATTTCTATTTTTACTATTTTAAGCATTGAACGTCAACGCACGCGCTCGCCGGCGGTAGGGTCAATCACCAAACCCGTGCCCTGCGCGGCGCGGGCGTCTGAGTGAATCGAGGTTTGGTGATGACGGCTTCAACCGTCGATCTGTCCGATTTCGCATTGTGGCGCAATGGCTTTCCCGACGACTTGTTCACCGAGCTCCGACGCGACCGGCCGCTGTTCCGGCACGGCCTGACGCCGGGTGTCGAGAAGACCGTCAAGCGGGATTTCTGGATGACCACCAAGCACCGGCACGCCGTGCGGTTGCATCGCGACGCCGAATCGTTCACTGCGGTAAACGGACCGCTTATTCAGCCCGCCGACCTGTTCGCGTCCAATCCGACCATCATTACCTTGGACCCGCCGGAACAGAGCAAGCACCGAAAACTCATCTCGAGTGCTTTCACGCCGCGGGCGATCGCCAAACTCGAGGACGGCATCCGGGCTCGCGCGTCGCGGATGATCGACGACCTACTTGCCCGCGGCAGCGGCGACTGGATCGACGATGTCGCCGACGCGCTGCCGATGACCGTCATCGGCGACATCATCGGCATCCCGGAGCAGGATCGGCCGCGTATCTTCGACGGTTTCGACCACATCCTCAAGGTTCAGTCACAAGCTGCCGAGATGGACACCAACGTGTTCGCGACGATCTTCGGTTACGCGATGGAACTCACCGCCGAGAAGCGGCGCAATCCCGCCGACGACATCTGGAGCACGATCGCCTCCGGCGTCATCACCGGCGACGACGGCGAGCAATTCAGCTTGGCCGCAAACGAACTCGAGTTCTTTTTCTTCGTGTTGGCGTTCGCCGGCAGCGATACGACCAAGAATGCGCTGGCCATCGGGCTGCAGACATTCGTCGCGAATCCCGAACAGATCGAGCGGTACCGCGATGACGAGTCCGTTCGGTCCAGCGCCGTCGAGGAGGTGCTGCGCTGGTCGTCGCCGGTGGCGTACTGGACGCGCAGCACGAAGGTCGATATCGAAATGGACGGTCAGCACATTCCTAAGGGTGAGCGGGTAGTCGCCATGCTTCGATCGGCGAACCGCGACGAGGAGGTCTTCGAATCGCCGTTCACCTTCGACATCGGGCGACAGCCCAACCCGCATGTCGCCTTTGGCGGCGGCGGCGCGCACCACTGCCTGGGCGCGATGCTAGCCCGCGCCGAGATCCGCGCCGTGCTGGATGAATTGCTGCTGCGCTGCGACGGCATCACGCTCGGACCAGCGCAGGTGTCGTACCCGAACCTGACCACCAACATGTCGATCTACGACCAGATGCCGATAACCCTGAAAGCCCGCTAGCGAGTCAGTCGACCAGCCGCAGCGCGGCCTTCGGGCACTGGTCGACGGCGGCCGCGACGTCGATCATCCGGTCCTCCGGCACCTCGCCATCGGCGACATGCACCACATCGGCATCCCCGATCTCGAAGATGTCCGAAGCCAACGACTCACAGAACCCGTTGGCCTCACACAACGACTCGTCGACAATTATTCGCATCGCTTACTCCTTTCGAACAGCGTCACAGGCCTTTGGGCCGGGTGCCGATCACCCCGGCTGCCGCCAGTCTCGCCAGGTCTTCATCCGTGCGGCCACACAAGTCGCGCAGCACCTCGCCGTTGTGCTCGCCGAGCGTCGGCGGCGGGCGCATCAGCCATCTGCGCTGTCCGCCTAGCGGGGCGAACGGCGGACACGGGTAGCGGCCCGAACCGGTGCGCGGATGATCGAGGGTTTCCAAGAACCCACGGTCGTTGAGCTGAGCGTTCTCGGTCACCAGCGACGGCGACACCACCGGTGCGGCGGGAATGCCCGCGGCGGCAAGGCCTTCCACCGCGCGGCTCAGGCCCTGGCCGGCGAACCACTCCTGGAGCCGACGGTCGATCTGGTCGGCCTGCGCTTGCCGCCCGGCGACCGTGCCGAACCGGTCATCGTCGGTCCATGACGGGCGGCCCATCAGCTCCACGAGCGCCTGCCACTGGTCGTCAGTGCGCACGGTGATCGCGACCCAGTCGTCGTCGCCAGCGCAGCGGTAGAGATTTTGGACGGCCCACCCGTGTCCCCGGTTGCCCCGGCGGCTCAGCGTGACACCGAATACTTCGGCTTCCATCGGCTGAACCGCGGTGACGTTCAAGACCGTCTCGATCATCGGTAACTCGACGAGCTGGCCCGCGCCGGTGCGATCGGCGAAGCACAGGGCCGCCGTCACGGCGAAAGCCGCGTGCACGCCGGCCAGCGGGTCGCACGCTCCGCGCGGCGGGACGGGCGGACCGTCCGCGAGTCCGGTGACCCAGGCCAGGCCGGCGATCTGTTCCATGGTCGGCGCGAACCCGACCCGATCGCGCCACGGACCGTCCAGCCCGAACGCCGGCATCCGGGCGATCACCAAATGCGGATTGATGGCGAGCAAGGCGTCCGCGGCGAGCCCGAAGTGATCCATCACCCGCGGAGAGAAGTTCTCGATCACGACGTCGGCATCGGCGACCAGTTCACCGAAAAGGCGACGCCCCTCAACCGATCCCAAATCCAAAGTCACCGAACGCTTGTTGGTGTTCATGGCGTGGAACACCCAGCCATATTCCCACCAGTCGTCGACGTCTTTGCGCATGCCGCCCGAGTAGCGGATGCCGTCGGGTCGTTGGATCGACTCCACCTTGACGACGTCGGCGCCGAACGCCGCGAGCAGGTGCGTGGCGGCGGGCCCGGCCCAGAACGCGGTCAGGTCGACAATGCGAAGGCCCTGCAGCGGCAGTCGCGGATCCGACGGCGGTTCGCGGTACTCGCGTTCGGGCCACGGGTCGGTGCCGTCGGCCTCGCCCAGCGCCGGTGCCTCGCCCAGCGAGGCCGGGCTGCACCGCGACATCAGCCAGGGGGTGCGGGGCTGGTAAAAGCCCGCCGGGTTGCGCACAAACGCCCCACGTTCCCTGGCGTAGGCGGTGTCGCGGATCGTCGCGCCATTGCCCAGCGCCGCGATCGGCAATCGGAACAGCTGCCCGAGTTCGACGACCTCGTCGACAGTGCGTTCGGCCAACCACGGCCGGATCCGCTCCCGGATGAAGTCGCGGTATTGCCATCGCCCGATCTGGAAACTCAGCTGCGGGATCTCGGTCAACTCCGCGCAGTCGACCATCGCCGCGAAATCCAGCCACTGCTGGCCGGTGACCATGGTGATCCCGATGTAGCCGTCTTTGGCGGGCTCGATCGACGGCACTTCGATGGTGCGCGACACAGGCGGCACCTGCAGCAAGTGGGAGTGCAACCATTCGCCGCTCTGCATCAGCGTGATTGATTCCAGCATGGATAAATCCAGGTGTTCGCCGGGTCCCCCGTGCTCGACGCGGCGGCGCACGGCCAGCGCTCCGAATGCGGCGAACACCCCGCCCATGTACTCGCCGAGATCGCCGCCGATCGCGATCGGCGGTCCGGCTGGGTCGCCGCGGAAACCGGTCAGGCCGGACCACGCCTGCAAGGTGAACTCGCTGGCGGCGCGTTCGGCGTAGGGCCCGGTCCAGCCGAAGTCGGAGATGGTGACGACGACCGCCCTCGGGAACTCTGCCAGCAGCTGCTGTGGATCGATGTCCCACTGCGCCGCCTGTGACCGGGTGGCCGTCACCACGATGATGTCGGCGCCGGCGAACTCGGCGTGAAGGTCGGCAGCCGACCAGGTCAGGCTGCGCTTGCCGGCATTGAGATACCCGAACAGGGGCGAGTCGGTGCCGTCCGGGACGGCCGATCCGCTCGCGCTGTACCGCCGCAGCCAATCCCCTTGCCGCGGCTCGATTTTCCTGACCTCAGCACCCGCGTCGACCAACAGCTTTCCGCAGTAGCTGCCGGCGATGCGGTCGCTGATCTCGACAACACGGACGTCCGCCAGCGGTGTCGGTCGGCTGCCGTGCCCGTCGCTCAACCTGTATCCGTCTACATTCGTCGGGTTGTTGTCTATACCATCTTAGTAAATTTGCCGATCCGGGTTCGCTCGCGTCAGACCGAACGCTTGACCAGCGCGGCTATTATGCCATTACTGCTAAAATTGCAGTATATGGAGTTCGCGGGCGCAGCGGCCGTGTCTCCGGCCGGTGAGTTCCGCTGCTGGAATCAGATGACTGCGCTGGGAATTGGCCCCGAGGCCCGACGTCGGCTGTCGGCGCCGCGGATCGCCGAAATCGTCGCGGACGAGTTGCGGCGCCAGATCATCGACGGGGAACTGGCCGACGGCGATTTGCTGCCCCGCCAGGAAGTGCTCGTCGAGCAGTTCAATGTAAGCCTGGTCTCGCTGCGAGAAGCGTTGCGAATTCTGGAGACCGAAGGGCTGGTGTCGGTTCGCCGGGGCAACCGCGGCGGCGCCATCGTGCATGCTCCGGCGAAGAGCAGCGCCGCCTACATGTTGGGCCTGCTACTGCAGAGCGAATCCGTCGTCGTCGCCGACCTCGGCACGGCGTTGCTGGAACTCGAACCCGCGTGCGCGGCGTTGGCGGCGCAGCGGGCCGACCGCGCCGACACCATCGTGCCCGAGCTCAAAGAGATCAACGACGCGATGGCCATCCATCTGGAGGACGGGCCCGACTTCACCGAAATCGGGCGCAGATTCCACGATTCCATCGTGCAAGGCTGCGGCAACAAGACCATCATCGCGGTCGTCGGCACTCTGGAAACGCTGTGGACCAGCCATGAACAGCAGTGGGCCGACGAGAGCGCGGCCAAGGGCACCTACCCGTCGCTGACGAAACGGCGCGCCGTGCTCAACACACACATCAAAATGGCCGAGATGATCGAGGCCGGCGACGTCGAGCGGGCGCGCCGGGTGGCCGCGCGGCACCTCTCCGATACCCAGAGCCACGTGCTGGCCGCCGGTCCCGACCAACGGATCTACGCCTTGTCGCCGCAGGCGCTGTCCCGCCCGCGGGACAACCGCCACCTGTAGATCGACCGATCGGGCGCATGTGAGAACCGCACTGGTGACCGGCGGCAGCGGCGGCATAGGCAAGGCTTGCGCCGCCAAGTTGTGCGAACTGGGTTACGACGTAGTGCTTTCGGCACGCCGGGTCGATCCATTGCGCGCCGCGGCTGAGGAGATCGGGGCCCGCTACATCGTGGCCGACGCCTCCGACTCGACCGGCTTCGCACAGGCGATCAACCCCTTGCAGACCATCGATCTCGTGGTGCATGCGGCGGGCGCCCTCGGTGGGACCTACGCGCGCAAGCAGACATTCGAGCAGTGGCAGACGATCATCTCGGCAAACCTGGACTCCTGTTTCGTGGTGACCGCGGCCGCGCTCCCGAAGATGCGGCCCGGCTCCCGGCTGGTGTTCATCTCGTCTTCGGCGGCACACGAACCGATGATGGGCCGCACCGCCTATTCGGCGTCCAAGGCCGGCATGAATGCCTTTGCCCGCGCGCTGGCGCTCGAAGTCGACCGCGACGGTATCGCCGTGCACATCGTGACGCCGGGGCCGGTGGAAACCGAAATGCTGCAGGATGTTCCGTTCGAGATGAACGCCATTCAGGTGTCCGATGTGGCCGACGCCGTGGCATGGCTCGACACCGTGGACCCGTCGGTGGATCTGCCGGAGATCAGGCTGCACGCGGTGCGGCGCGGGCCGTTCGCCCGCGAGCCCGTTGTGCCCGACGAGGCTCGCCGCCGTGCCGCGCAGCGCCCATGACCAAACGCGCTATTGCGGAAAAACCTTGATCACCGTTTCGCCGAATTCGTGCAGCGATTCCGGTGCGGCGAAATCAGCGAACCAGACGTAGAACCGCTCAACGCCTTGACCGGACAAATGCATGAAATGTCCGGACAATTCGTCAGCATCGCCACAAACCAGACCCGATCCGAGATTGCCGAACCGCCGGGCGCTCACCTCGCGCACCTTGGCCGGATCGCTGTCCTTGCGAACGAAACCGACCATCTGCTGAATCGAAACCCGGGCCGATCCGGCGGCGGGGGCCAACTCAGCCAGCCTGTCGATGTGGTTGGCCGGGATGTTCCACCAATCCGCGTATCTGCGAACAAGTTCCATCATCCGCCGACCTGTCCCGCCGAGGATCAGCGGTATCGGATGCGAGGGAAGCGGCGACTGGCCGCCAGTGGCGTCCTCACCGCGTCCCCAGTACTGGTTGATCAGGTCGAGATGACTTTCGAGTTGCTTGACCCGGGCAACCGGATCTTGTTGACCGACATCGAATCTGGTGAATTCCGCGGGCCAGGACCCGGAGCCGAGGCCGAGTTCGAACCTGCCGTCTGATGCCTCCGACACCGTTAGGGCCTGCTTGGCCAGCACCGCCGGATGGCGAAAGGCGTCGCACAGCACCAGGTGGCCGATCCGCAGCCGTTCCGTCTTGGCGGCCACCCAGGTAGCGACACTCATTGCCTCCCAAATGCTTTCATCGGGCAGCCCGGGTGCTTCGAGGTGGTCGATGAACGCCATCCCGGTGAATCCGCTGGCTTCTGCGTGCCGCGCCCGTTCGACAATGTCGGCGACCGGCACCCTCACTTGCGGCAGGAACAGGTACCACTCCGCCATTAACCACCACCATTCGGATCACCGAGGTCACGACGCCACCGCGATTGACGTTTGTCGCGCTAGTTTACTATTTTTATTATGTTAGGGGCCTTATGGACGTCGGACTGAATTCGGGTCAACTGGCGCTGCGCGACAGCGTGCGTGACGTCCTGCGCGCAGAGTGCCCGCCGGCGATCGCCCGGCAGGCGATGACGGACCCGGATGGCTGGCGCACCGTGTGGAAGACGGTCGTCGACCTCGGTTGGAGCGAACTCGCCGTACCCGCCGCCGATCGCGACAGCTCCTTCGGTCGGATGGAGCTCACCGTCGTCCTCGAGGAGTGCGGCGCGGCGCTGGCACCCGTTCCCTTGCTGTCCAGCGTCGGTCTGGCCGCGGGTCTGCTGCGTTTGGCGGGTCCTGCTGTCGGCGATGTGCTGACCGAGATCGGCAGCGGGGTGGTGGCCGCATTGGCCGTTCACCCGCCGGGCCATCGGCTGCCCGCGGTGCCGATGACGCTGCAGGACGGGCGGGTGCATGGGCGGGCGGTCGCGGTGCCCGGCCTCCCCCGGGCCGAGCTGATCGTCACCCTGGCCTCGTCGCCCGACGGGCCGGTCGCCGCCGTCGTGCGGGTCGGCGAAGGCGTGACCGTGCGCGAGACCGAATGCACCGATCCGGCCCAACCGGTCGCCGACGTCGAGGTCGACGCCGAGCCGTTGGCCATCGCGCCGGTGGACCTGGAGTCGGCGCTGGCGACACCGCTGGTCGCCGCGGCCGCGGATTTGGTCGGTGTCGCCGGAGCCGCGCTGGACCGCGCCGTCGAACATGCGAAAACACGCCAGCAGTTCGGTAAGCCGATCGGCGCATTCCAGGGCATCAAGCACGCTTTGGCCGACAACTATGTCGCGCTGGAACGCGCCCGCGGCCTGACCTACGCGGCGGCCGCCCGGCTCGACGATCCGGCGACCTCGATCGCAGCGGGCTGGAAC
>NZ_JBAPMI010000057.1:0-8797 GCF_049278535.1 Mycobacterium sp. | reverse complement strand
GTCCACCGCACAGCGGCCGGCCACCGCGCCCGCCCCGACGGACGCGGCGGCGCCGAACGAAGCCCCGTTGCTCCCCCCGATTCAGCCGGGGCCACCGGATCCGCGGCGGGACCTCGCAGAGCGCATCGCCAAAGAACGCGAGTGGCGGCAGAGCACCAACAAGGGCGTGCAATTCCTGGCCCTGCAGTACGAAGCCACTCGGTGCTTCCAGAAGGACATCCTGGCCGGCAATGATGACCCTGACCTGCCGCTGGTGACCTGCGACACTCAGCACAAACAGGCCTACCTGCTGGCGCCGTCGATCATCAGCGGTGACCAGATCGAGAACGCCAGCTCGGGGATGGACCAGCGCAGCGGCGGCTACATGGTCGACGTCCAGTTCAAGAGCGGGGCGGCCAACACCTGGGCGGACTTCACCGCGGCCCACATCGGCACTCAGACCGCGTTCACGCTGGACTCACAGGTGGTCAGCGCGCCGCAGATCCGGGAGGCCATCCCCGGCGGCCGAACCCAGATCAATGGCGGAGACCCGCCGTTCACCGCGAGCAGCGCGCGTGAACTCGCCAACGTCCTCAAATACGGCTCGCTGCCACTGTCATTCGAGTCATCAGAGGCCCAAACCGTCTCGGCGACACTGGGATTGACCTCGCTGCACGCGGGTCTGATTGCCGGCGCCATCGGACTGGGGCTGGTCTTGTTGTACTCGCTGCTGTACTACCGCGCCCTGGGACTGCTGACGGCTCTGTCGTTGGCCGCTTCTGGCGCAATGGTTTTCGCGATACTTGTGCTCCTCGGGCGATATATCAATTACACCCTGGACCTGGCCGGTATCGCAGGTCTGATCATCGGTATCGGCACGACGGCCGACTCGTTCGTGGTGTTCTTCGAGCGCATCAAAGACGAGATCCGCGAAGGCAAGTCATTCCGGTCGGCGATTCCCCGCGGTTGGGGGCGCGCCCGCAAGACGATCCTGTCGGGTAACGCCGTCACGTTCCTGGCCGCCGCCGTGCTGTACTTCCTGGCGATCGGTCAGGTGAAGGGGTTTGCCTTTACCCTGGGGCTCACCACCGCACTGGACACCGTTGTGGTGTTCCTGGTGACCTGGCCGTTGATATACCTGGCCGGCAACTCGAAGACGCTGGCTAAGCCGGCGTTCAACGGACTCGGCGCGGTCCAGCAGATCGCACGCGAGCGGCGGGCGGCGACCGCTGGGGCCTACTCGACGGGACGGGGGTAGCGAGATGGCGGACAAGACCGGCACCGACGACACGACTGCCGTCGAAATCGGTAAAGACAGCACGCGAGTGGTTCGCCCGACCGGCGACGACACCGGCTCGCTGCCACACCACAACTTCTTGTCGCGGCTGTACACCGGTACCGGCGCCTTCGAGGTCATTGGCCGACGTCGGCTGTGGTACGGCGTCAGCGGAGTGATCGTCGCGATCGCGATCCTCAGCATCCTCATTCGGGGGTTCACCTTCGGTATCGACTTCAAGGGCGGCACCACGATGTCGTTCCCGCGTGGCGATGCGACGGTCAGCCAGGTAGAGCAGGTCTATCGGCAGACGCTGGGCAGCGACCCAGAGACCGTGGTGATCGTCGGAAGCGGGTCGTCGGCGACCGTGCAGATCCGGTCGGAGACGTTGTCTAACGAGAAGACCGAAAAGCTGCGCAACGCGCTGTTCGACAAGTACCACCCCAAGGGTCCGGACGGTCAGCCCAACAAGCTGGCGATCTCAGACTCGGCGGTGTCCTCGACGTGGGGCGGGCAGATCACCAAAAAAGCGGTGATCGCCCTGGTGGTGTTCCTGGTGCTGGTCAGCCTGTATATCACCGTTCGGTATGAGCGCTACATGGCGATCTCCGCGCTGACGACCATGGTTTTCGACCTGACCGTCACTGCCGGGATCTACTCCCTGGTGGGCTTCGAAGTCACCCCTGCCACCGTCATCGGCCTACTGACGATTCTGGGTTTCTCCTTGTACGACACGGTGATCGTGTTCGACAAGGTCGAGGAGAACACCCATGCTTTCCAGCACACCACCCGGCGAACCTTCGCCGAGGAGGCCAACCTCGCGGTCAACCAGACATTCATGCGGTCGATCAACACCAGCCTGATCTCGACGCTGCCGGTGCTGGCATTGATGGTGGTGGCGGTGTGGCTGTTGGGCGTCGGCACGCTCAAGGACCTGGCGCTGGTGCAGCTGGTCGGCATCGTCGTCGGCACCTATTCGTCGATTTTCTTCGCCACCCCGCTGCTGGTCACGCTGCGTGAACGCACTGAACTGGTGCGCACCCACACCCGCCGGGTGCTCCGGCGCCGCGGGCCCGACTCAGGAAAGGCTCCGGACAAGGAGCGGGTTCGCACGCGCGCCCAATCGGGCGATGACGAGCCGACGGAGCGGGAGCGTGCGTCGTTTGCCGCCACCGGTGAGGCCGCGCCGAACAAGCCCGTCCCGGGCGCGCGACCGGTGCGCAGCTCTGCCGGCCGCCATGCGCGTCCGACCGGCAAGCAGAACAAACGCTAGCCCGATGATGGTCTGGCGTCGGCGTGCGGCCGTCAGCGCGCTGGCGGTCACGCTTGTGGCAGCCGCGCCGGGCGCGTTAACCGGGTGTTCGGGCAGTCCCGCCGGCCAGGTGGACTATGTCGTCGACGGCGCGCTGGACACCTACAACACCAACACGGTCAGCGGCGCGGCCTCCGCGGGAGCTCAGGCCTTCGCCCGCACGCTCACCGGTTTCGGCTATCACGGCCCCGACGGCCAGGTGGTCGCCGACCACGATTTCGGCACGATCTCGATAGTCGGTGGTTCGCCGCTGGTGCTCGACTACCAAATCGCCGACAACGCAATCTATTCCGATGGGAAGCCGATCACCTGCGACGACCTGGTGCTGACCTGGGCATCGCAGTCCGGCCGGTTTCCCGGCTTCGACGCCGCGAGCCAGGCAGGGTACGTCGACATCACCTCGATCGACTGCCAACCGGGGCAGAAGAAAGCGCGGGTGTCATTCGCCCCTGACCGCAACATCGTCGACTACAACCAGCTGTTCACCGCGACCGCGATCTTGCCGTCGCACGTCGTGGCCGACGAGTTGGGCGTCGACGTGACCGGTGCGCTGCTGGGCAACAACCAACCGGTCATCGCGCGCATCGCGCAGCTGTGGAATACCACCTGGAACCTCAAGTCGGGCATGGATTCCGGCGCGATCGCCAAGCACTTCCCATCGTCGGGGCCATACAAGGTCGAATCGGTGCTGGACGGCGGCGCAGTGGTGCTGGTCGCCAACGACCGGTGGTGGGGCGCCAAGCCGATGACCAAACGCGTCACGGTGTGGCCGCAGAAAGCCGACATCCAGGACCGGGTCAACGACAAGAGCGCCGATGTCGTCGACGTCGCGGCCGGCTCCTCGGGGGCGCTGGCCACACCGGACAACTACCGCCGCACCGATGCGCCATCGGACGGCATCGAGCAGCTGATCTTCGCGCCGCGTGGTCCGCTCGCGGACATCGCCGCGCGCCGCGCCCTCGCGTCGTGCACCCCGCGCGACGTCATTGCACGAGACGCCGCCACACCCATTGCGAACGCGCGTCTGCACACCGCCGTCGACGACGCGATCGGCCAGGCCGAAAACATCCCCGACGCTGGACAATTCATCAAGTCGAACCCCGACGCGGCGCGCGCGGCGTTAGGCAACAAGCCGCTGGCGGTGAAAATCGGCCACCGAGGGCCCAACGCGCGACTGGCCGCGATCGTCGGCGCGATCGCGAAGGGCTGCGGCCCAGCCGGCATCGCCGTCTCCGACGTCACCTCGGACTCCGTTGGACCACAGGCGCTCAAGGACGGCCAGGTCGACGTGCTGCTGGCCAGTACCGGCGGCGCCACCGGTAGCGGTTCGAGCGGGTCGTCGGCGATCGACGCCTACACCCTGCACGCCGGTAACGGAAATAACCTGTCCGGCTATAACAACGGCCAGATCGACGGGATCATCGGCGCGCTGGCGGTGTCGGCCGACCCTGCCGACCTCGTCCGGCTGCTGGCCGAAAGCGCACCGGTGCTGTGGGCCGGCATGCCGACGTTGCCGCTGTATCGTCAGCAGCGCACTCTGCTGGCGTCGAAGAAGATGTACGCCGTCGGCACCAATCCCAGTCGTTGGGGCGCCGGCTGGAACATGGACCGTTGGGTCCTGGTGCGGTGAGTTCGGCCGACCGCGACTCGGCGGCTGATCTGATCACGTCGCTGACCCGGCAGGTCGCTGATTTCCCTTCGGCGGGAGTGCAATTCAAGGATTTGACCCCGGTGTTCGCCGACCGGCGGGGACTGGCCGCGGTGACCGACGCGCTGGCCGAGGTGGCGGCCGGTGCCGATCTGATCGCCGGGATCGACGCTCGTGGATTTCTGATCGGGGGAGCCGTCGCCGCCCGGCTCGGCACCGGCGTGCTGGCGATCCGCAAGGGCGGCAAGCTGCCGCCCCCGGTGCGCACCGAGCATTACCTGCTCGAGTACGGCACCGCGAGTCTGGAACTGCCTGCCGATGGGATCGAATTGGCCGGCCGCAGCGTTGTGATCGTGGACGACGTGCTGGCCACCGGGGGCACGATGGTGGCGGCGCACCGGCTGCTCGAGCGGGCCGGCGCTCGGGTGACAGCGGCCGCGGTGGTTATCGAACTCGCCGGGCTGGGCGGTCGCGAGCATGTCGCGCCGCTTCAGGTGCACAGCCTGTGCGTCGTCTAACACCGGGGCATTGCAGGCCGGGCAACCGGCGATGAACGTTATCCTGAAGCTTCGGAGGTGACGAACGTGGCGGACGACAAGGGTACGGCGATCCAGCCGCCTACCGAGCCGCTCCAGGTCGCCGACATTTCGCCCGCGGCTGAGCCGGGGATCGGACTGAAAGCCCCCAGCAGTGCGTCGCGCCGGGTGCGGGCCCGGCTGGCACGCCGTATGACCGCCCAGCGCAGCACGATCAGCCCGGTGCTCGAACCGCTGATCGCTGTGCACCGGGAGGTCTACCCCAAGGCCGACCTGTCGCTGTTGCAGCGAGCCTACGAAGTGGCCGAGCAGCGGCACGCCAGCCAGTTGCGGCATTCCGGGGATCCCTACATCACTCATCCGCTGGCGGTCGCCAACATTCTCGCCGAGTTGGGCATGGACACCACCACACTGGTAGCCGCTTTGTTGCACGACACCGTCGAGGACACCGGCTACAGCCTGGAGTCGCTATCGCAAGACTTCGGCGAGGAGGTCGGCCATCTCGTCGACGGAGTGACCAAGCTGGACCGGGTGGTGCTGGGCAGCGCCGCCGAGGGCGAGACGATCCGCAAGATGATCACCGCGATGGCGCGCGACCCCCGGGTGCTGGTGATCAAGGTGGCCGACCGCCTGCACAACATGCGGACCATGCGCTTCCTGCCGCCGGAGAAGCAGGCCCGTAAGGCCCGCGAAACACTGGAAGTGATTGCGCCGCTAGCACATCGGCTGGGTATGGCGACGGTGAAATGGGAGTTGGAAGATCTGTCGTTCGCGATCTTGCATCCCAAGAAGTACGAGGAGATCGTGCGACTGGTCGCCGGACGGGCGCCGTCGCGTGACACCTACCTGGCCAAGGTGCGCGCGGAGATCATCGCCACCCTCAACGCATCGAAGATCAGCGCGGTGGTGGAGGGACGGCCCAAGCACTACTGGTCGATCTACCAGAAGATGATCGTCAAGGGTCGCGACTTCGACGACATCCACGACCTGGTCGGCGTCCGGATCCTGTGCGACGAGATCCGGGACTGTTACGCCGCTGTAGGCGTGGTGCATTCGCTGTGGCAGCCGATGGCCGGCCGGTTCAAGGACTACATCGCCCAGCCACGCTACAGCGTGTACCAGTCGCTGCACACCACCGTCGTCGGGCCCGAAGGCAAACCGCTGGAGATCCAGATCCGCACCCGCGACATGCACCGCACTGCGGAATACGGCATCGCCGCGCACTGGCGCTACAAAGAAACCAAGGGCCGCAACGGCGAGCCACATCTACATGCCTCCGCCGAGATCGATGACATGGCCTGGATGCGCCAACTCCTCGACTGGCAGCGGGAGGCCGCCGACCCCGGCGAGTTCCTGGAATCGCTGCGTTACGACCTTGCCGTCCAGGAGATCTTCGTCTTCACGCCCAAGGGCGACGTGATCACGCTGCCCACCGGATCTACCCCGGTGGACTTCGCCTACGCCGTGCACACCGAGGTGGGCCATCGCTGTATCGGCGCGCGGGTCAACGGCCGGCTGGTCGCCCTGGAGCGCAAGCTGGAGAACGGCGAGGTCGTCGAGGTCTTCACCTCGAAGGCCGCCACCGCCGGGCCGTCGCGGGACTGGCAGCAGTTCGTGGTATCGCCGCGCGCCAAAACCAAGATCCGCCAGTGGTTTGCCAAGGAGCGCCGCGAGGAGGCGCTGGAAACCGGTAAGGACGCCATTACCCGCGAAGTCCGCCGCGGCGGACTTCCCCTGCAGCGTTTGGTAAATGGCGGTTCGATGGCGGCGGTGGCCAACGAGCTGCACTACGCCGATGTGTCGGCGCTCTACACCGCGGTCGGCGAGGGACACGTCTCAGCCAAGCATGTGGTGCAACGACTGCTGATCGAGCTCGGCGGAATCGACCAGGCCGAGGAGGATCTGGCCGAGCGCTCAACGCCGACGACGGCCTCACGCCGTCCGCGCAGCGACGATGTCGGGGTGTCGGTGCCGGGCGCTCCGGGCGTTCTGTCCAAGTTGGCGAAGTGCTGCACGCCGGTACCCGGCGACCAGATCATGGGCTTCGTCACCCGCGGCGGGGGAGTCAGCGTGCACCGCACCGATTGCACCAACGCCGCGTCACTGCAACAGCAGTCCGAGCGGATCATCGAGGTGCACTGGGCGCCGTCACCGTCGTCGGTGTTCCTGGTGGCCATTCAGGTCGAGGCACTCGATCGGCACCGGCTGCTGTCGGATGTGACCCGCGTGCTGGCCGACGAACGAGTGAACATCCTGTCGGCCTCGGTGACCACCTCCGCCGGTGATCGAGTGGCGATCAGCCGCTTCACTTTTGAGATGGGCGATCCCAAGCATTTGGGACACCTGCTCGATGTGGTCCGCAATGTCGAAGGCGTCTACGACGTCTACCGAGTGACGTCAGCGGCCTAATTGGCCCAAACCATGCCGCCAGAAAACAACCCCGTAGCGGTAGCCGGGCAGCGTGCGCTGGTGATGGGCGCCAGTGGCAATGTCGGTGCGTGCGTGACCCGGCATCTTGCGGCCAACGGCGCCGACGTCCGGGTGCTGTTACGGAAGTCCAGCTCCACCAAAGGAATTGACGGTCTGGACGTCGAGCGCTGTTACGGCGACCTTTTTGACACCGCGGCGGTCGCCGCCGCGATGGCGGACCGTGACGTTGTCTACTACTGCGTCGTCGACACCAGGGCGGAGTTGAGAGACCCCGCTCCACTGTTCAAAACCAACGTTGAAGGTCTGCGCAACGTCCTCGAGGTGGCGGTGCGCGCAAACCTTCAGCGGTTCGTTTTCCTGAGCACCATCGGCACCATTGCCGTTGGCGCCAACGGCGAATCCGTCGACGAAGACACCCCTTTCAACTGGTCGGACCAGGCCGGCAGCTACATCGAGTCGCGGCGCGCAGCTGAGGAGCTGGTGCTCTCCTACGACGCGGATCATGGGCTGCCAGCCGTGGTGACCAACGTGTCGAATCCGTACGGGCCACCCGATTGGCAACCGCGCCAAGGGATGTTCGTCAAGCTGGCGGCCCAGGGCAAGTTGCCGTTCTATGTTCGCGGCGTCGGTTCGGAAGTGGTCGGCATCGACGACGTCGCCGACGGACTGCTGTTGGCGTCTCAACGAGGACGAATTGGCCAGCGCTACATCATCTCTGAGCGCTACATGACCCAGCGGGAGCTGGTCACGGTCGCGGCGCAGGCCGTCGGTGCGCGGCCGCCGCGGCTCGGGATTCCGATGGCGTTGGTGTATGCGTTTGCCCGGATGTCGGATGCCGCTGGACGGTTGATGCACCGCGACTTTCCGATGAGTATGCAGAGCGCCCGGCTCGTCGAACTGACCTCACCGGCCAGTCACGCCAAGGCGACACACGAACTCGGCTGGCATCCGACACCCACTGAAGATTCAATCGAGCGGGCGGCCCGCGCCTACCTCGAGCGCTAGACCGACGTCAGTCCCGCCGCGCGGACGTGATCGTGACCTCGTTGGCGGGCGGCCCGTCGTCGCCACCGCCGGAGACACCGGCCGCGGCGATCTTGTCGAGAACCGCCAGTCCCGCCTGGTTGATCGTGCCGAACACGGTATAGGCCGGCGGTAGCAACGAATCACGGTAGACCAGGAAGAACTGGCTGCCGTTGGTGCCAGGTCCGGCGTTGGCCATCGCCAGTGTGCCCCTTGGGTATACGACCGGCTGCTTGAGTGCCGGATCGCCGGGCGGATATTGATCGGTCGGGTACTCGTCGGCGAACTGATATCCCGGTCCACCGGTGCCATCGCCTTTGGGATCGCCGCATTGCAACACCGACAACGCGCGTGACGTGGTCAGCCGGTGGCATTCGGTGTTGTCGAAGTACGCCCCCTGGGCCAGGGTGACGAAACTGCTGACGGTGCAGGGCGACTCGTTATTGGCGAGCTGCAGACCGATCCGGCCGCGGTCGGTGACGACGGTCAGCCCGACCCGAGCGGGATCGGCCGATGCCTTGCCGGTGGGCGGCGCCGGCGCCGCTTTGGCGGCCGCATCGGCGGACCGCGGGTACTGGCAGTTGGCTCCCACC
>NZ_JBAPMI010000056.1:0-2197 GCF_049278535.1 Mycobacterium sp. | reverse complement strand
CGCATCGACAACCCGCTGCTGGTCGAGGAAGACGGAGCCGTGTACCAAATGCGGCGCTGGTATCAGCAGTTCTACGTCGATGTCGCCGATGTCACGCCGGACATGACCGACCGCTTCGAGATCGAGGTGGACACCACCATCGCCAACGAGAAGTGGCACGTCGAGGTCGACGAGAACCTGCAAAAGCAGGCTTCAGAAGCCGAAGAGAAGGCGGAGCAGCCCGCGACATGAGTTCGCGCGACCAGCCGCCCGACGTCGATCGGCTAGCTCGGTCGATGCTGATGCTTCATGGCGATCACCACAGCCATGACGAGCCGACACCTGCCGGCCATGGCGGCCGCGGCGGATCCTGGTCTAAGGCACCGGCTTTCGCTGACGACCCAGAACGAGCCGCCGCAGTGCAGGCGGCCACCCAGGCCGACCGCACGCGCTATCTGACGTCGGGCCTGCAGCCGGTGGACTGCCGGTTCTGCCACGCCACGGTCAACGTCAAACGCCTGGGACCGGGGCATACCGCGGTGCAATGGAATAGCGAAGCATCGCAGCGCTGCGCCTATTTCGCCGAATTACGTGAGTCCGGAACCCACAGCGCGCGGACCCGATCCTGCCCGAAACTCGCCGACAGCATCGAACACGCGGTCGCCGAGGGATGTCTGGAGGCGGTGTCCACCGCTCCGCCCGCCGGCGACGGCTAGCCGAACCGGATCACAGCCCGGCGAAACGCTCCTTGACGGCTTCGGCGGTGAGCCCGTAGTCAGCCAGCGAGTAGGTATGCTTCGGAGCCCTTGCTCCGCTTTGGCTTTCGGCGTGGCTGTCTTCCATCGCCTGCCGGGCCTCGTCGGTGAACGGGATCTCGAATTTGCGGTAGATGTCGGCCACCGTGCCGATCGGGTCGGCGATCAACTCGCGATAGTCAACGTCGTAGAACTGGGCCGGGTTGTATTTGGCACGTGCGGTGTTGAACTGCTCCAGTCCGCGCGACCAGGTCTCCATTGCGTCCGCGCCGATTTGGGAGCCGACGAATGTCGTCGACCAGCCGTCGGTGGTGTGCTGCGCCAGCGAGCACATTGAAGCCATGATCGTCTCGACCGGTCGATGCGTCTGAATGACGAGAGCATCGGGATACGTCTTCATCAACGCGTCGAGCGCGAACAGGTGACTCGGGTTCTTCAGCACCCACCGCTTGTCGACGTCGTTGAGCCCGATCAGCTGAAGATTCTTGCGGTGCCGCCGATACGCCGGCGTCCAATCCTGCTGCGACAACCACTTCGAGTAACTGGGCAGGTGCGCCAGCGTCTCGTAGGACACCGAATGCAGCGACTGCCGCAGCAGCTGCCAACATTCCTCGAGCTCGTATGCGGCCATGAAATGCAGGCCGGTGTACCCGGGGTTGTCCTGGTGGTGCTGGGTGAACTGATCGTCGAGTTGGCGATATAGCGGATGGGACTCCCAGGTGTCGCGCGGCGGACGCGGCTGCGGGAACTCAGCCAGCCACATGTGCAGACCCTGCGCAGCCGGGTCGGCCCCGAGGAGCCGATGCAGCGCCGTGGTGCCGGTGCGCACCAGGCCGGTCACGAAGATGGGCCGCTTGACGGCGACATCAGCATGTTGCGGATACTGCTTCCAGGCGGATTCGGACAGCAGCCGGGCGACCAGAGCGCCGCGTAAGAAGAACCGATTCATCTTGCTGCCCAACACCGTAAGGCCGGCTTCCCGCCGATAGGAGTCCAACAGCACGCCCAGCGCTTCGCGGTAGTTGTCGTTGTCTACGCCGAAGTCGTCAAGCCCGGTCAGCTTGGTGGCCGAGGCGTGCAACTCATCGACAGTCGCGATGTCGGTGCGTTCAGTCACCAGTTCGCCGCCTCCTCCCCATCGCTTCGCTCTGCATCGTCGGCGGCGGCATCAGGTGTGGTACTCGCCGCAGTTGACGTCCAGCGTCTGGCCGCTGATGCCACTGGACAAGTCGCTGGCCATGAACATTATCGCCGACGCCACCTCGTCCTCGGTGGGCAGCCGCTTGAGGTCGGAGTTCGCCGCGGTGGCCTGATAGATCTGGTCTGCGGAGGTGCCGTATTTGCCCGCCTGATGCTCAAAGTAGGCTTGCAGCGTCTCGCCCCAGATATAGCCGGGTGCAACGGAATTGACGCGGATACCCTTCTCGCCCAATTCTGTGGCCAACGACTGCGACATCGACAGC
>NZ_JBAPMI010000055.1:0-6544 GCF_049278535.1 Mycobacterium sp. | reverse complement strand
TCTTGACCAGGGTGATCTCGATCAGCTCACGCACGTTGGGTGGCAGGTCGGACGGCAGCGGCGGCGGGGGCTCTTTGATGTGCTTCATCGCCACCGTCAGCGCGCCGTCGCCGGTGAACGGCCGCTTGCCCGAAACCGCTTCGTAGCCAACCACTCCCAGCGCATACACATCGCTCGACGGGGTGGCATCGTGGCCCAGCGCCTGCTCGGGGGCAATGTACTGGGCGGTGCCCATCACCATGCCGGTCTGGGTGACCGGCGCGGCGTCGACGGCCTTGGCGATGCCGAAGTCGGTGATCTTCACCTGACCGGTCGGGGTGATCAGGATGTTGCCGGGCTTGACGTCGCGGTGCACCAGACCGGCGGCGTGCGCGACCTGCAGCGCCCGTCCGGTCTGCTCGAGCATGTCCAGGGTGTGCCGCAGCGAGAGTCGGCCGGTCCGCTTGAGCACCGAGTTGAGTGGCTCGCCGTTGACCAGCTCCATCACCAGATAGGCGGTGCGGCCCTCGCCCTCCATCTGCGTCTCGCCGTAGTCGTGAACGCTGGCGATGCCCGGGTGGTTGAGCATCGCGGTGGTGCGCGCCTCAACCCGGAAGCGCTCGATGAACTCGGAGTCCTGGGAGAACTCGGCCTTGAGCACTTTGACCGCGACGCGCCGTCCCAGCCGGCTGTCGACGGCCTCCCATACCTGCCCCATGCCGCCGGTGGCAATCAGGCGCTGCAGGCGGTAGCGGCCAGACAGCGTCACACCTACTCGCGGGCTCATGGTCCTCCCTGCAGCGCGGCCTCGATGACGGCGCGCCCGATCGGTGCGGCAAGCGCGCCACCGGTCGCCGACAACCGGTCAGCGCCGTCTTCCACGAGCACCGCTACGGCCACCTTCGGAGCCTTCGCGGGCGCAAAGGCGATGTACCACGCGTGCGGTGGTGTGTGGCGCGGATCGGTGCCGTGCTCTGCGGTACCAGTCTTGGATGCGATCTGCACGCCGGGGATCGCCCCTTTCTGCTGAGTGACATTCTCGGCGCCGACCATCAACTCAGTTAGCTTAGCCGCGACCTGCGGGGACACCGCACGGCGCTGTTGGTGCGGCGCGGTCGTGCCGATGTTGGCCAAGTCAGGTCCCTGCAGGCTGTCGACCAGGTAGGGCTGCATGGTGATGCCGGCATTGGCGATGGTAGCCGCAACGAGCGCATTCTCCAGCGGCGTCAACGCGACGTCCTTCTGGCCGATACTCGACATTCCCAGCGCGGCGGCATCGGGAATCGGTCCAACGGTCGACTCGGCGACTTGCAGCGGCATCGATTCGGGAGCCGCGTCCAGGCCAAACGATTGTGCGGTGCTGCGCAGCGCGTCGGTGCCGGTGAGCAGGCCCAGCTGAACGAAGGCGGTGTTGCACGACCGGGCGAATGCCTCACGCAGGGTTACCGTTTCGGCGTCCACGCAGGTCGTGCCGCCGTAGTTCTCCAGGGTGGCAGTGCTGTCCGGCAGCGGAATCGACGACGCCGCGGTGAGCTCGTCGTCCTCGGTCGCACCGTTCTGTAACGCGGCCGCCGTGGTGATCACCTTGAACGTCGACCCGGGCGGATACGTCTGGGAGATCGCGCGATTGATCATCGGTGAGCGCGGGTCGTCGCGCAGTTGTTGCCAGGTGTGCGCCTGCTGCTCGGGGTCGTGCGAGGCGAGCAGGTTCGCGTCGAAGGACGGCGAGGACACCAGCGCGAGGATCTTGCCGGTGGACGGTTCCAGCGCGACGACCGCACCTCGGCACGGCCCGTTGCAGCCCTGCTGCATCGCATCCCAACCGGCTTGCTGGATGCGCGGACTGATGGTGGTGTCCACCGTGCCGCCGCGCGGATCGCGACCGGTGAAGAAGTCGGCCAGCCGCCTGCCGAACAATCGTTGGTCGGATCCGTTCAGTAGAGGATCCTCGGCGCGCTCCAGACCGGTGCTGGAGTAGCGCAATGAGTAGAACCCGGTCACCGGGGCGTAGACCGCGGCATTGGGATACACCCGCAGAAATCGGAAGCGGCTGTCGGTGGCCACCGAGTACGCCAGCAGCTGGCCGTTCGCGGTGATCTGTCCTCGCTGCCGGGAGTATTCGTCGAACAGCACGCGCTGATTGCGCGGATCGGACCGCAGCCCGTCGGCGGTGAACACCTGAGTGAGCGTCGCGTTGAACAACAGGAGCACGATCAGCGCCATCACGGTCACCGAAATCCGGCGCAGCGAGGTGTTCATACCCGCTCAATCACCTCGGTGTTAGCGCCCGCGATCGGCGAGGTGTTGCGCGACTTGGTGCGGAACGGGCGACGGGCCGCATGCGAGATGCGAACCAGGATCGCCAGCAGCACATAGTTCGCCAGCAACGACGAACCGCCGTAGGACATCCAGGGAGTGGTCAGCCCGGTCAGCGGGATGAGGTTGGTGACTCCGCCGACGACGACGAACAACTGGATGGCCAGCGTGGAGGCCAGCCCGGCGGCCAGTAGCTTGCCAAAGCTGTCGCGTACCGCGATCGCCGTCCGCATACCGCGGACGATCACGATGGTGTAGAGCATCAGTATTCCGGCCAAGCCCACCAGGCCGAGTTCTTCGCCAAACGCCGCGGTGATGAAATCCGTTGCGGCAGCGGGCACGGTGTCCGGCTGCCCGTTGCCCAGGCCGGTGCCGAAGACGCCGCCGGTGGCGAAGCTGAACAGCGACTGCACAATCTGGTAGCCGGCGTTGTCCGGATCGGCGAACGGATCCAGCCAGGTCTGCACCCGCACCCGGACGTGACCGAACATGAAATACGCCGCGACGCTGCCCAGCGCGAACAAGGCCAGGCCGATCACCACCCAGCTGAACCGCTGGGTGGCCAGGTAGACCACCACCAGGAATGACGCATAAAGCAAAAGCGAAGTGCCCAGGTCCTTTTCGAAGACCATCACGGCGATCGACGCCACCCAGGCGCCGAGCAGCGGAGCGAGGTCGCGTGGACGCGGCAGATCCATGCCCAGCACATGCTTGCCCGCGCTGGTGAACAGCCCGCGCTTGGCCACCAACACCGCCGAGAAGAAGATCAGCAGCAATATCTTCGAGAACTCGGCGGGCTGAATCGAGAAGCCCGGCAACCGAATCCAGATTTTGGCGCCGTTCTGCTCGGACAGTGATTTCGGCAGCAGCGCCGGTACGGCAAGGATGATCAGACCAGTCAGCCCGCAGAGGTAGCCGTAGCGTGCGAGTTGCCGATGGTCCTTCAGCCAGATCACCACGAACGCAAAGGCGCCCACGCCGACCAGCGTCCACAAAATCTGCGGGCTCGTAACCCCGTGGCCACTCCCCTGGGCCAGCCGCTCATCGAGATCGAGCCGATGGATCATCACCAAACCCAGACCGTTGAGCAGCGCCACGATCGGCAACAGCAGCGGATCCGCGTAGGGCGCATAACGTCTGATGGCCAGATGCGCTACGCCGAAAACGGCCAGGAACCCCGCCGCGTAGTCGAGGAGCTGCCAGCTGAGCCCGCGTTCCTGATTGGCCTGCACAATCGCGAACGCCGCGCACGTGATCACGGTGGCGAAACACAGCAGCAGCAGTTCTGCATTGCGCCGGTTCGGCAACGAC
Organism: Mycobacterium sp.; assembly: GCF_049278535.1. Classification (GTDB taxonomy): domain Bacteria; phylum Actinomycetota; class Actinomycetes; order Mycobacteriales; family Mycobacteriaceae; genus Mycobacterium. The sequence continues at coordinate 2,938 of NZ_JBAPMI010000055.1, read as the reverse complement.
GGGGTGACGGTGACCGGCGCCTGCGGCTGCGTGGTCATTCCGGAGTCCGGCAGCCGGTTCCCGGCTGGGGGGGCGGCGGGGAGAGCGCTGTCACAGTCGGCGCGGCCGATGTCGGCGACGGGCTGACCGAACTATATTGGGGGGCAGAGGTTTCCGAGCCAGGCGCAGGCGCCTGGCTGATGGTCGGTGCGGACGGCTGTCTTGAGGCCGGCGGCGACTGGGCACGCGCCAGCGGGCACAGCGGTAACAGCGACTCGGTGGCCAACCGCCGCAGCTGCGCGTTCGCCTGATCGAGGGTGCCCACCGGCAGGCCTGCCGCGACTTGCGCGCGCGCCGACTCGGCCAGATCGGATGGTTTCATCAAGTGGCACCCGTGGCCGGCGCCGGCCTGCCCGTAGGGGATCACCGACAACTGGTTGAGGCTGTTCAGGCAGCCCTGGGAATACGGCTGGTGCAGCGGCATTCCCAGGATGGACACCTGGATGCCCTGCATGATGGACACCGCGCCGTTGTAGGCGGTGACGTAGTAGTAACTGCGGATCACGCTGCGGCCGACCGCGAGCGCCGCGAGCACGAGCAGGATGGTCAGCGCGACCCCGATCAGCAGTCTCCGGCGCGATCGCTGCGGGGGTGGTGCCATATCGATCTGGGGCACAACGCGTCTGGCGGTTTCTTTGCGCGGGGTGATGGCCGATGCCCGCCCGGCCGAGGTGTTGGGCCGGGTCAGCTGGTCGTGCACGTCGGAGTCACCGGACACCGCGCCCGCGATGATCGGCTGGGTGGGACCATAGTCGGTGTCTACTACGTCGGCGACCACCACGGTCACGTTGTCGGGGCCACCCCCGCGCAGCGCCAGCTCGATGAGCCGGTCGGCACTGTCGGTGACGTCGGGAACCTTCAGGGCTTCCAGGATGGTCTCGTCGCTCACCGGATCGGAAAGTCCGTCGGAGCAAAGCAGATAGCGATCCCCGAGACGCACCTCACGCATGGTCAGGGTGGGCTCGACCTCGTGACCGGTGAGCGCGCGCATGATCAACGATCGCTGCGGGTGGCTGTGCGCCTCCTCCTTGGTGATCCGCCCGTCGTCCACCAGGGTCTGGACGAACGTGTCGTCTTTGGTGATCTGGGTCAGCTCGCCGTCGCGCAGTAGATAGCCCCGCGAATCGCCGATGTGGATCATCCCAATGCGGTTGCCGGCGAACAGGATTGCGGTGAGCGTGGTGCCCATACCCTCGAGGTCGGGCTCCATCTCGACCTGCGCGGCGATCGCCGAGTTGCCGGAGTGCACCGCGGCGTCGAGCTTGGCAAGCAGGTCGCCACCGGGCTCGTCGTCGTAGAGATGGGCCAGCGCGGCTATGACCAACTGCGAGGCGACTTCGCCGGCGGCATGCCCACCCATCCCGTCGGCGAGTGCCAGCAAGCGCGCACCCGCGTACACCGAGTCTTCGTTGTTGGATCGCACCAAGCCGACATCGCTGCGCGCTGCATAGCGCAAGACCAAAGTCACGGACGCAACTCAATTACCGTTTTGCCGATACTCACCGGCGTGCCAATGGGAACCCGTACCGCCGTCGTCACCTTCGCCCTGTCAAGGTATGTGCCGTTGGTCGATCCTAGATCTTCGACGTACCATTCCGAGCCTCGCTGGGAAAGCCGCGCGTGACGCGTCGACGCGTAGTCATCGTTGAGCACCAACGTGGAGTCGTCGGCGCGTCCGATCAGCACCGGCTGACCGCTGAGCGTGATGCGCGCACCGACCAATGCCCCCTCAGTCACAACGAGATAGCGCGCCGCATTTCCGCGCTGGCGCGACGGCAACAGAGTTCCGCGCAGCGTCAAACCGCGACGCACCATCACCGCGCCGGTCGGCGCGTAGATGTCGGTGCGCAAGATTCGCAGCACAGACCAAATGAACAACCACAACAGCATCAAGAACCCGGCGCGCGTCAGTTGCAGTACGAGTCCCTGCATCTGGCGTCCTCTCGGTCCTGCTGCCGCGTGCCTCACGTGCGCGGAATTAGCAACGTCACGATACTTGGACGGCGGTCGACGCGGGGTGAAGCCAATGCCTTCGCGCCCTACGGGCTCAATGGATGTGGACGACGATCTCCGAGTGCCCCAGCCGGATCACGTCACCGTCGGCCAATTGCCACTCTTGAACAGGCGCGTTGTTGACGGTGGTGCCGTTGGTGGAGTTGAGGTCGGATAGCAGCGCGACATGGCCGTCCCAACGAATCTCCAGGTGGCGACGCGACACTCCGGTGTCCGGCAACCGGAACTGGGCGTCCTGGCCGCGGCCAATCACGTTGGCGCCTTCGCGCAGCTGGTAGGTGCGCCCGCTGCCGTCATCGAGCTGCAGCGTGACCGCTGAGCCCGCGGCAGAGTAGCCGCCCTGTCCGTAGCCGGCCTGTCCGTAACCGCCGGCATCAGCGGGCTGACCATAGTCGTACTCGCGCCCGGGCTCGGCGTATCCGCCGCCACCACCGGGTGGGGCATAGGACTGGCCGTAATCCTGCCGGCCGTATTCGGCCTGCTGACCGTAGTCCTGCCGGCCATATCCGCCGCCGTAGCCCTGTTCGTAGCCGGGGCCCTGGTCGGGGTAGCCGCCGCGTGGGTCCGGCGCAGCAGGGGGGTCGTCGTGACGAGCCGGTCCCCGGCCGTAGTCGGCGTACTCGTCGTAGCCCTGACCGGCGGGCTGCCCGTAACCGCCCTGGCGCTGGTCATAACCCTGGCCGCCGCCCCCGTAGCCGCCGGCGGGGCGCTGCTCGTACGGCTGGCCGTAGCCACCTTGGTCGGGGTAGCCGCCGCGCTGCTCGGGATAGCCGCCGCGCTGGTCGGGGTAGCCGCCGCGCTGGTCGGGGTAGCCGCCGCGCGGGTCGGGTGCGCTGTAGCCGCCTTGGTCGGGGTAGCCGCCGCGCGGGTCGGGTGCGCTGTAGCC
>NZ_JBAPMI010000054.1:0-40194 GCF_049278535.1 Mycobacterium sp. | reverse complement strand
GCCGATCACCTTCATCGACACCCCGGGTCACGAGGCGTTCACCGCCATGCGTGCCCGCGGTGCGAAGGCCACCGACATCGCCATCCTGGTGGTCGCCGCCGATGACGGCGTGATGCCGCAGACGGTGGAGGCCATCAACCACGCCCAGGCGGCCGACGTGCCGATTGTGGTGGCGGTCAACAAGATCGATGTCGAGGGTGCCGACCCGGCCAAGATCCGCGGGCAGCTCACCGAATACGGTTTGGTGGCAGAGGATTTCGGCGGCGAAACGATGTTCGTCGACATCTCCGCGAAGGCCGGCACCAACATCGAGGCGCTGGAAGAGGCGGTTCTGCTGACCGCCGACGCCGCCCTGGACCTGCGGGCCAACCCCGACATGGAGGCCCAGGGTGTGGCGATCGAGGCGCACCTGGACCGCGGTCGCGGACCGGTGGCCACCGTGCTGATCCAGCGCGGCACGCTGCGGGTCGGCGACTCGATCGTCGCCGGCGACGCCTACGGTCGTGTCCGGCGCATGGTCGACGAGCACGGCGAGGACGTCCACGAGGCGCTGCCGTCACGGCCGGTCCAGGTCGTCGGCTTCACGTCGGTGCCCGGCGCCGGCGACAACCTGCTGGTTGTCGACGAGGACCGGATCGCCCGCCAGATCGCCGACCGCCGCAGTGCACGCAAGCGCAACTCGCTGGCAGCACGCTCGCGCAAGCGGATCAGCCTGGACGATCTGGATGCCGCGTTGAAGGAGACGTCGCAGCTCAACTTGATCCTGAAGGGCGACAACTCCGGAACTGTCGAAGCGCTGGAAGAAGCCCTGCTCGGCATCGAGATCGACGACGAGGTGGAACTGCGCGTCATCGACCGCGGCGTCGGTGGTGTCACCGAGACCAACGTCAACCTGGCGTCGGCATCGGATGCGATCATCATCGGCTTCAACGTCCGTGCGGAAGGCAAAGCCACCGAGCTGGCCAACCGTGAGGGCGTCGACATCCGCTACTACTCGGTGATCTACCAGGCCATCGACGAGATCCAGAGCGCGCTCAAGGGCATGCTCAAGCCGATCTACGAAGAGAATCAGCTGGGCCGTGCCGAGATCCGCGCGCTGTTCCGGTCGTCGAAGGTCGGCATCATCGCCGGCTGCCTCGTCACCAGCGGGATCATGCGCCGCAACGCCAAGGCCCGGTTGCTGCGGGACAACATCGTGGTGGCCGAGAACCTCACGGTGTCCTCGTTGCGGCGGGAGAAAGACGACGTCACCGAGGTCCGCGATGGTTACGAATGCGGTCTGACGCTGACCTACTCCGACCTCAAAGAGGGCGACGTCATCGAGACCTACGAGCTGGTGGAAAAGGAGCGCGTCTGAGTATGAGCTTCGACAAGTTGACCTTGCGGCATGGCTGACCCGGCGCGGGCGCGCCGGCTTGCCAAGCGGATCTCCGAGATCGTCGCATCGGCGATCGAGTACGAGATCAAGGACCCGGGACTGACTGGCATCACGATCATCGACGCCAAGATGACCGGCGATCTGCACGACGCAACGCTCTACTACACCGTGCTCGGCGCGACGTTGAACGACGAGCCCGACTACGACGCGGCGGCCGCGGCGCTGGAGCGCGCAAAGGGCGTGCTGCGCAGCAAAGTTGGGGCCGGGACCGGGGTGCGCTTTACGCCCACGTTGACATTCACCCGCGACACGGTGGCCGATTCCGTGCAGCGGATGGAGGAATTGCTGGCGCGAGCGCGCGCCGCCGATGCCGACGTTGCTCGCGTACGGCAGGGAGCCAGACCGGCCGGCGAGGCCGATCCGTACCGGGTGAGCGACGCGGAGCATGATGACATGGGGGCACCAACCGTTAACGGGGAAGGCGCCGGTGACGACGACCAGCTCGAAGACTGACCCGACCGCACAACGCGTCGACGCTGTCGGCGCGGCCAAAGCGCTGGACGCCGCGGCCACGGTCGGTGTCGTCTGCCATGTCCATCCGGATGCCGACACGATCGGCGCCGGGTTGGCGCTGGGCCTGGTGCTGGACCAGTGCGGCAAGACCGTGGAGGTCAGCTTCGCGGCGCCGGCCGCGCTTCCGGAGTCGTTGCGGTCGCTACCCGGCGGCCGGCTTCTGGTCGACCCCGCTACCATGTGCCGCGACGTGGATCTGGTTGTCACCGTTGATATTCCGAGCATGAACCGGCTCGGCGACCTGCGCGACATGGCCGGCGATGGGCACGAGGTGCTGGTGATCGATCATCACGCGTCCAACCAGATGTTCGGCACCGCGAATTTCGTTGAGCCGTCGGCGGACTCCACCACAATGATGGTCGCCGACCTGCTCGACGCGTGGGGCAAGCCGATCGACACCGACGTGGCCTATTGCCTGTATGCGGGCCTGACCACCGACACCGGGTCGTTCCGATGGGCCAGCGCACGCGCTTACCGGTTGGCGGCACGCCTGGTCGAGATCGGCATCGACAACGCGGCGATTACGCGTTCGCTGATGGACACCCATCCCTTCGCTTGGATGGCGCTGCTGTCGCGGGTACTGGGCTCGGCTCAGTTGGTGCCCGACGCCGCCGGAGGCCGCGGCCTGGTATACGCCGTCGTCGGAAACCAGGAGTGGGTCGGCGCACGCCCGGAAGAAGTCGAGAGCATCGTCGACATCGTGCGCACCACGCAGCAGGCCGAGGTGGCCGCGGTGTTCAAAGAGATTGAGCCGCAACATTGGTCGGTGTCGATGCGAGCCAAGGCCGCGGTAGATCTCTCAGCTGTCGCCTCGACGTTCGGTGGCGGTGGCCACAAGCTGGCCGCCGGCTATTCCACCACCGGTTCGGCCGATGAGGTCGTTTCTTCGCTGCGCGCCGCTCTAGGGTGAGCGCGCCGGGCCAGCCGCAGGCGGGTGGCCGTCAGATCGCCAGATTGGCGCTACCGGCGTTGGGCGTGCTGGCCGCCGAGCCGCTCTATCTACTCTTCGACACCGCGATCGTCGGACGGCTGGGTGCGCTGAGCCTGGCCGGATTGGCAATCGGGGGACTGGTTCTCGGCATGGTCGGTTCACAGCTGACCTTTCTGTCGTACGGCACCACTGCCCGCTCGGCTCGCCATTTCGGTGCCGACGATCGGCCTTCGGCCGTGGCCGAGGGCGTGCAGGCAACCTGGCTGGCGATGGGATTGGGTGCGCTGATCGTCGTCGTGGTGCAGGCCGCGGCGCAGCCACTGGTGTCGGTCATCGCGGGATCGGACGGTATCGCGAGAGCGGCGCTGCCCTGGTTGCGCATCGCGATCCTGGGTGCACCCGCAATTCTGGTGTCGCTGGCCGGCAACGGCTGGTTGCGCGGCGTGCAGGACACCGCCCGCCCGCTGCGCTATGTGATCGCGGGCTTCGGGCTTTCGGCGCTGTTGTGTCCGTTGCTGGTGTACGGGTGGCTGGGATTACCCCGCTGTGGATTGGCCGGGTCGGCCATCGCCAACCTGGCGGGCCAGTGGTTGGCTGCGCTGCTCTTCGGGCGCGCGCTGCTGGCCGAAGGGATTTCGCTGCACATTGACCGTCACGCGCTGCGAGCCCAGATCGCGCTGGGCCGCGACCTGCTGCTGCGAACACTGGCTTTCCAAGCCTGCTTCGTCTCCGCGGCCGCGGTGGCGGCCCGCTTCGGCGCCGCTGCGGTAGCCGCCCACCAGGTGGTGCTGCAGTTGTGGAGTTTCCTTGCGCTGGTTCTTGATTCGCTGGCGATCGCCGCGCAGTCGTTGGTCGGTGCGGCGCTGGGCGCCGGTGATGTCGCGCTCGCGACAGGCACGGCCCGGCGGGTGACGGCGTCATCGGCGATCGCGGCCACCGCTTTGGCCGCCGTGTTCGCCGCCGGTGCCCCAGTGCTGCCTGAGCTTTTCACCGATGACAGGTCGGTGCTGGCCGCAATCACAATCCCGTGGTGGTTCCTCGTCGGCCAATTGCCCTTGGCAGGAGTGGTTTTCGCACTTGACGGGGTATTGCTCGGCGCCGGTGATGCCGCGTTCATGCGGACTGCCACCGTGGTGAGCGCGCTGGCCGGATTTCTGCCGCCGATCTGGCTGTCGCTGGTGTTCGATTGGGGGCTGACCGGTATCTGGTCGGGACTGACCCTGTTCATCGTGCTGCGCCTGATCTTCGTCGGTTGGCGTGCGCTGTCGGGTCGCTGGGCGGTGGCCGGAAGATGACAAGTCAGCGCGAGCGGATGCTGCGCGGCGAACCGTATCGCGCAGATGATTCCGAATTAGTGGCCGCCCGCAAGGCATGTCAGCGTCTACTCGAGGAGTTCAACGGCAGTGCAGCAGGCGACCAGCAAAGCCAGCATGTGCTGCGCCAGTTGATCGGATCGCTGGGTGAAGGCTCCGTCATACTTCCACGATTGCAATGTGACTACGGCGCCCAGATAACCATCGGCGCGGGCTGCTTCATCAACTACGACGCGATCCTGCTGGACTGCGCCTCGATCACGATCGGCGATAACGTGTCGATCGGCCCACGCGCACAGCTTGTTACGGCACTGCATCCGGTCGACGACTACGAAGCCCGCCGAGCGGGCTGGGAGTCTGCGGCTCCGATCGTGCTCGGCGACAACGTATGGCTCGCGGCCGGGGTGATCGTGTGCCCGGGAGTCAGTGTCGGTGCCAACTCGGTGATCGGCGCGGGGAGCGTCGTCATCGACGACATCCTGGCAGGCGTGCTGGCGGCGGGTAACCCGTGCAGAGTCATCCGAGAACTCGTTGATTGACCGCAGCACTCTGTGCCAGCGGCGTATTAACCGCGGCGAAGTCCTGACGCCGCCGGGCTTTGCGGTGATTTCTGTTCGGCTTCTGACAAATAAGTGCGCGCTGCAACAGCGCGCGGCGGCGATTCAAGGTCACAATATGAGCTGACACCCACATCGACCCGAAAGGCTCCCGCGCGATGTCGAATGCAGGTCTCCAGTTTGGTGTTCTGGGACCGTTGCAAGCGAGTGCCGACGGCGTCCCGGTGCCGTTGGGTGCCCCCAAGCAGCGAGCAGTGCTGGCCATGCTGCTGATGAACCGCAACCGGGCGGTGTCGGTCGACGCGCTGATCGATGCGGTCTGGGACCAGTCGCCGGTGCCCGCCGCCCGGACCAGCATCCACTCCTACGTGTCGAATCTGCGGCGCCTGCTCGGAAGTTCAAGCCGCGACCCCAACCGGGTCCTGGCGAGCGTTCCGCCGGGGTATCAGATCAACGTCGCCGATGCCGATAGCGATCTCGGACGCTTCGTCACCGAGAAGGATGCCGGAGCACACGCGGCCGCCAGGGGGCGGTTCGAAGATGCCAGCGCCCACCTGTCGGCGGCCCTGGCCGAATGGCGCGGGCCGTTCCTCGACGACCTTCGGGAATTCGCCTTCGTCGATACCTTCGCCACTGCGCTGGCCGAGGTCAGAGTGGCGGTCCAAACCGCTCACGCCGAAGCCGAGATCGCCTGCGGGCGTGCCGACACGATTATCCCGCGCCTGGAAGTGCTCAGCACCGAACATCCGTACCGCGAGCGACTGTGGGCTCAACTGATCACCGCCTACTACATCGCGGAACGCCAGTCCGACGCCCTGAACGCCTATCGGCGACTGAAAGACAACCTGGCCGAAAATCTCGGCATCGACCCGGGTCCGACCGTGCGAGGCCTGCACGAGCGCATTCTGCGCCAAGAACCTCTGGACAACTTGCGCGCCGCGCAGACCACCGCCAAGCACACCGTTGTCGAGGCCATTCCGGTTACCGGCACACTGGTCAGCCGATCGCCCAGAGCCGAGCTACTCGGGCAGGACGGTCAGCGCTTTAAGTTGGATGCGTCGACCAGGATCGGGCGCCTCCCCGACAACGACATCGTCCTCGACGATGAGAACGTCAGTCGGTACCACGCAGTGATCATCGATGCCAGCGGCAGTTTTGTGATCAGCGACCTGCGATCGACTAACGGTGTCTTGCTGCACGGCCGTAGAATCCGGGGTAGCGCCACCCTCGCCGACGGCGACCAAATCCGCATCGGCGGCCACGAATTTACCTTTGAAATCGTCGCTCCGTGAGCCTGTTTTCGCAGGCTGACCTGCGACGCAAGGATTTCGCAAGAATCCATGTAGCGCGCCCCAAGCTATCGAATGCAAACTGGTGATGTCGGAAAACGGAACCGACCCCAGCGACGGAATCAGCTCCGGATCTGGGAAACACGCCAAGTAAGGAAAAAGCACCATGAACACGAAGAGCACTAAGGCTTCGAAGCTGCGTGTCGGGGCGGCCACCATGCTGGCGGCCGTTGGTCTTTCCCTAGTCGCGCCTGCGGTCGCGTCCGCGGACCCGTGGGTGCCAGGCACCGGACCGCTGCACCCGATCCGCCACTATGCGGCCGACGTTCTGCACCCGATCTGGGCTATCACGCACCCGATCCGCGCGGCAATGCCCTGATCGATCGCATCAACTGTCATTCTGCCCCGTTTCCACCTCCGGAAACGGGGCAGAATGCTGTTTATCGGACCTGTGCGCGTCCGCGCTGTAGAACAGCGTCGCGATTAGCGGCGATGTCGTCGCCGGAGGTCTGGAACCGCTTGGCGGCAGTGGCCTCCAGCCACAGGCCCTCGCTGGTCTGAGACTCGTCGATTCGGTGGTAGGAGCTCAGCAGCGCCCGTACCGCGCTCTGGTTGTTGCCGACGATGCTGTCGGCAACCCGTCGGGCGGCCGGCAGCAGCTCGTCGTGCGGCACCACTTCGGTGACGAGTCCGGCACGCAGCGCGTCCTGCGCGGACAGGTAGTCGCCGGTCAGGCTCATCCGGCGGGCCAGACCGATGCCCACCTTCTGGGGGAGTCGCACGCTGAGGCCCCAGGTCGGCAGCAGACCCACGCGGGCATGGGTGTCGGCGAATCGCGCCTGCTCCGACGCGATCAGGATGTCGCAGTACAGCGTCAGTTCCAGCCCACCGGTCACGGCGGCGCCGTTGATGGCCCCGATCACCGGCTTGCTCAGCGGCGGCCAGCGCGGCGAGATGTCCGGCAGCGCCGATTGCCCGCCCAACTCTTTGAGGTCGAGTCCGGCGCAGAAGACGGGGTCGGTGCCGGTGAGGATGACGACGTCGACGTCGTCGTCGGTTTCGGCCTCGGCCAGAGCTGTGAAGAAGCGGTCCCGCAGGGCGGCCGACAGCGCATTGCGCGATTCCGGCCGGTTCAGGGTCAGGGTTCGCACCCGCTCGTCGGTGTGGATCAACAGGATGTCGTCGTCGGCGCGCATAACCGCAACCGTAGTCAGTCCGGTTCGCCATAACGCGACCGCACCTATCGTTGAGGGATGTGCCGAAACATCACTGAATTGCGCGGACTCGAGCCGGCGGCAACTGCCCAGGAGATCGAGGCGGCGGCCCGGCAGTACGTGCGTAAGGTCAGCGGCTTCACTCGCCCTTCATCGGCCAATGCCGAGGCTTTCGAGGCCGCTGTGGCCGAAGTCGCTGCGACGACGACGTGGTTGCTGGACACCCTGCCGCCTCGCCGCCAGCCGCCCAAGACCGATCCGCCGTTGCGCCGCCTCGCGACCAGGTGACCCACACCGCGACATTGCCCGCGCTCAAGGAGTGGAGCGCGGTGGTACATGCGCTGCTGAACGGACACCAGCGGGTGCTGTTGCGTAAAGGGGGAATCGGCGAGAAGCGTTTTGACGTCGCCGCCGGCGAGTTCCTGTTGTTCCCGACTGTCGCGCACAGTCACACCGAGCGGGTACGGCCCGAGTTCCGCGACCTACTCGCCGCCGCGGCCCCCGACAGCAGCGACGACGCACTGGTGCTGCGGACAGCAGCGAAAGTCGTTGCGGCGCTGCAGGTCAACCGACCGGAAAACATCGCGGCGATCGAGGACCTGCACATCTGGACGGCCGAATCGGTGCGGCGGGACCGACTGGACTTTCGCCCCAAGCATCGACTGGCGGTATTGGTCGTGCAGGCCATACCCCTGCTGACACCGGTGGAACTGCCACGGGCTCCCGATTACGCCGGTTGCACGAGCTGGGTGCAGCTGCCGCTGGGCGCCCCCGCGCTGGGGGCGCCGGTGCACGACGAGTCAACACTGCTCGAGGTCGTCGCGCGCGTCCGCGACGCCGTTGAATAGGGTTATGCACTAACCGTTTTCACGAGGTCTGGTCGACGAGCACCGGGCCGTCCGGCCGGTCGCCGAGTGTCCGCAACGCCGTCGGCTCTCGGGCCCTGGTGACTCGCACAATGTCGGCCAGCCCGGCGGGAGCATCGCACTGCAGATAGTGGTCGGCGGACGGCAGTACCCAGTAGCGATTCAGTCCCGGCTTGTTCCGGAGGAATTCCTGCCAAACATAGTTTGCGACTCGGACCGGGGAGACGTTGTCGTGTAGCCCCCACACCAGGCTGGTATTCACGTCGTTGGCGGAAAGCGCCTGGAGCCAGTTCGTTTCGTCGGCGGCGCGCTCGTTTAGATACTGAATCGTATCCGGCAGCACGGCGATTCCGTCGTTGTGTGCGAAGCATTGTGCTAGCGCGGCGATCTCGGGATCGCTCGCATCTCGCCGCGGCATGAACGTCGTCGCGCCCATACCGGCGGCGAGCATCTCCGGCGTGGTCGCTCGCGCGGTGCTTCGCGCCACCGCCGGCTCGAGCAGTGCCTTCTGGAATCCGGTCAGATTGGCCAGCGGCAGATAGATGTTCGCGTTGGTGAGGATGACCTCGGCCGGTGGGCTTGCCTCGTCGAGCTCGGCGAACATGCACAGCGCGATCATGCCGACGCTGGTACCGCGGTCATGGGTCAGCATCGTGTAGTCCTCGAGCTGCCAGACCTTCGTGATCGCGTGGATCAGCAGGCGCGCATCATCGTAGAGCGAATAGACATGGGGCGCAGCCGGTTTGTCGGAGAGTCCGTAGCCGGGAAAGTCGAGCAGGTAGATATCGAACTCCGCACCGAGTTCGCGGGTCAGCGCGAAGAAATCGATGCTGGAAGTGGGGAAGCCGTGCACGCACACCAACGCTGGCGCCCCCCGTGTGCCGCAGCGTCGGGTGAAGACGGCGACATCCGCGTCGGCGTTGGCGGCGGTAGTCGATCGCCAGCGGATTTCTGTTCCGCCGCTTCGCCATTCGTCGAAGATGTCCATCAGGAGCCGACCGGCAGCACGATCCGTGACGTGCCGAGGTGCACGTCGTGGGTGGCCGGTTTGAGCTGGCTGGCCGTGGATGTCGCCTCACCGGTGCCGAGGTTGCGGTCGTAGCGCGGGTGGCTGCCGCCGGCGATCAGCACCCTGATGCGCGATCCGGCGCGGAATCGGTGCGAGATCGCGTCCAGGTCGAGGCTGACGTGGTCCGTCGCCTCGGCGAGCCGGCGGTAGCCGTCGCTGACATTTCGGGAGCGGCCCTTGTCGTCGACTTCGCTGATCCGGACGAACACGTCGACATACGGGTTGTCCGAGCTGTGCGCCAACTCGGCGACCGGGTTGCCGTGCACGTACAGGTCGTTGGTGAGCACGTCGCTGGTGAAGCTGAGCACGTCGCGGCGGGCGGCCAGCGCGGTGTCGTCGCGGTAGCCACTGTCGGGGGACAGCAGCCGGCCCCCGATGGTGGGGGTCGGGTCGGTCGGGTCGTAGCGGAAGCTCGCTGAGGATCCCGCCGCGGGCGCCGTGTCGGCCAGGCCGCCACCCGGCTGGAGGTAGAACTCCCGGTCGGCGGTGCTCGGTGGCCAGTCGGGCAGTTCGCGCCAGCCCTCGCCGGAGACGAAAAACCGGACTCGGCCCGAGCGTGGTGTGCCGGGGCGACCGGCGAGGTGGGTGTCCAGCCACTCCTGGGTTTCGCGGGCGGTGGTGGCCAGGCCGGCGAGCAGCAACTGGGTGTGAGTCCACGGGCCCATGGTCACCGCGACGTCGACGCCCCGGTCGCGAAGGTGCCGGAACTGATGGAGCGTCTGGCCCAGGAACAGGTCCTGCCAACCGCTGATTAGCAGCACCGGCACCTGGACCTGGTCGAGGGCGGAGGCGACGTTCAGCGGTCCCCAGAACGGGTTGTCGTCGGCCGGCGGTGTCAGCCAGGACTCCCACCAGGGCGCACTTTGCCCGAGCAGCGCGCGTCCAGAAGCGCCCAACGGCGCCCGGCCGGCCGCCTGCACCACGCCCTTCTGGGCCCGCAGTTGGCGGATGCCGGCCCGGATTCGGCCCGGGTCTTCTTGGTGCGCAACCAGATTGCTCCAGCCCAGGAAGTCGTTGACGGTGAACGAGCCGGTACCCCATGCCGACGCACTGAGGTCGTGCGGTCCGGCGGTGATAACGGCCGTGACCAGTTCCGGCGGCGGATCCTGCAGCAGCGCGTACTGAGTGAACCCCAGATACGAGATGCCGATGGTGGCGAAGCGACCGGTGAACCACGGCTGCCGCCGCATCCACTGGACCGTGTCGGCGCCGTCGTCGGCTTCGTGGACCATCGGCTCGAAGTCTCCGCCCGATCCGAACGTCCCTCGCACACTCTGCAGGACTACGCGGTAGCCGCGGGCAGCGTGCAGGTCGGCAAATACCAGTGAGAACGGGAATGCGCGGCCGTAGGGTCCGCGGGCCAGCAGGGTGCCGACGGTTTCGCCAACGGGCTCGTACACGTCGGCGATCAGCTCGACGCCGTCGCGCATCGGGACCTTGACGCTGCTGACGGTGTAGCTCGTAGTCGGCGCGGGCAGCCGCAGCGCCCGGGCGAGTACGCGGCCGGCGAGCCGACGGGGAAGGGTGCGCAGCGTCGACCCGGTGGGCCGGTCGGAGGTGGTCGTCACGGCATCAGGTTATGGCCGCGTCGGCGATGGCGGGCTCAGAACTTGTAGTACGGCGAAAGCTCGTTGGCGCGCTGCAGGTTGGTGGACGGGCAGTCGACTTCCGGACTGGAGTAGATCGTCGAGTAGAACAGCGACTGCTGGATGATCCCGTAGCTGGTTTTGAAGGCGACCATGCAGGAGAAGTAAAAGTAGCTGTTGTGGTAGGTCGGCTTGAGGTTCCACCACTGCGCGGCGCGGTGGCCGTTGATCGTGGTCTCGACGGCGTCGGCGGGCAACGACTGGTCGTACTTGCGCCAGATGATCGGTTCGACGGCCAATTGATAATTGCCCGCGTCGAACTGGCAGCGCAGCCCTTCTTGAGGGCTCGGCGGGGTAAAGGCCAGGCCCAACCGCTGGACCACGTCGAACGGAATATCGCGGCACGGGTCGAACGGGCTCGGGTCGGTGGTCGCCACGATCGGGCTTTTCATCGTGGTCGGCGGGTCCATCGGAGCGGCGGTGGACCGCAGCTGCACGGCGCGGGCGCCGTCGGTGGCCGGCGGTGCGCTCTGGCAGACCAGCACCACAGCCGTGACCAGGGCACCGAGCGCTGCAAGCAGGCGCAGCTTGGTGACCATGAGACCCCCTCCGATGGCTCGACTCCTGCCGGGAGCTTACAAGTCACAGCCGCGCCGCCACAGAGTAAATGAGAACCTGTTCTAGTCGGGTGGCCGACGCCGCCCGAAACAGTGGCGGCGCATCGCGCACCCGACCAGCCGTTAGGCTTGGGAGTCGTGGCTTGGCAGGAACACGGGCAGCAGCCCTCGACCGCGCGGCAGCCGACGCTGTGGGCGGTATCGGATCTGCACACCGGCCACGTCGGTAACAAGCCGGTGACCGAGTCGCTGTACCCGTCCACGCCGGACGATTGGCTGATCGTCTGCGGCGACGTCGCCGAGCGCACCGATGAGATCCGCTGGGCGCTGGATCTGCTGCGTCGGCGGTTCGCCAAGGTGATCTGGGTGCCCGGCAACCACGAGCTGTGGACCACCAACAAAGACCCGATGCAGATCTTCGGCCGGGACCGCTACGACTATCTGGTCAACATCTGCGACGAGTTGGGCGTGGTGAGTCCCGAGCACCCGTATCCGGTGTGGACCGAGCGCGGTGGCCCGGCAACGATAGTGCCGTTGTTCCTGCTCTACGACTACTCGTTCCTGCCGCGGGGCGCGACCACGAAAGCCGAGGGACTGGCGATCGCGCGGGAACGTAACGTCGTGTGCACCGACGAGTTCCTGCTGTCACCGGAGCCATACCCCACCCGCGAGGCGTGGTGTCACGAGCGCTTGGCCGCCACCCGCAAACGCCTGGACGATCTGGACTGGATGACGCCGACCGTGTTGGTCAACCATTTCCCGATGGTGCGTCAGCCCTGTGACGCGCTGTTCCTTCCGGAGTTCTCGTTGTGGTGTGGAACGACCGAGACCGCCGACTGGCACACCCGGTACAACGCTGTCTGCTCGGTCTACGGACACCTGCACATCCCGCGCACCACCTGGTACGACGACGTGCGCTTCGAGGAAGTCTCGGTTGGTTATCCGCGCGAGTGGCGTCGGCGAAAGCCGTACAGCTGGCTGCGCCAGGTGCTGCCCGACCCGCAGTACGCGCCCGGCTATCTCAACGACTTCGGCGGCCACTTCGTGATCACCGACGAGATGCGGACGCAGGCTCAGCAGTTCCGCGATCGACTGCGCCAGCGGTAGCTCCGATGACGCTGAGCACGTTGATGTCGGCGGTGCTGCCCGGCGGACGAGACCTCGCGTCCGCCGAGCTCTACTCCGACCCACCGGGGCTGTCGCCGATGGCCGAGGAAGAGCCGTTGATCGAGCGGTCAGTGGCCAAACGGCGCGACGAGTTCATCACTGTTCGTTACTGCGCCCGAATCGCGTTGGGCGAGCTCGGGTTTCCACCGGTGCCGATTCTCAAGGGAGAGAAGGGCGAACCATGCTGGCCGGACGGCGTGGTGGGCAGTCTCACGCACTGCGCGGGCTACCGGGGCGCGGTGGTCGGTCGTGACGGCGCTGTCCGCTCGGTGGGCGTGGACGCCGAGCCGCACGACGTCCTGCCCGACGGTGTGCTCGACGCGATCAGCCTGCCGGCCGAACGCGCCGATTTGACGGCGTTGCCCACCGGCCTGCATTGGGATCGAATTCTGTTCTGCGCCAAAGAAGCAACGTACAAGGCATGGTTTCCGCTGACCAAGCGCTGGCTCGGCTTCGAGGACGCGCACATCACCTTCGGCGTCGACGACTCGGGTGCGGCCGGGTCGTTCGAATCGACGATTCTGATCGACGGGGCCACCCTTTCGGGCCCACCGTTGAGCACACTGGCCGGACGGTGGTCGGTGGACCGTGAACTGGTGTTGACCGCGATCACGCTATGAACGCGGGTCTTGTCATCGTCGATAAGCCGGCCGGTATGACGAGTCACGACGTCGTCGGGCGTTGCCGACGGATTTTCGGCACGCGGCGGGTGGGCCATGCCGGGACGCTGGACCCGATGGCCACCGGGGTCCTGGTGATCGGGATCGAACGTGCCACAAAGATCCTGGGGCTGGTGACCGAGACGTCGAAGTCGTATGCGGCGACCGTCCGGCTGGGCCAGTCCACGTCCACGGAGGACGCGGAAGGGGAATTGCTGCAAGAGGTTTCGGCGCATAACGTGACCGATCAGGCGATCGAGGCGGCGGTCGCGGGATTGCGCGGCGATATCGCGCAGATCCCGTCGGCGGTCAGCGCGATCAAGGTCGATGGCCAGCGGGCCTATCGTCTGGCGCGCGAGGGCCGCCCCGTCGAATTGGCGGCTCGGCCGGCACACATCGATCGGTTCGAGGTGCTGGCCGTCCGGCGCCACGGTCAACTGGTCGATGTCGACGTCGAGGTGGACTGTTCGTCGGGAACCTACATCCGCGCCCTGGCCCGCGATGTTGGCGCAGCGTTAGGCGTGGGCGGTCACCTGACCGCGCTGCGGCGCATCCGGGTCGGTCGGTTCGGTGTGGACCAGGCACGCTCACTTGACGATCTGGCGCAGCGGCCCGGGCTGAGCTTGACGCTTGACGAGGCCTGCCTGCTGTTGTTTTCGCACCGGCAGCTCACCGACGACGAGGTTGATGCGGTCGCGAACGGTCGTGTGCTGAGCCCGGCCGGGGTAGCGGGTGTCTACGCCGCGCACACCGGGGACGGCCGGGTCATCGCGCTACTGCGCGACGACGGCGCACACACCAAGTCGGTGGTCGTCATCCGGCCGGCGACCTTGTGACCGCGCACCGCACGCCAATCTGCGGTAACATTCTGCGCAGAATGTAAGTTGGCTCGGAGGGCGGGGCGGTAGATAAGGTGGCGAACGTCAGCGAAAGACCTGTCCGGCGGACGCAGGCGGAACGCAGCGCCGCCATGCGCACACGCCTGCTTGACGCCACCATCGAGTGCCTGGTGACCTTCGGCTATGCCGGGACGACCACACCGCGGGTCGCCGAACGTGCCGGCGTCACGCGCGGCGCGCAGATTCACCATTTCCGTTCCAAAGAAGACTTGGTGGTCGCGGCCATCGAGCATCTCGCTCAGCAACGAGTGCAGGCTGCGATGCGCGAGTTCGGCCGCATGCAAGCCAGTAGTGATCCGGTTTCGACGGTGCTGGATTTCCTTTGGGAGGCCCATCAGGGCCCGATGTTCGTTGCCACCGTTGAACTTTGGGTGGCAGCACGTACCGACGCCGTTCTGGCAGGTCACATCGAGCGGGTCGAGCCGTTGGTCAACAGCACGCTCATCTCGGCGATCGCCCAACTGGTGCCCGACCATGCCATGCGCAAAGAGCTGCGCAACTTCGTCTACACCGCGATGGACGCACTGCGGGGGATCCTGCTGGCGAGCTTCGTCGATCGGGATTCGAGTCGCGCGCGCAGGCGGTGGGACCGTGCCTGCGAGCAGTTGCGGATGATCGTCGACGGCCTATTGACGGCCGATTCCCTGGACTGACTCGCCCCTGAGCGGAGTTAAACCGCGCTGGCCGTCGGCCCGTTGCAAAGATACAATCAGGTGTGTATCTTTTTGACCAGCGAGAAGGAACGAGGTCAAGGGAGTTCGATGTCAAACAAGGTGTACGTGATCGGCGTGGGGATGACGAAGTTCGAAAAGCCGGGCCGTCGAGAGAACTGGGACTACCCGGACATGGCGCGCGAATCCGGCACCAAAGCGCTCGAGGACGCCGGCATCGACTACGCGGCGATCCAACAGGGCTATGTCGGCTACGTCTACGGCGAGTCGACGTCGGGGCAACGGGCGCTGTACGAGTTGGGCATTACCGGGATTCCGATCGTCAACGTCAACAACAACTGCTCGACCGGGTCGACGGCCTTGTACCTCGCCGCACAGGCGATTCGCGGTGGCCTCGCCGACTGCACTATCGCGCTCGGTTTCGAGAAGATGAAGCCCGGCTCACTGGAGTCGACCTACGACGACCGCACCAATCCGATGGACAAACACATCTTGGCGATGGCCGAGATCTCTGAGGTGCTGTTCCCGGCGGCCCCCTGGATGTTCGGCGCAGCCGGCCGCGAACACATGAAGGAATACGGCAGCACCGCAGAGCATTTCGCCAAGATCGGCTACAAGAACCACAAGCACTCGGTCAACAACCCGTACGCCCAGTTCCAGGAGTCCTACTCGCTGGAAGACATCATGGGGGCGCGGATGATCTACGACCCGCTGACCAAGCTGCAGTGCTCGCCGACCTCGGACGGGTCCGGCGCGGCGATCCTGGCTTCCGAGTCGTTCGTCGACAGGCACGGCCTCGCCGGCCAAGCGGTAGAGATCGTCGGTCAGGCCATGACCACCGACTTCGCCAACAGTTTCGACGGCACCTGCAAGGGGCTGATCGGGTACCACATGAACGTCCAAGCGGCGCAACGTGTTTATGACCAGTCCGGTCTTGGGCCCGCGGACTTCCAGGTGATCGAACTGCACGACTGCTTCTCTGCCAACGAACTGCTGCTGTATGAAGCACTCGGTCTGTGCGCGGAGGGCGATGCGCCCAAGCTGATCGACAATGGCGATGTCACCTACGGAGGACGTTGGGTGGTCAACCCGTCCGGTGGCTTGATCTCGAAAGGGCATCCGCTGGGGGCCACCGGCCTGGCGCAGTGCGCCGAACTGACCTGGCAGCTGCGCGGCGCTGCCGACAAACGTCAGGTGGACAACGTGACCGCGGCACTACAGCACAATATCGGACTCGGCGGCGCGGCCGTTGTCACCGCATATCAGCGAGCCGAACGCTAACCGCGCACCGACAACGTCGGAAAAAATACAGAAAGAGGATCAATCATGGGACACATCGAAGCAACCCGGGAACTGTCTGCCACTCCGGGCGCGCTGTGGGCGACCGTCACCGATTTGGCCAACTGGGACAAGTGGTTCACGGTTCACGAGAAGTGGCTGGAAGACCCGCCGGCGACGCTGACCGAAGGCGCCACGCTGACCGCGAAAATCGTGATGCTGGGAATGGCCAACAAGATCGAGTGGACGATCAACTCCGTCGAGGCGCCCCGCAAGCTGGTGCTGTCGGGCGCTGGAATGGCTGGTGTCAAGGCACAGTTCACCTTCACCATCGACCCGACTGAAAGCGGTTCTCAGTTCGCGGTGGCCGGTGATTTCGAAGGCGCACTGATCAAGGGCGCGCTCGGCAAAGCGGTAGAGAAGGACGGCATCAAACAACTGGACAAGACGCTGGACCAGCTCGACGCGCTGGCGTCAGCTCCGATGTCTGAGGCCTGACGGCCACCAGCGATGACTGAGACGCTGGAGTTTGACGACACCGGTCTGGACCGCTGGACCGACGACGAGCGGTTCGAGGTCACCCGGGAGCGCCTCGCGGAATACGCGGCGGCTACCAATGACCCGATCGAGGCGCACCGCAGAGGGGACGTTGCGCCGCCGGTGTTCGCGATAGTCCCCGTCTTCGAGGCCCTGCTCACCCCGGCCGTCGACGTGATGCCTGTCGAAGCCATTCCGCGAATCATCCACGGTGAGCAGGACTTTCATTTCCATCGCCCAATTCGTCCAGGAGACAAGCTGGTCTCGCGCGGCAAGATGATCGGATACCAGGGACTGGAGAAGGGCACCCGCGCCGCCATCGTGCTCGAATGTCGTACCGAGGATGGCGAACTGGTCAACGAACAGTACGTCACGACGTTCGTGCGGGGCATGTCCGTCGGCAAGGCTGTCGGCGGGCTCAGCCCCGACCACAAGTTCGACGACGCGTTGCGCAACACCGCTCCAACGGCCAAGGTCGTGCAGCACATCGACAACGACCAGACGTTCCGCTACTCGCCTGCGGCGGGCGACCCGATGCCGATCCATCTGGATGAGGAAGTGGCCAGGGACGCCGGCCTGCCGGGCATCATCGCACACGGGCTGTGCACCATGGCGTTCGCCTCGTGGGCAGTGCTCACCGAACTCGCCAACTCGGATGTCAACCGGCTCAAGCGGTTTGCGGTGCGGTTCTCCAAGCCGGTGCTGCCCGGTGACGACCTCGAGACCCGGATCTGGACGAAAGCTCAGGGCAACGACAGCACAACGTATGCGTTCGAGACGGCTCGTGGCGGTGACTTCGTCATCACCGACGGCTTGGCCGAGATCAGCGACAGATAGGAGACCCACGTGGGTGCATTGGAAGGCCGAGTGGCTGTGATCACCGGAGCGGGCCGCGGCATCGGACGTGAACACGCACTGCTGTTTGCCAGGGAAGGAGCCCAGATCGTTGTCAACGATCTGGGCGGCAGTAACGCCGGTGAGGGGGCCGACATCGGCCCGGCGCACGAGGTTGTGGACGAAATCGTGGCGGCCGGCGGCACCGCCGTCGCCAACACCGAGAACGTCGCCACCTGGAACGGGGCGGAAAGCGCTGTGCAGCAAGCCATTGACGAGTTCGGGCGGCTCGACGTGTTGGTCAACAACGCGGGCATCTTGCGGGACTCCTTCATCGCCGGGATGGACGAGGCGCAGTGGGATGCGGTCATCGCCGTGCATCTGAAGGGCCACTTCGCGATGCTGCACCACGCCGCCGCCTACTGGAAGGCGCAGTCGAAGGCCGGCGACCAACCGATCGCCGCGGTGATCAACACTGCCTCAGGCTCCGGAGTGACGCTGCCGAATGCCGGCCAGGTCAACTACGGGTCGGCGAAGGCGGGGATCGCGGCGATGACGCTGATCGCAGCCGAGGAGTTGGAGCGTTACGGCGTGCGGGTGAACGCGATCGCGCCGATCGCGCGCACCAGGCTGACGCTGGCCACTCCCGGCATGGGATCGCTGATGATCGAACCCGAAGAAGGCGAACTCGACCTGTTCAGCCCGGCGAACATCTCACCGCTGGTGGCCTACTTGGCAACCGAGAAGTGCCCGATCACCGGCAAGGTGTACGCCGTTCAGGGCGGGGCGATTTCAGCGCTGTCCGGTTGGCACGACACCGACACCATCGAGACCGACGGTCGGTGGCTGATCGACGACATCGCGGCCCGGCTGCCCCAGTAACCCAGGAGTAGATGATGTTTGAATGGTCTGACACCGACCTGATCATGCGCGACACCATCCGGGAATTCATCGACAAAGAGATCCGCCCGCACCTCGATGTGCTGGAGACCGGGGAGTTGTCGCCCTATCCGTTGGCGCGCAAGCTGTTCAGCGAATTCGGCTTGGATGTGCTTGCCGCAGAAGCGGTCAAGACGATGCTGGACAAGGAGCGGGCGAAGCAGGAGACGGAGTCCAAGCCCGAGTCCGAGCAGCGGTCGTCGTCGGGCTTGGGTGGCCTGGGTGCGCAAGCGTCGATGGCCGCTGTGCTGGTATCCGAACTGGCCGGGGTGAGCCTGGGTCTGCTCAGCGCGATCGGTGTCAGCCTGGGCCTCGGCGCGGCGACGATCATGAGCCGCGGCACCTTGGCCCAGAAGGAGCGCTGGCTGCCGGAATTGATGACGCTGGAGAAGATCGCGGCCTGGGCGATCACCGAGCCGGACTCCGGCTCGGACGCGTTCGGCGGCATGAAGACCACGGTCAAGCGGGACGGTGACGACTACATCCTCAGCGGGCAAAAGACATTCATCACCAACGGTCCCCACGCCGATGTGCTAGTTGTCTACGCCAAGCTCGACCAAGGGCTTGAGCAAGGCTCAGATGACCGGCGCAACCGGACGGTCTTGCCGTTTGTGCTCGACGCCGGCATGCCGGGGCTCGTCCAGGGCAAGCCGTTCAAGAAGATGGGCATCATGTCGTCGCCGACCGGCGAGCTGTTCTTCGACAGCGTTCGGCTGACGCCCGACCGGCTGCTCGGTGAGACCGAGCAGCACAGCAGCGGGGACGGCCGCGATAGCGCACGGGCGAACTTCGCCGCCGAACGGCTCGGAGTTGCCCTGATGTCGTTGGGGATCATCAACGAATGCCACCGGCTCTGCATCGACTACGCGAAGACCCGCACTTTGTGGGGCAAGAACATCGGCCAGTTCCAACTAATCCAGCTCAAGCTGGCCAAGATGGAGGTCGCCCGCATTAACGTGCAGAACATGGTGTTTCAAACACTCGAGAAGGCGCAGGCCGGCAAGGTTCCTTCGCTGGCAGAAGCCTCGGCGATCAAGCTGTATTCGTCAGAGGCGGCGACGGATGTGGCGATGGACTCAGTGCAATTGTTCGGCGGCAACGGCTACATGGCCGAGTACCGCGTAGAACAGCTGGCGCGTGACGCCAAGTCGCTGATGATCTACGCCGGCAGCAACGAGGTCCAGGTGACTCACATCGCAAAGGGGCTGCTTGCCGGATGAGCGCTCGGACCACTGCAAAGGTGCTACGGCGCAGATCGCTCGCCGTGGTCGACCAGTTGAGCTACGTCCCGCTCTCACGACTGCCCTTCAACATCATGCTCAACGTGCTGGTGTCGCAGCAGTGGCTGTTCGCCGCGCTGCGCCCGACGGCTGACTATCTGATCGCGCGGACCGCCCCGGTGGTTCCCGGCGTTCGGGTCATGCAGGTCTCGGGACCCGTGCGAGGGGAGTGGGTCTGGGCCCCTGAGGCCCAGGACACCGCGGCCGCCGCGGGTGTGGTCCTGGTGCTGCACGGCAGCGGATACCTGGTCTGCTCGGCACGCACGCACCGCGGATTCGCCTCGCATCTGTCCGCATACTCCGGCATGCCCACGTTCGCGATCGACTACAGGCTGGCGCCCGAACACCCTTTCCCGGCGGCCGAAGACGACGCTTTCGCCGCATACCGTTGGCTGCTCGCGCAAGGGCACGACCCGGCGAAGATCGTCGTCGCCGGTGATTCGGCCGGCGGACATCTCGCGGTCGCGCTCGCCCTGCGACTGCGCAGCGAAGGACTGCCCGCTCCGGCGTCCCTCGCCCTGTTCGGCCCGTTGATCGATCCGCTGTACCGGGCCTGCATTGCCGACGCGCGGACCCGGCGTCAGCCGCTGGATCCTCGTGCGGCCGCGCGGGCCATCGCACTCTACGTCGGCGATCACGACGCCGAGGATCCCCGGTTGTGCCTCTTGAACGCCGACTTGTCCAGTCTGCCACCAATCCAAATACATTATGGGTCAAGAGAAGTCATGCGGGCTGATGCCGAGGCATTCGCCAGGCAGGTAGTGGAATCGGGCGGTCGCTGCGATGAGCAGATGTGGCCGGGACTGATGCACGGCTACTGGCTGTGGCCGCGCGACGGCGGGCTCACCAGCCTGCAGGTCGCCGGACACTTCCTTCGTGCCACGGTCGCCGAAGCCAACACGGCGTGAAGCTGTCCCGCTTCGCCCCGGTACGCGACCGACTGGCCGCGGCTCGAGTGCTGCGACACCGCGGCATGGTCGATCTGCTGCGGCCCGACGAGGCGGTGCGGGCGTTCCTGGCCATGCGGCGCTACGGCGCGTTCGGCGGACTGCTCGACCACGCCGCTGCCCGCTATGGCGACATGCCGGCAATCACCGACGAACGCGGCACGCTCAGCTTTCGCGAACTCGAGCAGAATTCCAACGCGCTGGCCCGGGCGTTGGCGGCCAAGGGAATTCGGGCGGGATCGGTGGTCGCCGCACTGCATCGCAACAGCCGGTACCTGATGATGACGGTGGCGGCGGCCAACAAACTCGGAGCCCGGTTGGTGCTGATGAACAGCGGCTTCGCCGGGCCGCAGCTCGCGGACGTCGCTGCGCGAGAACACGTCAGCTGCGTCTTGGCCGACGATGAATTCGCTGAGCTCCTCAACGTGTTGCCACCGGACACGGTGCGAATCGTCGGCGACCAGCACGACAAGCTGCTCGATGGCCGGCCGACGTCCGCGCTGCCCACCCCGCCGCAACCGGGCGGTTTGGTGCTGCTGACCAGTGGCACCACCGGAACGCCGAAAGGCGCGCCCCGCAACAAAATCGACCCACTGCAGTCGGCCCAGGTGCTCGATCGGATTCCCTGGCCGCGCAACGGCATCTACTGCGTCGCCGCACCGCTGTTCCACGCCACCGGGTTGGCGACCTGCGCCCTCGCCCTGGCACTGGGTAACCGCGTCGTGATGGCGCGTCGATTCGACCCGGAGTCGACGTTGAAGTCCCTCGCCGAGTATCGCGCGTCGACAGTGATCCTGGTGCCTACCATGCTCCAGCGCATTCTCGATCTCGGACCGCAGGTTCTCTCGAAATACGACACCTCGTCGCTGAAAGTGGTTTTCGCCGCGGGATCTTCGCTGTCCCCGGACCTGTGCCGCCGCACCGATGATGCTTTCGGCGCGGTGCTGTACAACCTGTACGGGTCTACTGAGGTGGCGGTGGCGGCCGTCGCAACCCCGCAGGAGCTCCGCGACGCGCCGGGCACGGTCGGCCGTCCGCCGCTGGGATGCACGCTGGCCGTCTACGACGAAAAGCGCCGCCGCATCACCGAACCCGGCCGGGTCGGCACCTTGTTCGTCTCCAGCGGTCTGAGTTTTTCCGGATACACCGACGGCGGGCACAAAGAAATCGTCGACGGCTTGCTATCCACCGGCGACACCGGGCATTTCGACAATAGCGGCCTGTGGTTCGTCGATGGTCGCGACGACGACATGATCGTCTCCGGGGGTGAGAACGTTTTCCCGCTGGAAGTCGAGAACCTGCTCGCCGACCATCCCGCCATCGTCGAGGCCGCGGTGGTGGGCGTCGACGATGCCGAATTCGGTAAGCGATTGGCCGCTTTCGTGGTCAGGCGGGCGGAGTCGGCTGTGTACGCCGACGAGCTCAAGTCTTACGTTCGTGCCCACCTGGCCCGGCACAAGATCCCGCGTGACGTCGTGTTCGTCGACCAGTTGCCGCGCAACGAGACCGGCAAGGTGCTGCGAAAAAGGCTGATCGAACATCAGGCGGGCGATCATGTCTGAAGGTGTCAAATCGATGTCTGTTTTTCTCATTATCCGCCGGGTCGCACAGCCCTAGTGTCGTGATGATGAGCCGCAGTCTGAGTCGCAAAGTGGTGGTGATCACCGGTGGTGCTCGCGGCATCGGCGCGCAGGTGGCCCGCAACCTCGTCGACGCGGGGGCCAGCGTCGCAGTGCTGGATCGGGATCTGCTCGCGGCGCGGCAGTTGGTGGCCGAACTGGGCTTGGCTGCAGCGGCATTCGAGACCGACGTCACTTCTGCGGAGTCGGTGACAGCGGCGTGTGGCGCCGCGGCGGAGCATTTCGGGGGCGTCGATGTCGTGGTCGCCAATGCAGGCATCGCCGGGCCGGGATTGACCGTCGCGGAGGTTGATCCGGCCGATTGGCGGCAGGTGATCGACGTCAACCTGGTGGGTGTCTTCCACACGATCCAGGCCGCGCTGCCGCATCTCAAGGCACGTGCCGGTTACGCAATGGTGGTGGCCTCCATTGCGGCGGTGATACCGGGGCCGCGGGTGAGTGCGTATATGGCATCGAAGGCCGGGGTCGAGTCGTTGGTGCGCACGGCGCGTATCGAACTCGCCGCCGACGGAGTCGGGGTCGGCATCGCGTATTTCGGTTTGATCGAGACCGGGCTGGCCGACCAAATGCTGACCCGGTCTGGACTCGGTGCGGTGCTGCCCGGGCCGCTGGGCAAGTCCGCACCGGTCGAGGTGGCGGCTGTGGCCATCACCTCCGGCATCGCGCGGCGCGCGCGACGGGTGTATGCACCGTGGTGGGTCGGGCCGATGCTCGACCTGCGGCCACTGCTGTTCCTCGCGGACCGGTTATTGGCGGCGCTGCCGAGTGTCCGCCGCGTGATTCGCGCGGGCGACGATACGGGGGTGAGCTGATGCCGCAACGACAGCCATCGGTCGGCATCGTCGGCGCCGGTATGTCCGGACTATGCCAGGCCATCCTGTTGCGCCGCGCCGGCATCACCGACGTAACCATTTATGAAAAGTCAAGCGATGTCGGTGGAACGTGGCGCGACAACACCTATCCGGGCCTGTCCTGCGACGTGCCGTCGCGGTTCTATCAGTTCACCTTCGCCACCAATCCTGGTTGGACCAAAGTGTTCTCACCGGGAGGGGAGATCTTCGACTACTTCCGCGCAGTTGCTGACGATTGCGCGTTGGCGGACAGCATCCGCTTCGGTGTCGAGATCACCGAAGCCCGCTTTGTCGACGGTCGTTGGCTGCTGACGACCGCGGATGGCACATCGGTATCACATGACTTCTTCATCTCGGCCGCCGGCGTCCTGCGGGAGCCGCGAATGCCCGAGATCGACGGGCTGTCCGACTTCGACGGTGCCGTCATGCATTCCGCGCGGTGGAACCACACCGTCGATCTGACCGGAAAGCGGGTCGCCGTGATCGGCACCGGATCCACCGGCGTGCAAATCGTCTGTGGTCTGGCCAATTCCGTCGATCGAATGGAGCTGTTCCAGCGCAGCGCGCAATGGGTTTTGCCGCTCCCCAACGGCAGTTATCGGCGATGGTCGGCGCCGCTGCACCGCAGGCTGCCGATGCTCAGCTCGATCGCCTATTACGTCTATCACCTGTCGTTCGAATGGTTCGCCGGCGCGCTGGTGAAGCCGGGGTGGCGTCGCCGGTTTTTGAGCGGCCTGTGCCGGGCTAACCTGCGAACGGTCCGCGACCCCGAGCTGCGCCGTCGCCTCACACCCGACTACCAGCCGATGTGCCGCCGGCTGGTGATCTCCCCGACCTTCTATCAGGCCATGCAGCGGCCCAACGTGCACTTGGTCGACACCGGGATCGATCACGTCGAAAAGCGCGGAATCGTCACTGCCGACGGCAGTTTGCACGAGCTGGACGCGATCGCGCTGGCGACCGGATTCGACGCGCACGCCTTCATGCGACCGATGACCTTGGTCGGCCACGACGGCCTGACCGTTGATCGGCTGTGGGAAAACGGGCCCAAGGCGCACCTGGGTGTCGCACTACCCGGATTCCCGAATTTCTTCATGCTGATCGGACCGCACAGTCCGGTCGGCAACTACTCGCTGACTGCGATCGCCGAAGCACAGGCCAATCACATCCTGGGCTGGATTCAACGCTGGCGTGCGGGCGAACTCGACAATGTCGCGCCAACGGGGCGGGCGACCGACCAATTCAACGCCGATATGCGCGAGGCCATGCCAGACACGGTGTGGGCATCCGGTTGCACGAGTTGGTATCTGGGCGCCGACGGTTTGCCCGAACTATGGCCGTGGACGCCGAATGAGTATCGGCGGCGTCTTGCCGCAGCACCTGACATGAACGATTACGACATCGACACACTGGTGAGGTCGGAATGAGTACAGCGTTGCAAGGGCGGGTCGTGGCGATCACCGGCGGTGCGCGCGGGATCGGGTTGGCCACCGCGAAGGCGTTCGCCGCTGCCGGGGCCAGGGTGGCCATCGGGGACCTCAACGCCGATCTGGCCAAACAAGCCGCCTCCGAAATTCACGGCGACGTTCTGGCGCTGCCGCTCGATGTCACCTCGCCCGCGATCGCGCACGAGTTCTGCATGACCGAACGCACATTGCACCGTCGCCTGGCGGCCGAACACACGAGTTATCGCGCACTCCTCGACGAGGTCGGCGGCACGCTGGCGTCCGCGCTGCTCGAGTCCGGCCTCACAGTAGAAGAGACCGCGCGTCAACTCGGGTACTCCGAGACCGCGGCGTTCACCCGGCATTCATCCGCATGTGCGGTGAGCCGCCCAGTAAACGGCGGCGGCGCGGTCGCTAGACCATCCAAATCGCTTGAGCGGCTGGGCTTCCCAGATCAACCGTGGCGGGCGCACCGTCTGCCGACTCAACCGCGACCGAAATCATGCCGGCGAATTCGCGGCGGGTCAGCACACGCAGCCGCGAGTCGAGGCTGATGCCGATGCTGTCGAAGTAGCGCAGCATCTCGGGGTCTTTGTCCGAAATCCGGGCCACCGTGCCGGCGTCGCCGTCGGCGCACGACCACAGCTGACGGGCAGGAGGGGTCGGCACCTGACCGTCGGAGCCCGGGATCGGGTCGCCATGCGGATCGCGCTGGGGGAAACCCAACTTAGCGTCGATGCGCGCCACCAGCCGGTCGGAAACCGCATGCTCGAGGACCTCGGCCTCGTCGTGCACCTCGTCCCAGCCGTAGCCGAGCTCGGTGACCAGGAAGGCCTCTAGCAGCCGGTGGCGCCGGACCATCGCCAGCGCCGCTCGGCGCCCTGACTCGGTCAACGTGACCGCTCCGTATTTCTCGTGGTTGACCAGGCCCTGCTCAGCGAGTTTGCGGATGGATTCCGAGGCGGTGCTGGCAGACACCCCGAGCTTTTCGGCCAGCATCTTGGTGCTGACCTTGTCCAGCGACCATTCCTGGGCGTTCCAGATGACTTTGAGGTAGTCCTGGGCAACCGTACTGAGCCCGGAGGGCTCTTCGGCAGGTAGGTCGGGGCGCACAACGGAAGTTTAAGCAATCTCCATCTGATCTGCGGCTCTCGCACGACCAGCCGCTACCTGGCCCCGTAGGCTGACAGTTGTGCAACGGTGGCGGGGGCAGGACGAAATACCCACGGACTGGGGCCGATGCGTGCTCACCATCGGGGTCTTCGACGGTCTGCACCGCGGGCACGCCGAGCTGATCTCGCACGCGGTCAAGTCGGCCCGTGCGCGGGGAGTGCCGACGGTGTTGATGACGTTCGACCCCCACCCGATGGAAGTGGTGCACCCGGGCAGCCACCCCGCTCAGCTGACCACCCTGACCCGGCGCGCCGAGCTGGCCGAAGAATTCGGCATCGACGTATTTCTGGTGATGCCCTTTACGGCGAATTTCATGAAGCTCACGCCGGAGCGCTACGTCCACGAGTTGCTCGTAGAGAACCTACATGTGGTGGAAGTTGTGGTGGGGGAGAACTTCACGTTCGGCAAGAAGGCCGCCGGCACGGTCGACACATTGCGCAGCGCCGGCGCGCGGCTCGGGTTCGCGGTGGAGGCGATGTCGCTGGTCTCCGAACACCACGACACCGAGACCGTGACGTTCTCGTCGACCTACATCCGGTCCTGCGTGGATGCCGGTGACGTGGTGGCGGCCGCCGAGGCGTTGGGCCGTCCGCACCGAGTGGAAGGCGTCGTGGTGCGCGGTGACGGACGCGGGACCGAGATGGGCTTCCCGACGGCCAACGTGGCCCCGCCGATGTATTCGGCCATCCCGGCCGACGGCGTCTACGCCGCCTGGTTCACGGTGCTGGGCCACGGACCGGTGACCGGGACCGTCGTGCCCGGCGAGCGATACCAGGCCGCGGTTTCGGTGGGCACCAACCCGACGTTCTCCGGACGCACCCGCACGGTGGAGGCCTTCGTGCTCGACACCGCCGCCGACCTGTACGGGCAACACGTTGCGCTGGACTTCGTCGCACGAATCCGGGGGCAGGAGAAGTTCAAATCCGTCGGCGACCTCGTCGACGCGATGGGTACCGACACCGAGCGTGCCCGCAAGCTGCTTTCTGCTAGTTGAACTGCGGATTCTCACCCGGGCATCGCCCGCTGCTAGACTCCTCGGCGACACGGCGCGTGCTGCAGTTCGCGGCGGCCGCACCTTAAATCACTGATCGCGGACCGATTGATGGAGATATTTCGTGGCGCTTACCGCCGAGCAGAAAACAGAAATCCTGGGCTCATACGGCCTGCACAAAACCGACACCGGCTCCCCGGAGGCCCAGGTCGCGCTGCTGACCAAGCGGATCGCCGACCTGACCGAGCACCTCAAGCATCACAAGCACGACCACCACTCGCGCCGCGGGCTGCTGCTGCTGGTCGGGCGGCGTCGCCGGCTGCTCAAGTACGTCGCCCAGGTCGACGTGGAGCGCTACCGCTCGCTGATCGAGCGGCTGGGTCTGCGTCGGTGACCCAGCGTCACGCCGCGCCTAAGAACTGCCAGGTCGGCGTGTAGAGTCAAGGGTGTTTTGGGCCTAGTAGGCCCGAGCACGGTGCGGGGCGCGCAGTCCGCGCGCACCGTTCCAGCGAGGCACAACAGGACTTCGAAGGAAGACAAGTTTGTATCGCGCGGTCTTCGGTAGTGGCTGCCGTGCTCCCCAATACGGGGGCAGCTCGGCCGCTTCGATCGACGGCCGTCGCCGCATCAGACTCTCCGACCTCCAGGTTGTCCTGGAACCCGCCGGGTTGAGTGTGCCTGCGCGAAATAGCTGAACAAATCCAGAGAGGCCGCACGGACAACTATGTCTGTAGCTGAAATTGACGAAGGCGTGTTCGAATCGACCGCCACCATTGACAACGGGAGCTTCGGCGCCCGCACCATCCGTTTCGAGACCGGCCGGCTGGCGCAGCAAGCCGCCGGTGCCGTCGTCGCCTACCTCGACGACGAAACCATGCTGCTGTCGGCCACCACGGCCAGCAAGACCCCGAAGGACCACTTCGACTTCTTCCCCTTGACGATCGACGTCGAGGAGCGGATGTACGCCGCGGGACGCATCCCCGGCTCGTTCTTCCGTCGTGAGGGACGTCCCTCCACCGATGCGATCCTGACCTGCCGCCTGATCGACCGGCCACTGCGCCCCACGTTCATCTCGGGTCTGCGCAACGAGATCCAGGTCGTCGTGACCATCTTGAGCCTGGATCCCAAGGATCTGTACGACGTGCTGGCGATCAACGCCGCATCCGCGTCGACGCAGATCTCCGGGATTCCGTTTGCCGGCCCGGTCGGCGGCGTGCGCGTTGCCCTGATCGACGGCCAGTGGGTCGCGTTCCCCACCGTCGAGCAACTCGGGAACGCCGTCTTCGACATGGTCGTTGCGGGCCGCAAGACGGCCGATGACGTCGCCATCATGATGGTTGAGGCCGAGGCGACCGACCACGTCATCCAGCTGATCGACGGCGGCGCGGGCGCTCCCACGGAGAGCGTTGTCGCCGAGGGACTCGAAGCGGCCAAGCCGTTCATCGCCGCGTTGTGTGCCGCGCAGCAGGAGCTGGCAGACAGAGCGGCCAAACCGACCGCCGACTACCCGGTGTTTCCTGATTACCAGGACGACGTGTTCTACGCGGTGTCCTCGGTGGCCACCGACGAACTCGCCAAGGCGCTGACCATCGCCGGGAAGGAAGAGCGCGACGATCGCACCAACGAGCTCAAGGCCGAGGTGCTCGAGCGCCTCGCCGAGACCTACGAAGGCCGTGAGAAGGAGGTCGGCGCGGCATTCCGATCGCTGACCAAAAAGCTTGTGCGCCAGCGCATCCTGTCGGATCACTTCCGCATCGACGGCCGTGGTATCACCGACATCCGCGCCCTGTCCGCAGAGGTAGCGGTGATCCCGCGGGCGCATGGCAGCGCGCTGTTCGAGCGTGGCGAGACCCAGATCATGGGCGTGACCACCCTCGACATGGTCAAGATGGCTCAGCAGATCGACTCGCTGGGACCGGAAAAGTCCAAGCGCTACATGCACCACTACAACTTCCCGCCGTTCTCCACCGGGGAGACGGGTCGCGTCGGCTCGCCCAAGCGGCGCGAGATCGGCCACGGCGCACTGGCGGAGCGGGCGCTGGTGCCGGTGCTGCCCAGCATCGAAGAGTTCCCCTACGCGATCCGACAGGTCTCGGAAGCTCTGAGCTCCAACGGTTCTACGTCGATGGGTTCGGTATGTGCCTCGACCTTGTCGCTGCTGAACGCCGGTGTGCCGTTGCGGGCGCCGGTCGCCGGTATCGCCATGGGCCTGGTGTCCGATGACGTGGAGGTGGAAGGTGGCGGCAGCGAGCGCCGCTTCGTCACCTTGACCGACATCCTGGGCGCCGAGGATGCATTCGGTGACATGGACTTCAAGTGCGCGGGCACCAAGGACTTCGTCACGGCGCTTCAGCTGGACACCAAGCTGGACGGCATTCCGTCGCAGGTGCTGGCCGGTGCGCTCGCGCAGGCCAAGGACGCACGACTGACCATCTTGGAAGTGATGGCCGAGGCCATCGACGCCCCCGACGAGATGAGCCCCTACGCACCGCGGATCACCACGATCAAGGTGCCGGTGGACAAGATCGGTGAGGTGATCGGGCCCAAGGGCAAGATGATCAACTCGATCACGGAGGAGACCGGCGCGCAGATCTCGATCGAGGACGACGGCACCGTGTTTGTCGGGGCCAGCAACGGCGAGGCCGCGCAGGCAGCGATCGACAAGATCAACGCGATCGCCAACCCGCAACTGCCCAAGGCCGGCGAGCGGTTCCTCGGAACCGTAGTCAAGACCACCGATTTCGGTGCGTTCGTGTCGCTGCTTCCCGGCCGCGACGGACTGGTGCACATCTCCAAGCTCGGTCGGGGCAAGCGCGTCGCGAAGGTCGAGGACGTCGTGAACGTCGGCGACAAGCTTCGCGTCGAGATTGCCGACATCGACAAGCGGGGCAAGATCTCCTTGGTGCTTGTGGACGAAGACGCTGGAGAATCCACCAACGGCGACGCTGCCACCAGTCCGGAGACTGCGCCTGCCGATGCCGCGACGGCCAGCAGTTAGTCCAGGGACGCAGCCGCTGCGCCGCGTCCGACACACCTCCGAGCCGCCCGCGGCGTACCGCCGCACCACGCTGCCCGGCGGGCTGCGGGTAGTCACCGAATACCTGCCCGGGGTGCGCTCTGCCTCGGTCGGGGTGTGGGTAGGTGTCGGATCGCGCGATGAGGGTGCCACCGTGGCGGGCGCTGCGCATTTCCTGGAACACCTGCTGTTCAAGTCCACTCCGACGCGCACGGCTGTCGACATCGCGCAGGCGGTGGACGCGGTGGGCGGTGAGCTGAACGCTTTCACCGCCAAGGAGCACACCTGCTACTACGCGCATGTGCTCGACGGTGATCTCGCGCTGGCCGTCGACCTGGTCAGTGACGTGGTGCTCAACGGGCGCTGCGCCGCGGGCGATGTCGAACTGGAACGCGACGTCGTCCTCGAGGAGATCGCGATGCGCGACGACGACCCCGAGGACGCGCTGGCCGACCAGTTCCTGGCGGCGCTGTTCGGTGAGCACCCGGTCGGCCGCCCGGTGATCGGCAGTGTGCAGTCGGTGTCGTCGATGACGCGCGCCCAACTGCATTCGTTTCACCAGCGGCGCTACACGCCCGAGCGGATGGTCGTCGCGGTGGCCGGCAACGTCGACCATGACGAAGTGGTGGCGTTGGTGCGCGAGCACTTCGGACCGCGGCTGGTCCGCGGCCGCCACGCGGTTGCACCGCGCAAGGGGGCCGGCCGGGTCACTGGTCGGCCGCGGCTGACGGTGGCCAACCGGGACGCCGAGCAGACCCACGTCTTCCTCGGGGTGCGAACGCCCGGTCGCCACTGGAAGCACCGCTGGGCGCTGTCGGTGCTGAACACCGCGCTCGGCGGTGGCTTGAGTTCTCGTTTGTTCCAACAGGTTCGGGAATCACGCGGGCTGGCGTACTCGGTGTACTCGTCGCTGGACACGTTCTCCGACACCGGCGCGTTGTCGGTGTATGCCGCGTGTCTTCCCGAGCGTTTTGCCGAAGTGACCCGGGTGACCGCCGACGTGCTCGAGGAAGTGGCACGCGACGGCATCACCGAAGCGGAATGCCGGATCGCCAAGGGTTCGCTGCGCGGCGGTCTGGTGCTCGGGCTGGAGGACTCCAGTTCGCGGATGCACCGCATCGGTCGCGGCGAACTCAACTACGCTGAACACCGAAGTATCGACCGGACGCTGCAGGAGCTCGATGAGGTCACTCTGGACGAGGTCAATGTGGTGGCGAGCCAACTCCTCGGCAAACCATATGGCGCAGCCGTTCTCGGGCCTCATCAATCGAAAAAGTCTCTGCCGCAACAACTTCGGACAATGACGAGGTAGCGCGATGGTACTGGGCTTCTGGGATCTCGACGTACCGATCGTAGGAGCGCCGATGGCGGGCGGCCCAGGCACGCCTGCGCTGGCGGCGGCGGTGTCCAACGCGGGCGGTCTGGGCTTTCTGGCCAGTGGCTATATCAGCCCGGACCGGTTGGCCGACGACATCGCGGCGGCACGCGCCGCGACCACCGGCCCGATCGGTGTCAACCTGTTCGTGCCGCAGCCCAGCGTGGCCGACATGTACCAACTCGACCACTACGCAGAGGCTCTCGACGAACTGGCCGAGCACTACGACGTCGAGATCGGCTACCCGAAATTCGGCGACGACGACGGGTGGCGGCAGAAGCTCGAGGTGGTGGCCGACCTGCGGCCCGAGTTGGTGTCGTTCACCTTCGGCGCGCCGTCGCCGGACGTGCTGCGCTGGTTCGGCGCGTTGGGAATGCTGCTCTTCGTCACGGTGACGTCGGCGTACGAGGCCGGCGTCGCGCTCGCGGTCGGCGCCGACGGCCTGGTCGTCCAGGGCCCCGAGGCCGGTGGGCATCGGGGCACGTTCGCGCCGGACATGAGTCCCGGGACCGAGTCGCTCATCGAACTGCTGGATCGCATCGGCAGCGCCCACAACGTTCCGCTGATCGCGGCCGGGGGCTTGGGCAGCACCGAGGACGTCGCCGCGGTGTTGCGCAGGGGAGCGGTGGCCGCGCAGGTCGGTACCGCGCTACTGCTATCCGACGAGGCCGGCACCAACGCCGCGCACCGTTCGGCGCTGGGGCATCCGCAATTCGACACAACCGTTGTCACCCGGGCGTTTTCGGGCCGGTATGCCCGCGGCCTGGCGAACGACTTCACCCGGATGCTCGACCACATCGCGCCGCTGGGCTATCCCGAGGTCAACCAGATGACCTCGCCGATCCGCAGAGCCGCCGTCGAACTGGAAGACCCGCACGGCACCAACCTATGGGCGGGGACGGCCTATCGGAAGGCCGAGGCCAAGCCCGCGAAGGACATCGTCAGCATCCTCGGCCACGTCTGAGAGCCTTCGTTTAGGTCGACGCCTTCGCGGTTAGCCGCGCCAGCGGTTGTTGACGAAATTCATCGGAAATCGGCATGACAGCCGTAGTGTCGGGGGTCATGGCCCGGCACCTTCCCTCGGGCACGGTGACCTTCCTCCTCACCGACCTCGAAGGGTCCACCCGGTTATGGGAACGGGACCCAGAGGCGATGAAGGTAGCCATGGTCCGCCACGACGAGCTCCTCGAGAATGCCATCGCCGCAAACCAGGGCGAT
Source organism: Mycobacterium sp. (assembly GCF_049278535.1). Classification (GTDB taxonomy): domain Bacteria; phylum Actinomycetota; class Actinomycetes; order Mycobacteriales; family Mycobacteriaceae; genus Mycobacterium. Next base: position 7,881 of record NZ_JBAPMI010000054.1, on the reverse strand, counting down.
GTTTTCGCGCGGATGGGCGACGGAATGGCGGCAGCGTTCGCGACGGCGAGGGACGCCATCTCGGCTGCGGCCACTATCCAACGGGCGCTTCTCGACGAACCCTGGCGAACGGTCGAACCACTGAGGGCGCGGATCGGGCTGCATACCGATGAGGCGGTCGTCGTCGATGACGGCGGCTATGCCAGTCTGCCGATCAACCGTTGCTCCAGATTGATGACAGCCGCCCACGGTGGCCAGGTTGTGATTTCGGGCGCGACCGAGGTGTTGGTGCGGGCGCAGCTGCCCGAGGCCATGACGCTGATCGATCTCGGTGAACACCGCCTTCGCGACCTTGGCCGCCCGCTACGGGTTTTTCAGCTTATTCGTGCGGGTGTCGTCGAGGAGTTCCCACCGCTGCGAAGTCTGGACGCGTTTCCGGGGAATCTACCAGTCCAGGTCAGCTCGTTCATCGGGCGCAAATCCGAAGTGGCGCGGGTCATTTCCGCACTGGCCGAATCGCGCGCAGTGACGATTACCGGAGTAGGAGGCGTGGGCAAGACTCGCCTGGCGCTCCAAGTTGCCGCGGACGTACTGCCGCGCTACCGCGATGGAGCTTGGCTGGTCGAACTGGCGCCGGTACGCGATCCCGAAGGCGTGGCTGAGGCAGTTGCAGCCGTGTTTCAACTGACGAACCGTGGCGGGCCGTCCCTCGAGGACTCGCTGATCGAAACGCTGGCCCAAAAGCAGGTGCTGTTGGTGCTCGACAATTGCGAACATCTGCTGGGGGTGGTGGCCCGGTTGGTGTCGCGGATAGAACGCGCGTGTCCAGGCGTGGTGGTGCTCGCAACGAGCCGCGAAGGGATGGCGATCGAAGGTGAGCAGCTGATCGCGCTGCCTCCACTGGCAACAGGTGAGCCCGACGAGGAACTGGAACGCCTGATGAGTACCGACGCCGTCAGTCTCTTCGTTGAAAGGGCGCGGCACGTCAAGGCCGATTTCATGCTGAGTCAGGGCAACGCACGGGCAGTGGTGGAGGTCTGTCAGCGTCTCGACGGCGTCCCACTGGCCATCGAGTTGGCCGCGGCCCGCGTCATCGCGTTAAACCCAGCCGAACTGGTTCAGCGCTTGGATCGCCGGTTCCAAGTGCTTGCCGGGGGCCGGCGCGGTGCGGTCGAGCGCCACGCGACGCTGCGCGCAGCCATCGACTGGTCATACGAGCTGCTCAACTCGGCCGAACAGCACCTTTTGGCCCGCATGGCCGTGTTCACCGGCGGCTGCGGGCTCGAGGCGATCGAGGAGGTTTGCAGCGGTGAGGTTGTCGAGCGCGAGGCAGTCATGGATCTGGTCGCCGCTCTGGTGGCCCGCTCGCTCATCGTCGCAGAGGACGACGGCCGCGGAACCCGATACCGCCTTCTGGAAACCATCCGGCAGTACGGTGAGGAACGACTGGCCGATTGCGGCGAGACCGACGCGCTTTTTACCAGCCACGCCCGCTACTACGCCGCACTATCTGCGCGAGCAGCTGAACGCTTCTACGGACCCGAGCAGATGGTGTGGTCCCGGCAGGTCAACCGAGAGCGGGACAACATCCGCGCAGCCCTCGCCAACGCAATCGAAACCGGCGATACGGCGCTGGCCGTGCAACTAGTGGCGGACCATCCCCATCAACAGATGACGGCAAGCCCGATCGGAGAGGTGCTGTGGATCCCCGCGTCGCGTGTGCTCGACATGCCCGGCGCTGATCAAGAACCGGGATATCCACGCGTGCTAGTGGTGGCGGCCTACAACGCGTACACCACTGGCGACTGGCAGGCCGTCGAGGAGTGGTCCCGCGAAGCGCTGGAGGCTGAGCGAGCCTCCTTGTCGCGGCGACGCCCTCGCATCGAGATGGATGTCCCCCATCTGCAGGCAATGGTGTCATTGGCGGCGGGTGCCTACGCCGACGCAGTATCGGGTTTCGCCCATGCCGCGGAGCTGGCCGACGCCGACGGATATCCCGGTCTTGCGGCGACCTACCTCGCCAACAGCGTCAACAGCGCTCTGCTCGGGGGCGGTTGGACCCACGACACAACCACCAGAGCCGAGGAAGCGGTCGCCCTGGCACGACGGTCCGGTATGCCCGGGGCCATCGTGATGAGTCTCAACTCGCTCGCACTGGCTCTGGCCGAACAAGATGCGAAACGTGCCAGGGTCCTGCTGCAGGAAAGCCTTGAACTCAGCTGCAAGCCAGGCGAGGAGATCTCGTCGGGTTTGCTTACCAGCTGCTTGGTAGCCGGCCGCCTGCAGGACTGGCAGCTCACCCTCACGTTGACCGCCCGGACCATGCACGTGTGGCGCTGGTACGTGACCCCGCTGCAGGCCGCCCCCTGCCTGGCGCTCTGCGCGAGGGCATTCGCCGAAGACCGGCCCGACGTGGCCGGTGTCTTGCAAGGGGCTGCCTTAGCCATTTTCCGGTACGCAAGCCACATTCCCGATACCGCCCGGCGCTCCGAGCCCACGCCGGCCGATAGCAACGTCAACTTCGTTCTCGCCGCGTTGCGCGAAACTAGTTCGCTTGTGACGACCGTGCTCGGCAATCAGCGCGCACATGAGCTCCGCGACGAGGGGGCCGCGATGAGCATGGACGAAGCGACGTCCTATGCGCTCGCCAACATCGACCGAAAGCTCCTCGCCGGTCCTGTTAGCAACGTGATCAGCATCGCCTGAAGCCCGGTGCCGTGAGCCGCTATAGCTCCGGCTTGCGGTGCGCCCACGGTTTGGCCGCCTCCAGCTGGCCGGCCACCCGGATCAGGACATCCTCGCGGCCATAGCCGGCGACCAACTGCACGCCGACCGGCAGCCCGGCGTCGGTCCACTCGACCGGCACGTTGATCGCGGGCTGGCCGCTCATGTTGAACGGCGGCGTGAAAGGAATGAACTGGAACGCGCGTTCCATCGCTTGCAGCGGATTGTCGGGGTTGTTGGCGATAACACCGAGCGGCAGCGGAAGTTCGGCAACCGTCGGAGTGAGCAAAAGATCCCAACCGTCGGCCCACCAGGCCTGAACCGAGCGGCGGAAGTGCGCGGCGGCCGAGAATGCGAGTGCATAGTCGACCGCGGTGAAATGCGTGGCAATCTCGGCCTGCACGCGGTTCATCGGTTCGAATTCATCAGCGGCGAGCGGTCTTCCGACTTGCTCTTCAATCCGTCGAAGCCCGACGCCCATGTTGGTGCTCCACAGCGTGGCGAAGTGCACCCTGAGCGACGTGTCGGCCAGCGCCGCGGGCCACGCCGGTTCGATGGTGTGGCCGAGCGATTCGAGCAACGTCGCGGTCGAACGCGCGGCATCGGCGCACTCGGGCGCGACGGCCCCTCCCTGCGGATGGTGGTCGAGCAGGCCGATCCGGAGCCGGCCCGGAACGGCGCCGAGCTCGTCGACATAGCTGCGCGCCGGAGCCGGCGCGATCACCGTGTCCCCAATGCCGGGCCCGCGAACCGCGTCCAGAAGCGTCGCGGTGTCGCGCACCGTGCGGCTGACGCAGAGCTCAACCGACAACGTGGTTTCGTCGCGGATCGGGCCGATCGAGATCCGGCCCTGACTGGGCTTGAGGCCGACCAGACCGCAGCACGACGCCGGAATGCGAATCGAGCCGCCACCGTCGCTGGCATGCGCGAACGGGACCATGCCACTGGCGACCGCGGCAGCGGAGCCGCCGCTGGACCCGCCGGGCGAGCGGCTGGTGTCCCATGGGTTGTGGGTCGCGCCCCAGGCGATCGGTTCGGTGGTCGGCACGCTGCCGAGTTCGGGACTGTTGGTCCGGCCGGAAATCACCAAACCGGCGTCGCGAAACCGGCTCACCAATGTGGTGTCGGCCTCCGAGATCGCACCCGCGTTCTTAAGCCCGACGTTCCCGTTGGTGATGCGCTGGCCGGCAAAGCCGGCGAACAGGTCCTTGATCAGGAACGGCACGCCGCGAAAGGGACCGTCGGGCAGCCCAGCTCGCGCGGTGTCGCGCGCGTGGTCGAACCAACGAATGACCACCGCGTTGAGCGCGGGGTCGATGCGCTCGATCCGCTCGATGGCCGCTTCGACCAATTCGAGTGGTGTTGCCTCACCGTTGCGCACCAGCGCGGCCTGGTCGACCGCATCCATCCAGCGGGTCTGATCGGCGAGTGAGCTCACGCGGCTTGTGTAGCACGCAAATGCGGGTCAGACCAGCAGAGCGGCCGGGTCGGTGAACGGCAGAGCCAGGTCAGCGGCCACCCGTTGACATAACAGCGCACCCTCGTGCGTCGAAAGGCCCTTGGCCAGAGCATGATTCGACTGACAAGCGGACCGCCAACCGTTGTCGGCGAGTTCGATGACATACGGCATGGTGGCGTTGGTCAACGCATACGTCGACGTCTTGGGCACGGCCGCGGGCATGTTCGCCACGCAGTAGAACAGCGTGTCGTGCACCGCGAATGTCGGGTGGTCGTGGGTGGTCGGGTGCGAATCCTGGAAGCAGCCGCCCTGGTCGATGGCGATGTCGACCAAAACTGCGCCCGGCTTCATATGCGCGACAAGAGAATTCGACACCAGCGTCGGAGCTTTGCCACCCGGCAACAGCACCGCGCCGATCACCAGGTCGGCCTGCTTGACGGCTTCCTCGACCTCCAGGGCCGTCGAGTAGCGGGTCTGCACCCGGCCGCCGAACACGTGGTCGAGCTCGCGCAGCTTGTTGATGTTGACGTCGAGCACGGTGACCGCCGCGCCCATTCCGACGGCGACCCGGGCGGCGTTGTATCCGGCGGTTCCGGCGCCGATGACCACGACCCTCGCCGGTTCGACACCCGGGACTCCGCCCATCAGCACACCGCGACCGCCGTAGGTGCGCATCAAGTGATATGCCCCGACCTGGGCCGACAGCCGGCCGGCGACCTCACTCATCGGGGCCAACAGCGGCAACGCGCCGTCCGCGGTCTGCACGGTCTCGTAGGCGATCGACGTAGTGCCCGACGTGAGCAACGCCTCGGTGCACGAGCGCGAGGCGGCCAGATGCAGGTAGGTGAACAGCGTCTGGCCGCGCCGCATCCGCGAGTACTCGCCTGGCGTGGGTTCCTTGACCTTGAGCACCAGGTCAGCATCGGTCCAGACGTCCTCCGCAGTCGCCATGAGTTGTGCGCCGGCGGCCTTGAAGTCGGAGTCGGGGATCGCCGAGCCCTCGCCGGCGCCCGCCTGGATCAGGACCTCGTGACCGCGGCGGGTGAGTTCGGCGACGCCGGACGGGGTGATCGCGACCCGGAATTCGTTGTTTTTAGTCTCGGTAGGGATGCCGACGTGCATGACTTCGATTGTGAAGAAAGTTCAGTCGGAGTGCAAAGATGCCGAAGACACGCGTTTAGAATCAGAATATGACCGAAGAAATATCGGAATTCCAACCTAGCGGGAGTTCGTCGCCGAAGGATCTTCGGCCCGCGGATTTGGACGGTGCGGACCGCAAGATTCTGAGCTTGCTCCATGACGATGCCCGAATGACCAACAGCGCGCTGGCCACCGAACTCGACATCGCCGCATCGACATGTCACGGCCGGGTCCGGCGACTCGTCGACTCGGGTGTGATCCGCGGCTTCTACGCCGATATCGACCCGGCCGCAGTGGGATTGCCGTTGCAGGCAATGATTTCGGTCAGCCTGCAATCCAACGCTCGCGGCAAGATTCGCGAGTTCATCCAGCAGATTCGGCGCAGGCCCCAGGTGATGGATGTCTACTTCCTCGCCGGTGCCGACGATTTCATCCTGCACGTCGCGGCGCGCGACACCGAAGATCTGCGTTCGTTCGTGGTAGAGAACCTCAACGCCGACGCCGACGTCGCGGGCACCCAGACGTCGCTGATCTTCGAGCACCTGCGGGGAGCCGCGCCGGTCTGACCGCGAGGAGTTCCCGATACCGGGGGTACCGGGTATGCTGCTGCAAATGTTCACGATCCACGACGAGGCTGTCGGTCCGCATGCGCAAGGTCGCGGGGCGTCGGCCGATCATGAGCGACTGGTCCTCGAGGCGCGCGACGTCGCGTTCGACTGGGCGAAGCTGCCATTTCACTATGTGCCCGGCGAGCCGTTCACTACCCACGTGCTCAACGTGCTGCACCTGCTGCTGCCGGCCGGCGAAGAGCTCTTCGTCGATGTGTGCAAGCAGGCACTTCCGCTGATCAAGGACGACCAGCTGCGGCTCGACGTGCAAGGGTTCATCGGCCAGGAGGCGATGCACTCCCAGGCGCACACCGGCGTGCTGGACTACTTCGCCGCCAACAACATCGACGTGACACCCTTCACCGACCAGATCGGCTGGCTGTTCGGCAAGCTGCTGGGTGACCGGCCGCACTGGAGTGTGCGACGGCAGCACAGCTGGCTGCTCGAGCGGATAGCGGCCATCGCGGCAGTCGAGCACTACACCGCGATTCTGGGTGAGTGGATTCTCGACTCCCCGCAGCACGACGCGATTGGCACCGACCCGGTGATGCTGGACATGCTGCGCTGGCACGGCGCCGAAGAAGTCGAGCACAAAGCCGTGGCCTTCGATCTGATGAGGCACCTGCGGGCCGGTTACCTACGCCAGGTGCGTACCCAGCTGGTCGTGACGCCGATGATTCTGCTGTTGTGGGTGCGCGGGGTCCGGTTCATGTACTCCGTTGACCCGCAGGTGCCGCCCGGCGCCAAACCGCGCTGGCGGTATTACTTCCAGGCAGCGCGACGTGGCTTGGTGCCAGGGCCCCTGCGCTTTGTGCGGGTGATCGGCGCCTACTACCTGCCGGGCTTCCACCCGTCGCAGGTCGGCGGGGTGGAGAAGGCGGTTGACTACCTGGCGATCTCGCCCGCCGCGCGCGCCTCGCACTGAGCCGAGAGGATCCCATGACCACCGCTTCGGCGAGTAGTTCCAACCTGCCGATCCAGACCACCGTGACTGCCTCGGACGGCGTCACGCTCGCCGTACACGCCTACACCGAGATCGACCCGCACCGGCCGACCGTGTTGGCCATTCACGGTTACCCTGACAACCACCACCTATGGGACGGGGTGGCCGAGCATCTAAGTGGTCGCTACAACGTTGTCGCTTACGACGTGCGTGGTGCCGGCGAGTCGGCACGCCCGGCGGGACGATCGAATTACCGCTTCCCCCAGCTGGTTTCCGACATCGGCGCGGTGATCGACAGCCTAGGGGTTGGCCGGGTGCATCTGCTGGCCCACGACTGGGGCTCGATTCAGGGATGGGCCGCGGTCACCGACGAGACGGTGATGGGCAAAGTGGCCTCGTTCACCTCGATTTCCGGGCCGCACCTGAGCTACGCCGGCAAGTTCTTGCGGTCGGCCCGTACTCCACGCGGTCTGTTCGACGTGGTCCGGCAGGTCCTCGCGTCGGGATACATCTGGTTCTTCTTGACCCCCGGCCTGCCGGAGTTGATGATCCGGTCCGGGGTGGGCGTGAAAGTCATTGACGCCTTTGGCCGTATCGGCAATTCGAGCAGCCGGACTCGACCGGCCGAAGCAGTGCGATCCACCGGCGACTATGTCAACGGGCTCAACCTGTACCGCGCCAACATGCCTGCGCCATTCCTGGCACCCGGGGCCACGCTGCCCGCCACCACGGTTCCGGTCCAGGTCTTGGTACCGCGGATGGACTTGTTCGTCACGCCGGCGCTGCAGCGGTTTACCGGATCAATTCCGTTGGGCAGCAGGGTTATTCCCATCGAAGGCGGGCACTGGGTGGTGACCGCGCGTCCCGACGTCGTCGCGCGGCTGGCCGGTGAATGGATCGACCAAGTCATCAGCGGCGCTCCGTCGGATGACTCAGGCGCTGTGCGAACCGGCCCGCGTGACGTGCGGGGAAAGCTCGCTTTGGTCACCGGCGCAGGTGCCGGGATCGGCCGTGCCACCGCAGTCGAG
>NZ_JBAPMI010000053.1:0-3443 GCF_049278535.1 Mycobacterium sp. | reverse complement strand
GCCCCGCGGTGACTCGGCCGAGCACCGCGCCGGCCAACTCGGCCGGAAGCCAGCCCGGGAGCGCCTCAGCTATCGCGGGGTTGTACGGATAGCAGTGCACCTGCGAGGTCGTATACGCCTCGTCGTCGTACTTCAGCAGGAGGTTGAATTGATTGAGCGTGAAGTCCTGCTGGCTACGCGGATCGCCGGTGGTGCGGCGGGAGACGAACGGGATCAGAAACTGCACCGACTCCTGCAGGCCTACCTGTTGCGGCGGCGCGCTCAGCGAGTTCAGCGCGATCCGTGTGCTGCCGAGCCCACCCGCGCCCACGAACACACGGTCGGCCTGCAGCTGCATCGCGCGGCCGGTCGCGAGGTCGACCCCGCGAACGGTCGGGGTATTGGCAGCAGGCTGCTCGACCGCGGTCACCAGTACGCCCGAGATGTGTCGCACTCGACCCTGGCTGACGAACCGGTCGATGGTCTGGCGCGCCGAGTAGACCAGTGAGTACGGGCATCCGGTCATGCACAGGCCGCAGCGCAGACACGACTTCGGGGCGAACGCGAGCCGCGCCTTGCCGACCACGACGCCCTTCGCGCGGACGGCGTCGCGGTGGCGGCGGTAGCGACCGAGCACAGCGGCGGTCCGAGCGGACACCGGCGGCAGGCATCCACGCGCCGAAATCAGCGGGAAGTCCTCGGCGTAGTCGTCGTCCTCGGCCGCTAGGGGCACCTCGGCCAGCACGGCCCGGTAGTGCGGTTCGATCTCCTCCCACCCGAACGGCCAGCGGTCGAAGGTGGCTCGGGAGAAAGGCATGATCTGGGCTCCCCAGACCGTCGAGAACCCGCCCAACGCAGCCGAAACGGCCTTGTCGTTACCGCGGTCGGGCATGGCGAGACCGCGCTGCTGGCCGCGGTCGACGAACATGTGGTTCGAGCCGTAGGCGCGCTTTTCGGGCAGGCCCGCTCCGGCGCTTTCGGCCGGCTGGACGCTGACCAGTTCGCGGTCGGCACTGGCCCACTGCGCGGGCTCCAGCGCGCTCATCCGCTCCACCGCCGCAGCCGTGTCGTCGGCCAGCCGTTCGCCGATATCGACGACGGTGATCTGCTCGGACGGGTCGTCGGCCAGGGCCAGGATCGCCGCCGCTGCGGCCGGGCCGGTCCCGACGATGACGTTATGCATCCGCGATCGCCACCGATGCAGCGCGGGCCGGGCGCGTCTCGGCCACGCTGAGCCCGGTGGTCAGGACCTCCGGCCGGCGACCCCGCGCGAGATGTACCCTGCCGGCGGCAAACCCGCATCCGCCCAGCGCCAGGCCGGCCACGGCAGCGAGCGCCTGGCGCAGTTGCGTCGGCCGACCGGTCACCGCGGCGAGCGGCGCCTGGATCAGCGTCAGCAGCACGCCGGCACCGAAGCGCAGCTCGGCGCGGATGTTGCCGCCCTCGCCCATGTCGGCGAACGCGCCGACCTTGTTGCGGTTCACGTAGTAACAGCGCCGCCAGAAGTAGGACCACGTCATCCGCTCCGCGGGGACGTGGTGCTGGACCTCGGCACGCGGCTCGTAAAGGACGGCGGCCGGCCCGTGCGCGTGAGCAATCCGATGCGAGAGGTCCATGTCGTCGTAGTCGTCGGCATGGAACCCGCCGACAGCGAGCATCGCCTCGCGACGCACGCTCATGCTTGTGCCGATCAGGCGGCGTACGGGAGCGAGTCGGTCCGGCAGCGATTGGTAATGGCAGCCGAAGACCCAGTCGAAATCGGGCGGGAACCAGGACGGCCGCGACGCCCCGTACCTCGGCTGTGACTTGCCACCGACCGCAAAGGCTGCCGGACGCGTGGTGTAGACGGCGAGCAGCCGTTCGAGCCAGTCCGGTGCCGCTACGGCGTCGTCGTCAAGGAAAGAGACGATTTCGGCGCGGGCGAGCAGTAGCGCGGTATTACGTGACGAACCCTGCCTGCCCGGGAACTGGCTCGCGACGATGATGATCTCGACGGGCGAGTCGGCGCGGTTGGCGCTGCCGGCGCCCCATTCCTGATGGCACCGGGCGAGCAACTCATCGTTGTGGTCCACGACGATGATCAGCCGCTGCGGTATGACTGTTTGCGCGAGCACGGACTCGACCGCTCGTGCGAACAGCTCCCACCGAGCCAGGGTATAGGTGCAGATGACAACGTCTGCGCACAGCGCAGTCGCGTTGGCAGGCACACCCGAGGCGTCGGGCTGCGTGGTTGCGAACGACACGTGTTTCTCCTACACGGGCGAATCGAACAAGGCATGAGGGTGCAAACTCTCGTTTAACACATAAGGCACTATACCTACTTTTCGAATGATATACACCCTGTAATCAGACGCACAGTATTGGATGTTGTCACAGCGGCCCTTGCACACTGCCGCGTCCTCGCTGGACCGGCCAAAATGCGCCAGAGGCTGATCGCGCCCGCCGTCGACACTGAACGAGTGCGCAGGTCAGCAGCTTTTTTCGGGGTCTGGCGGCGTCCCGGCGTCTTCGAGAAAAATCGAAGCGGTGTTGAACTTGTCCGGACTCATGGCCGGCGTTCCGTCTTGCTGAATGTATTGAAGTTCGGCCTCTGCCATCAGACGCCCTGCGGCCTGCAGGGTCGGGCTGTTGAACGCCACTCGATAACACTGATCGCGCGTCAGATGCCATGCGACCCTCGCGTCGGACGGTAACTCTTGACGCAGCTGCCGTAGCACCTGCTCTGCGTCGACCGTATGCATAACCAGCGCGTAGCCCTGGATCCGTCCAGTGCCTTGGTCGTCGACGTCACGATAGACCGCACCGTTATTCGTCAGGTACGAGGGCAAACTGGGATCATTGCCATAGTCAGTGCCGTTGTTGTTCGCCGCATTCGGCGTGTGCGTGGCGTCCCAACCGGCCCGGGTAGCTCCAATGCCCGGAATCAGCTCGGCTCGGACGGCTGCAGCTGCCGGCGCGGGCGCGGGTGCTGACGTGCCGGCCGCCGAGCGCGACGAACAGCCCGCCACCACACTGACCAACGCGCACCCGACCGCGACCACGACTCGCATCAATTCAGACTACCTGCCCGTCCTTCTCGAAGTTTGAAAATCGCTTTCTATTGTGCAAAAAGTATGTAAACTACAATATCATTAGATGATCGGTTTGTAGGCGAGCCCGTGATCGCTGCGGTCGCTCTGCAGGTCGGTTTACCTCCCTGCGAGGAACCCACGTCGTTCGCGTCTCACGAGAACGAATGACTCGAGATAAGGAGCGCTTTCATGCCTACGCGTTTTATGACTGACCCGCACGAGATGCGGGCGATGGCGGGCCGTTTCGACGTGCACGCGCAGACTGTTGAGGATGAGGCCCGCAAGATGTGGGCCTCGAGCCAGAACATCGCCGGGGCCGGCTGGAGTGGGACGGCGCAGATGACGTCCTACGACACCATGGGCCAGATGAACACCGCGTTCCGCAACATCGTC
>NZ_JBAPMI010000052.1:0-2859 GCF_049278535.1 Mycobacterium sp. | reverse complement strand
GGTCTAGCGGTCGGAACGGGCCCGGAGCATCGAGGTGATGCTCCGCACCCGAGTAGTAAAGGAAATATCGAGAAATGCCACAGGGAACTGTGAAGTGGTTCAACGCGGAAAAGGGATTCGGCTTCATCGCCCCCGAAGACGGTTCGGCCGACGTGTTCGTCCACTACACGGAGATCCAGGGAAGCGGCTTCCGCACCCTCGAGGAAAACCAGCGAGTCGAGTTCGAGGTCGGGCAGAGCCCCAAGGGTCCCCAGGCCACCGGCGTCCGCGCCGTCTGAGCAGCTGTTAACGACAACCCCCCGCACGGTCGGCGAATCGCCGGGTTTGTTCGGGGGGTTTTCGCTGCTTGCTGATCCTGCTTCTTCGCCGCTCCGCGCGCGATCGCGTGCATCGCCGTCCCGGCGCTTACTGTCGTTGACGTGAGCCAGCTTTCCTTCTTCTCGGCTGAGTCGGTGCCGCCTGCGGTCAGCGACCTCACCGGGGTGCTGGCGGCCGCAGGCCAGATTGTGACGGTCGGCGGAGGGGCCCGGCTGTCGGTGGTCGTCGACCAGGCGTGGCGCGCGCAGGCGCTCGGCCAGATGATCGACGAGGCCGGTCTGACGGCCGAAATCACCGTCACCGACGAGAACACGCCGCTGGTACGGACCGCGGTCGACGCCGGCTTGCGCCCGATCGCCGTCGAGTGGACGCGTGGCGCGGTGAAGACCGTCCCGCCGCTGTGGTTGCCCGGGCCGCGCGAGCTGCGAGCGTGGATTCTGGCCGCCGGTGTCCCGGACGCCGATCGCTATCTCCTGGGACTGGACCCGCACGCGCCCGACACCCATTCGCCGTTGGCGTCGGCGCTGATGCGAGTCGGAATAGCACCGACCCTGATTGGTACCCGCGGCGCCCGGCCGGCGCTGCGGATCAGCGGCCGTCGCCGGCTATCGCGCCTGGTAGAGAACGTTGGGGAACCCCCTGAGGTCGCCGAGGCGTTGCCCTTCTGGCCGCGCGTCTAGCCATAATTGGGCGGCCGGTGAACGGGGGGTCGGTTTGCGTCGGTCCATCGCGAATGCCACATTGTCAGGTGTCTACAGGGCCGAATGGCGCCGCAGACGCGACGGCGGCCGGTCGCGGAACTTCTTTCCGCGAGGCCCGCTCGGAGCAAAGAAGTAAAGGAAAGCGAGCGTAAATAGAGGTGGCTGAAGGCGACCGTGCTGGCCGCGGGAATGGCGCGACGCGACGACTCGTCATTGTCGAGTCGCCGACCAAGGCACGTAAATTAGCCGGCTACCTGGGCTCCAACTACATCGTCGAGTCCTCCCGGGGCCACATCCGCGACCTGCCGCGGGCGGCGGCCGACGTGCCCGCGAAGTACAAGTCGCAGCCGTGGGCCCGGCTCGGGGTCAACGTCGACGAGGACTTCGAGCCGCTCTACATCATCAGCCCGGACAAGAAGAGCACGGTCACCGAACTCAAAGGCCTGCTCAAAGATGTCGACGAGCTTTATCTCGCCACGGATGGTGACCGCGAGGGCGAGGCGATCGCCTGGCACCTGCTGGAGACGCTGAAACCGCGCATTCCGATCAAGCGGATGGTTTTCCACGAGATCACCGAGCAGGCGATCCTGGAAGCCGCCGAGAACCCGCGCGACCTGGACATCGACCTGGTCGACGCCCAGGAAACCCGCCGCATCCTGGACCGGCTGTATGGCTACGAGGTCAGCCCGGTGCTCTGGAAGAAGGTGGCGCCCAAGCTGTCGGCGGGCCGGGTCCAGTCGGTGGCGACCCGCATCATCGTGCAGCGTGAACGCGACCGCATGGCGTTCCGCAGCGCCGCCTACTGGGACGTGGTGGCCGAGCTGGACGCCAGCGTGTCCGACCCCAAGGCGCAGCCGGCGCGCTTCATTGCCCGGCTGACCAACGTCGATGGTCTGCGGGTGGCGACCGGCCGCGACTTCGACTCGCTGGGCACACTGCGCAAGCCCGACGAGGTCGTGGTGCTCGACGAGTCCAGCGCCGGAGCGCTGGCCACCGGCCTGCACGGATCCCAGCTGACCGTTGGGTCGGTGGAGGAAAAGCCTTATACCCGGCGCCCGTATCCGCCGTTCATGACCTCGACGCTGCAGCAGGAGGCTGGCCGTAAGCTGCGGTTCTCCGCCGAGCGCACGATGAGCATCGCCCAGCGGCTCTACGAGAACGGCTACATCACTTATATGCGTACCGACTCGACGACGCTGTCGCAGTCGGCGATCAACGCGGCCCGCAACCAGGCCCGTCAGCTCTACGGCGAGGAGTACGTCTACCCGTCGGCGCGCCAGTACAACCGCAAGGTGAAAAACGCCCAGGAGGCCCACGAGGCGATCCGGCCGGCGGGTGAAACCTTCGCCACGCCCGACGCGGTGCGCCGCGAGCTCGACGGCGACGACTTCCGGCTCTACGAGCTGATCTGGCAGCGCACGGTGGCCTCGCAGATGGCCGATGCCCGCGGGACCACCCTCAGCCTGCGGATCAACGGCGAATCCGATGGTCGCCAGGTCGTGTTCTCGGCCAGCGGCCGTACCATCACCTTCGCCGGATTCCTGAAGGCCTACGTCGAGACCGTCGACGAGCTGGCCGGCGGCGAGGCCGACGACGCCGAAAGCCGACTCCCGCAGCTGACCCAGGGACAGCGGGTGGACGCCACCGGGCTGACCCCCGACGGGCACTCCACGAACCCGCCGGCCCGCTATACCGAGGCGTCGCTGATCAAGGCTCTCGAAGAGCTGGGCATTGGCCGGCCGTCGACGTATTCATCGATCATCAAGACCATCCAGGACCGCGGTTACGTGCACAAGAAGGGCAGCGCGCTGGTGCCGTCCTGGGTCGCGTTCGCCGTCAC
>NZ_JBAPMI010000051.1:0-7449 GCF_049278535.1 Mycobacterium sp. | reverse complement strand
CTACATCCGCCGCACCATAGCGGCCCAGCGCGCGCTGGAGGTGACCGGCCGGCTGCTGCTGGCGGCCAGCTCGCGGCGTTCGGCCTGGTGGGCGGGGACGGTGACCCTGGGCGTGGCCAAGATCGTCGAGAACATGGAGATCGGCCACAACGTCATGCACGGCCAGTGGGACTGGATGAACGATCCCGAGATTCACTCCACGTCATGGGAATGGGACATGATGGGGTCGTCCAAGCACTGGCGCTACACCCACAACTTCGTCCACCACAAGTACACCAACATCCTCGGGATGGACGACGACGTCGGCTACGGCCTGCTGCGTGTGACCCGCGACCATCCGTGGAAACGGTTCAACCTGTTCAACCTCGCGTACAACGCAATGCTCGCCCTGGGCTTCGAATGGGGTGTCGGCCTGCAGCACGTGGAAGTCGGCAAGATGGTCAGGAAGCGGATGGCGAACGATGATGCGCGGCAGCGGGTCGACGAGTTCCTGGCCAAGGCCGGTCACCAGGTGTTCAAGGACTACATCGCGTTCCCGGCGCTGACCGCGCTGTCACCCGGCGCGAGCTACAGGTCGACGCTGAAGGCGAATGCGATAGCCAACGTGATCCGCAACGTGTGGGCCAACGCGGTGATCTTCTGCGGCCATTTCCCCGACGGCGCTGAGAAATTCACCAAGACCGACATGGTGGGCGAGTCCAAGGGGCAGTGGTATCTGCGACAGATGCTGGGCAGTGCCAACTTCAACGCCGGCCCGGCGATGCGGTTCATGAGCGGCAACCTGTGCCACCAGATCGAACACCACCTGTTCCCGGATCTACCGAGCAACCGGTATGCGGAGATCTCGGTGCGTGTGCGCGAACTGTGTGACAAGTACGACTTGCCTTACACCACAGGGCCTTTCCTGGTGCAGTACGGCAAGACGTGGCGGACCATCGCCAAGCTGTCGCTACCCGACAAATACTTGCGCGCCACCGCCGACAATGCGCCGGAGACCCGCAGCGAGTCGATGTTCGCGGCGCTGGAGCCGGGTTTCGCCGGCACCGATTCGGCGACCGGGCGCCGCCGCGGCCTGAAGACCGCGATCGCCACCGTGCGGGCCTGGCGCCGCGACAAGCGGGCAAAACGCAACGGCGAGAACGGGCAAACGTCCGGGCGGGACGACCTGGCCGCCTAAGCTGGGCCGGCCCTATAGGCTGGGCGCCGTGGAAGTCGTCACAGCGCATCCGATTGTCGACGCCGTACTGGATCGGCATCGCGATGCGTTGGGCGACGAGGTGTCGGCCTACCGCAACCACGTCTACCGTTGCATCACCTATCACCAACTGCTGCTTGGCTTTTCGATCCCGGACGTCGCAGCACTGGCCTGGGCGACCCACGATCTGGGCATCTGGACCGCCGGCACCTTCGACTATCTGACGCCGTCGGCCGACCTCGCCGCGGCGTATGCCGATGAGTTCGGAATCAGCGACGTCGATCAACTACGCGCATTGATCACCGAACACCACCGGCTGCGGCCGGTCGATGAGCGGGTGACCGAGACCTTCCGCAAGGCCGACCTCATCGACGTCAGCCATGGGCTGCTGCACAACCGAATCGGGCGATCAGCCGTGAAGGCCGCCGTAGCGCAATTGCCGTACAACGGGTTTCACGCATTCCTCGCCAACGGTCTGGCCGGCTACGCCGCACGGCATCCGCTGCGCCCCTTGCCGATGATGCGCTGGTAGTCCGGCCTGGCTCAGGTTGCTTGGGTGATCGCCACCAGCCGCTGCAACGTCGCCAGTTGCTGATCGTGGTCGCCGTCTAATTTCGCCAACAGCGTCGTGATGCCCGCGGCCTGGTAGCGGCTCACCCGTTCAGCGATAACATCTTCTGTACCAAGCAGATTGGTGAGCCGACCGAGGTCCATCGGCACCGAGCTGCGGGCCTCGTCGCGCTTGCCGGCCTGCCATAATTCGGTCACCGTTCTGACGTCGTCGCCATAACCCAACCGGGTGAACGCGTCGTTGTAGAAGTTCCGCCCGCCGGAGCCGCGCGAGCCCATCGCCCCGATCGTGAACGCGTAGCCGTCGGCGTGCCGGCGCGCGGCCGCGTCGGCGGAGGCGTGGTCGTCGTGGAACTCGACCGCGACGGGCGCGACGAGGTCGAGCTGATCAAGGGTGCGGCCGGACCGCTGCGCGCCCTCGCGCAACGGGCTCAGAAACACTTCGGCGGCTTCGGGAATGAACGCATTGCCCAGCCAGCCGTCGGCCGCTTCACCGGTCAGCCGCAGGTTCTGCGGACCCATCGCGGCGACATAGATCGGGACATGAGTGGGCCGTACAAGCGGCCGCAGCGCGGCGCCACGACTGTCCGGCAACGGCAGCGGGTACACCTCGCCGGCATGCTCGAGCCGATCGCCGCGGCTGATTGTGCGGACGATCTCGATGGTCTCGCGGGTGGTCTGCACCGGTTTGCGAAAGCGCACGCCGTGCCAGCCCTCCATCACGCGTGGGCCCGATGTGCCGACGCCTAAGATGAATCGCCCCGACGACAGCTCTTGCAGGCTCAGCGCCGACGTCGCCAGCATGGCCGGGCTGCGCGAACCCAGTTGCACGACAAAGGTTCCGAGCTTGATCGATGTTGTCTTGGCGGCCAGATAAGCCAGGCCGGTCAACGCGTCGTAGCCCCAGACCTCGGGGATCCACAGCGAGTCGACGCCGATCCGCTCGGCGGCGGCCGCGAACTCGGTGGCGCCAGGCAGCCGGGGTTCGATCATCGCGCCGACCTTCATGGCTGGCATGCTAGCCATCATGCGCTATCGCGACCAACCCACAGTCGAAGCTACTCAGCGGGTTCGATGTGATGTCTCAACAGCCTGGGTGCTCGTGACTGACATCAGCCTGCCGGTGCACTGCTCCTCGGAGCTGCAAGGCGTCGATTGGCTCGATGGCCCTGCCGCCGTTGAAATCGGTGCGCGTTTTTCCGGCCGCAGCAAACATGAGGCATTCGGGGAATGGTCGACGGTGTGCGAGATCGTCGAAGTCGAGGACCAACGCCGTTGGGTATACAACGTTGTCGGACCCGAGGGGACCAGTGCGACGTGGGGGTTTGAGGTTGAGCCGGCTAGCGACGGCGTCCTGGTCCGGCAGTGGGGCCGAATGGGCCCGGGACCGTCCGGGCTGACGCCGGCGATCGTGGCGATGCCGGACAAGGAAGGCAGGATCGTCGCCAACCGGCTGGCCGAATGGCAGAAGAACATGCAGGCCAACCTGGAGTGGGTCCGCTCGCAAGCCGAGGGCTGAACCTCAGCCCTCGCGCAGCGCGGCCAGCAGTCGCCGTGCGGCCGCAACGCGCTGCGCCGCCGCCCCGGTAAGGGTGTCCAGCGCGCATTCGGGGTCGGCCGGCGGCCCCAGATGTCCGCAGCCACGCGGGCAGTCCTCGATCGCGTCGGCGAGGTCGGAGAACGCTCGCACCACGTCGTCGGGCGCTACGTGGGCCAGCCCGAACGAGCGAATCCCCGGAGTGTCGATCACCCATCCGTCGTCGCCGAGGGGCAGTGCCACCGACTGAGTCGAGGTGTGCCGACCGCGGCCGATGTCGGTGACCTCGCCGACTGCCCGATGTGCCTGCGGCACAATGCGATTCACCAGAGTCGACTTGCCCACTCCCGAATGCCCCAGCAGCGCGGTGATTTTGCCGGTCAGCAGATGCGCCACCGCGTCCAGCGGGTCGTCGCGGCCCGCGGCGATGACGGTGAGATCGAGGTCGGCGAACTGCTCGGCGAACGATTCGGTGGGGGCGAGATCCGACTTGGTCAGGCACAGGATGGGGGTGAGTCCGCCGACGTAGGCCGCGATCAGCGTCCGATCTACCAACCCGGTGCGCGGCGGCGGGTCAGCCAACGCCACCACGATCAGCAGTTGATCGGCGTTGGCGACGAAGACCCGCTCAGTGGGATCGGTGTCATCGGCGGTGCGCCGCAACAGTGTTCGCCGCGGGCCGCGCCGCACGATACGGGCTAACGCGTCGGTCCGGCCGGACAGATCGCCGACCACGTCGACATCGTCCCCGACGACGATCGGCGTTCGGCCCAGCTCGCGTGCCCGCATCGCCGTGACGCGGCGATCGGGGTCGCCGCCGAGAACGCACCCCCACCGGCCGCGGTCGACGCTGACGACCATCGCCTGCTTCGCGTCGGCATGCTCGGGGCGGGTTTTGGTCCGCGGCCGGGAGCCCTTCCCGGAGCGGATCTTGACGTCGGACTCGTCGTAGTCCTCCGGCTTCAAACTACGAACTCCGCAGCATGTCGGCCCACATTCGGGGGAAATTAGGCAAGGTCTTGGCGGTGGTGTCGATGTCGTCGACGCCGACGCCGGCCACCCGAAGCCCGACGATCGCGCCGGCCGTCGCCATTCGGTGATCGGCGTAGGACTGCCAGGTGCCCGGCCGCAGCGGCGTCGCCGTGATCTCCAGTCCGTCGGAGGTCTCGCGGCAGTTGCCACCCAGCCGGTTGATCTCGGTGCTCAGTGCGGCGAGGCGATCGGTCTCGTGCCCGCGCAGGTGGGCGATCCCGGACAGCCGCGATACCGAACCCGGGGCGGCCAGCGCCGCGAGCACCGCCACCGATGGGGTGAGCTCGCCGACGTCGCGCAGGTTGACGTCGAATCCCGGGTAGGACTGCGGACCGCGCACCTCTAGATACGAATCATCCTGCTTCACAACACAATTCAGTTGACTGAGGATGCTCAGGATGGCGTCGGCGGGTTGGATGCTTGCCGCCGGCCAGCCGGTAATGCGGACGGTGCCCGCGCTGACCGCGGCCGCGGCGATGAACGGGACGGCGTTGGACAGGTCCGGTTCGATGTGCCACTGCCGCGCCACGACGGGCCCCGGTCGAACCCGCCAGCGGTTCGGTGTCGCATCGTCGACGTCGACGTCGACTTGACGCAACATCGCCACCGTCATCGCGATGTGCGGGGCCGACGGCAGCGCCGCGCCGACGTGCTGCACCGTCAGGCCCTCGGTGAACGACGCGCCGGCCAGCAGCAGGCCCGAGACGAACTGCGAAGACGCCGAGGCGTCGATCTCCACCGCTCCGCCTGCGACCGATCCGGCGCCGCGCACCTGGAACGGCAGCCCGTCGCCGTCGACGTCGACGCCAAGCCCGCGCAGCGCATCGAGCAACGGCGCGATCGGCCGGACCCGGGCCTGCTCGTCGCCGTCGAAGGTGACCGCGGCCAGGCCTATTGCGGCCAGCGGCGGGACGAAACGCAACACCGTGCCGGCCAGGCCGCAGTCGATGCGGGTATCGGCCGGCGGGGCGATCGAGCCGCTGACGGTCAGTTCGTCGGCCGGCCCGTCGATCCGCAGACCCAGCGCTTCCAACGCGCCGATCATCAGGTTGGTGTCGCGGCTGCGCAGCGCGCCGCTGATCGTCGAGACGCCGTTGGCCGCGGCCAGCGCGGCGAGCACCAACGCCCGATTGGTCTGGGACTTCGAGCCCGGCACCGTCACCGTCGCGTGTACCGGCCGCGACGTGGAGGGGGCGGGCCAGGTACTCACGTGCTCCATCCTGCCCGGTCGGCACTGGTGATGGTGTCTCGGCCCGAAGGCTTGTCGATGCCGAGTTATCCACAGTTGAAAGTTGATCCACAACTCGGGGTTCCAGTCAGTGCCTGAGGGCGTCATTGTCGGGCCGATTCATAGCGTCGAAGTATGGCTGCAGGCATAGGCGCCCACGAGGCACGGGAACGGATCAATGCCGCTCTCGATGCGGTCGACGCTGCCTACGACCTGTTGCGCGACACGCCCTCGACGTTAGTCGGTAACACCTTTCGCATTGACGCCGCCGCGCGTCTTGAGACCCAGGAGCGCACCAACCGCGGTTTGATGTATCGATTGTTCGGTGAGATCGCCGACCCACCAGATGAAGTCGGGGCCGTCGCAGTGGCGCGATCTGCGCTGTGGAAACGGTTGCGCATCACGCCGCAGGAGATCACCCGCCGGTTCAAACTGGCCGCCCGGATTCAGCCGCGCCGATCGCTGACGGGGCCCGCGGTGGCCCCAGAGTTGCCGGAGTTGGCGGCCGCGGTCGCCGCCGGTGCGGTCGGTGAGGCCCACATCGTCGCGGTCTGCCGGGCGGTGGATCTGCTGCCGGCCGGCGTTTCGCCCACTGACGTGGCCGCGGCCGAGCGCGCGCTGGTCCATCACGCCGGGGCAGTCGATGCCGGCATCGTGGTCAAGCTGGGTCAGCGGATCGCCGATTACCTCAACCCCGATGGCCTGTTCAGCGACGAGGACCGGGGTCGGCGGCGCGGGCTGCACTTGGGCCCGCAAGGCCCCGACGGGATGTCACGGCTGACCGGGCTGCTTGATCCCGAGACCCGCGCTTACTTCGAGGCCATCGATGCCGCGGTACGCCCCGGCCGTCACCAACCCGACGCCGGCCCCGCGACGCGGGACGACCGCAGCCCCGGCCAACGCTGCCACGACGCCTTGAAGCTCGGCCTCAAGATTGCGATCGCATCCGGTGGCCTCGGCGTGCACCGCGGCCACCCCGTCTCCGTGATCATCACCACCACCCTGGCCGAACTCGATCAAGCCGCCCACGCCGCGGTGGACCCATCGGTCCCAATGCCGCCGCCGGCGACAACCGGCGGTGGTTCGCGGCTACCGATGCGGGACGTAATCCGGATGGCGGCGAGCGCAATTCACTACCTGGCGGTGTTCGACGATCACACCGAACGGCCGCTGTATCTGGGTCGCCAGAAACGCATCGCCAGTGCAGACCAGCGACTGATCTGCTACGCCCGCGACCGGGGCTGCACGCGGCCCAACTGTATGGAATCGGGGTACCGCTGCGAGGTACACCACTCAGAAGACTGGGCACACGGCGGACGCACCGACGCCGACAAGCTGTACTTCGCGTGCGGCCCCGATCACGGCATGGCAAGCCGCGGCGAATTGCGCACGATCGTTACCGAAAGCGGGCGCCTGGGCTGGACCGATGGAACCGGCCCACCGGAAATCAACCACATTCACTACCCCGACGAACTCCTCCGCGAAGATCCAGACCCACCAGATCAGGAGCAATAAGCTCTGACCCTCAGGGGCTCAGAGTTCGGCTGGCACCATAGAGATATGTGCGGACGATTCGCGGTGACGACCGACCCCGCAGTACTCGCCGAAAAGATCGAGGCGATCAACGAGGCCCGCGCGGCCGAGTCGACGGGCCCGAACTACAACGTGGCGCCCACCACGACCATCACCACCGTGGTCCGCCGCCACGACGAACCCGACGACGAACCCACCCGGCGAGTCCGGTCCATGCGCTGGGGGTTGATACCGCCGTGGGCCAAGGCAGGGTCCGACGGTGCGCCGGAGTCCAAGGGTCCGCTGTTGATCAACGCCCGGGCTGAGAAGGTCACCACTTCGCCGGCGTTTCGTGCGAGTGCCAAATCCAAACGC
>NZ_JBAPMI010000050.1:0-13804 GCF_049278535.1 Mycobacterium sp. | reverse complement strand
CTACCACCACTACACAATGTCGCGGCAGATGGCCGAGCAGCAGAAGTTGGTCAACACGTTCTAGTTGCGGCTGCGATTTGAATGCGTAGGTGATATCAGAGCCCGGGTGATATCGCATACGCCTCGTTTTCAAAATCGATATGTCCGCCGACTTCCCGGTAAGCAGGTGGCGGCACGATTTCCTTCTGGGGCTTGAGCATTCTGCGACAAATTGGTCGATTTCAAATCGTTGAGGGACAGCCGCCCTTAACATCCGCTTGAAGGACCAAATTGTTCAGAAAGGCTGCATGCGATGAGCCCAACTCTTTTCCGCGTGAAGGGGTATGGCGCTCGCTGGGCCAAAACGGCCCTATCCATTTGTTTGATCGGCATCGGCGTGGCGATTGCGATGTCGTGTTACCACCGAGCGCACATTCCGGATCTCGAGCAATACAAGTACGGCGACCCCAAGCAGTGGCTGCCCGGCTTCAAGGCGCAGCAACTCGCTTCGCTACCGACGGAGGGCTTGTTCGTCTTCGGCTATTTTCTGGTGTTGAGCGGGTTTGCGTGGATCCACCGATGCTGGGCGGTCTCCTTGTCTGGCCGCAGGATGTCGCATTACGCGTTTGCCGCGGTAATCATCATGGCTGCCGCGGATTTGGTAACGGATTACTTTCTCCAACAGTTACTGGGCGCCAAGCCGGGTTGGGTCTGGTTCCCCGCCGTCTCGACGGTGGTTTCTGCGGCGGCGGTCACCAAATGGTGTGCGGCGCTGATGGCGTTCAGTTCGGTAGCGGCCGTCGTGGGCCTTAGCGGACGCGGGGCCATAGCGCTATTCCGGAGATACCTATTGCCGCGGTTTCGATCTGACATGCGGAAGAAGGCTGCCGGGGGCAGCCTCGACTATGCCTATTGGTGGAACGACGTCTGGGCCGCACCGGAGCTACCCCAAATCCAGGATTCGGTCGCGGAGCAGGTAGCTGCGAACCAGGGGAGTTGGTTCAAGGCCTATAACGTCCCCGGCGCTTTCGATGTCATCAAGGAGCGGAAAGGTAAACCGGCGCAGGCTATTTGCCTGTCCGGCGGCGGAGTACGGTCGGCGTGCGTTGCGATGGGAGCGACGCAGGTTTTCTCCGAGGCGAAATCCATCAACCCCAAGCAACCGGACCCGCCCAGCCCCGCAGCCCCGCGTCGGCTGATCGACACGGTCGACTACATCATCTCGGTCTCGGGCGGCGGCTATACCGCTGGAGCGCGGCTGCTCGCTACCCAACCCGAAGACAAAGCATCCGCTATCGAATCTGGAGTGAAGGAGTCAGAGCGGCCGCCGTTGTCTCAGCGATTCGAACAAGGATCAGCGGAGTTCGACCACTTCCGCAGGGGCTCAAGCTATATCGCCGACTCGGCAGCGGGACTGGCCAACGCCTTGGCGGTGGTGCTGAGAAATTTGATCGCCTCGTTGGGCATGGTGTTCATCGTTCCGGCAATCCTGGGTTGGGCGTTCGGGTATCTGCTTGCGGTTCCGTATTTTTCGTTCGCGACGTTCGTCCCGGTCTCACCCGAGGTCGCCGACCACGTCAACCACAACACGAAGTGCCCGGGCGCGGTGCCAGCGCTCGCCAACCATCATGCCTCGTGGGCGGCTGTCGGGGTTTTCGCCGTTCTGGCTGTTGTGTCCACGATGCTTGCCATCGGTGTGGAGTGGCTGTTGGCGGGCTCTCGCAGTGAGGGCGCGCGGCTATGGTTTCTCAAGGCCGCGAGAGGAAACGCGGTATTCGCGGTGCTCGTGCTGGTGGCCGTCGCTGGGTTGCCGGCACTCATGTGGCTGTGCTCGATGATCAGTCCAAACCCCGCCAGCGCAGGAAGGATTCTGTCCGGCGTCGTCGGACTGAACTACGTGACGGCGATCGTCACGATCCTGATGAAGAAGCGCAACGTGCTGCCTCTCAAAGGTGCCACGGCGCCGACCTGGTGGAAACGGCTGCTGCCGCCGGCTGTTCTGCAATTGATATTGGTGCTGGCGACCTTTGTGCTACTGGCACTGGCGTGGCTTGCCGTGCTCGGAGGCTTCGCAGTCGATATTTTTCAACGAGCCGCACCGTATACCTGCCACGGCGCTATCCCCGTCTTGCCCGGTTTTGGGTGGCTCGTGGAGTTGGTGCTGCTCAGTTTGGCCGTGCTGTTCCTCGGCTTTGCCGACGTCACATCGCTGAGCTTGCATCCGTTCTATCGGCTGCGGCTGGCGCGCACCTTCGCTGTCCGTCGGGTCAAGGCGCCGTCGTTCGGTTGGCAAGCCGAGCGTTATCCCGCGACCGAATGGACGCGGTTGCCTGACTATGGGCACGCTCCAGACGAGGGCCCGAAGTTCATCTTCGCCACCGCGGCCACACTGTCCGGAGAAGCAACACCGGCGCCCGGTCTCAACGCGGTGTCGTATGTCCTCAGCGCGGATCACATCGGTGGCCCGGATCTCGGATGGCTCAAGACCCGGGAGCTGTTCGATGTAGCGCCGCCGCGACTGAGGCGAGATCTCACCGTCGAGGCATCGGTCGCAGTGAGTGGTGCGGCGGTTGCGTCAGCAATGGGACGCCAGGACAAGGGGTATCAGAAACTGCTGGCCATCTCGGGTGCTCGACTCGGCACCTGGCTGCCGAATCCCAAACTCGTCGGCAACTTGGTCTGCGCGCAACACGGCGGGCGCACCGACCCAGAAGACGAAAACCGCCCGTGGCCAACGTCATTGCCTACCATCCGGGGCGCGGGGTACTTCTACCGCGAACTCTTCGGCATCAACTACGACGATGCGCGGCTGGTGCAGTTGACCGACGGCGGCCACTACGAGAATCTCGGACTGGTCGAGGCACTGCGCCGGCGCTGTCGCCTCATCTTCTGCGTCGACGCCGGCGGCGATACTCCTCCGCTACTCAGCACACTGTCGGAAGCGATGCGGCTGGCGCGATACGAATTAGGCGTAACGATCGAACTCAACGAGGACGGCCCTTACTCGGTGAACGACATCGCTCCCGGCTCCGGCAAGCCGTTCCCGCAAGGACATGCGTTAGCGTCCTTGAATGGCCGAATCACAAAAGGGACTGTAGCTTTCGGAAGAATCAAATACCCGTTGGCGGCAGGCTTGACCGAGCCGCAGAATTCGCGCGGCGTTCTGATCTTCGCGAAAAGCGTGCTCTGGGAGGGTTGTCCAGAGTGGCTGTTGACTTATGCGGCGTCGAGTGACGTGTTCCCTCATGACCCGACATCCGACCAATGGTTCAACGAGGCTCAGTTCGCGGCCTATACCTCGCTGGGAACGATCATGGGCAGGCATGCCGTGGAGTGCGCCAAAGCTCTCGAACGCAGCGGAGTGGTCTGAGGCTCACGCCGATCCTGATGCCAAAGTCGATCTAGCGCTTCAGCATTCGTTTCAGGACCGGCAATACCAGCGGGGTCGGCACAAAGCGGGTGGACCCCAGCGCCAACCGCACCTGCGGTCCGCCCGGGACCACCGACCCGCGACCATGCTCGGCGGCCTTCAGCGCATCGGCGACCACCCGCTCGGCGGATACGTGAGTGAATCCCGGCAGCTTGTCCACCAGGTCTTGGGCATCATTGGTGGCCTGGAACTCCGTCGGCACCGGACCCGGGCAGACGGCGGTGACCGTCACACCGCTGTCGGCTACTTCAGCGTTGACCGCCTCCGATAGCCACAGCACATACGCCTTGGACGCGGCGTAGTTGGCGTTGTACGGGGCCGGCTGAAATCCCGACACCGACGACAGGTTGATGATCGCGCCGCGGCGGCGCTCGACCATGCCCGGCAGGTAGCGCAACGTCAGGTCGGCCACCGCCTCGACGTCGACGCGCAGCATCTGAAGTTCCTTGTCGCGGCCTTCGGCGCCGAACTTGGTGTAGATGCCAAGGCCCGCATTGTTGACCAGGATGTCGACCTGCACGCCCAGCTCCTCAATGCGTGCGGCCAGCCGGTCGCGATCCTCCGGAATCGCGAGATCGGTGCCGACCGCGACGGCGTGCTTATCGCCGCCCAGCTCCGCACACAACTGCTGCAGCCGGTCCTCCCGTCGGGCAGTGACGACGACGCGGTAGCCGCGGGCCACGAGTTGACGGGCGAATTGTTCGCCGATGCCAGAAGATGCGCCGGTGATCACGGCGACCGAACCGGCCGACGGCTGTGGAAGTGTCATGTGACGCGAGCCTACTCCCGGTATGTGACGCAGCACTGGCGGCCCGGCGGCAAGCTAATCCTCTCGACGAGAGGCATACGGCCAGGGACGGTTTCGTTCCGGGATGGCTTCGGCCCGCGCGTGCTTCAGCTGGGTCCGCAGACGTTGGCGAAGCTCGTGCAGGTCGGGGTCGGCCCACAGGTTGCGGGCCTCGATCGGATCGGCGGTGAGGTCGTAGAGCTCCCACTGGTCGTCGAGCGGGCTCATCCGATACGTTTCTCCGCCAAGCCCATTGGCCGCGAGGTGACGCACGCCCGGCTCGGTCCAGGTCGCCGGATCGTCGAAGGTGCGTACCAGCTTCCACAGCTGACCATCGACACGGACCACCAAGCCCTCGAAGTTCGACCCGACGTGGGCGGGCACCCGGATACGCAGCGGCCCCGGCGGATTCGATGTTCGCCGCAACCGGCGGGCCGTGGCCGACGCACCCGAATCGCCCTCGAGCATGTTGTCGCGGGTCATGATGTAGACGGGTCGATCGTCGTCGGCCGGCCCGCCGTCCACCACAGGCATCAGGTTCTGGCCCGGCAGCGGGTGCACCTCGGAGAACGACTCGGCAAGGTCGTCGGACGCCGCGTCGACGTCGACGCCCGCCGCGGCAAGCAGTGTGGGTAGCAGATCGACGTGCGACGTCGGTGCCGTCACCTCCCGCGACGACGTGGCACCGGCGCCGATCCGGGCGATCACGAACGGCACCCGGGTGGCCTCGTCATAGAGGTTGAACCACTTCTGGTGCAGCCCGCCGTGTGCCCCGAGCAGGTCGCCGTGATCGGAGGTGCGCACCAGCACCGCGTTGTCCGAGCCGCCCTCGGTGACCGCCCGGCGGACCCGATCGATCGGCCGGTCGACCTCGGCGTGCAGCCGGTAGTACAGGTCGCGATAGCGCTGCGCGTTGCCGCGGTAGGCCCGGTCGATCACCGGCGCCGGGCCGTAGCCGGAGGCGTAGGCCTCCCGGAACGCGATCTGCGCGGCCGGTTTGCTCGCCAGGTCCTCGTCGGCCGTGGGCGCCGCCGGTACGTGCGGCGGATCCAGTGGAGAGGGCTTCACCGGGCTGCGACGCAGCCAGCCCGGGAAAAGCACGATGTCGTGCGGGTTGACGAAGCTGGCTACCAACAGGAACGGACGTCGTGCGAACGCATCGCCGGCGCGACGGCGTGCGTACCGGTCGATCAGCCAGGTGACGGCGCGGTCGGCAACCAGCGGGTCGCGGCGCAGGCCGGCATTACCCGGCAGCGCACCGTGTGGCTCCGGACCGACCCAGCCCGAGAAGCCAAACGGCCCAAGGGGATCGGCGTCCAGGTAACGCCGCACCGCGGCGTGGTCGACGACGCCGTGCTCGTCGTTGGTGGCCAGCACGCTCCCGTCGGCGTCGTGGATGTCGGCGTGCGAGATGTGCCATTTGCCGTCGTAGTGGGTGTCGTAGCCCGCGGCGCGAAACCAGTTGCCCATGGTCGGCACCTCGCCGGGCCGCAGCCAGCGCATGCGCGAATCGTCGGGCATCTTGCCCAGGCCGTCGGTCTGCGTGACGCCGTGCAGGTCCGGATAGTGCCCGGTGAAAATCGTTGGGCGACTGGGCGCGCAGGCCAGCGAGCCGGTGTAGTGCCTGGTAAAGCTGACGCCATGCTCGTCGAACCACCTGCGGCCGTGCAGCGTTCGCTCGCGCCAGGCGAGCACCTCGGGTGACTCGTACGGCGGGATCGCGCGTTCCTCGTCGGTCATCAAGATGATGACGTCGGGCTGACTAGTCACGAGCCTTCTCCAATCGCTTCGCAAGGCCGGCGAGCATGATGTCTGACTGTCGGGATTGAACGCGGCACACCGCGCGTTCGGCGAGATTATGCATTGGGCCAGAACCGATTTCGACTGTGCTGGTCAGTGTGACGACGGTGCCGTCGTTATCGGCCGGCCGCAAGGCCCATCGGTTGTTGAATCGGCGCACCCGCTTGGGCAAGCCATCGACGTCGTAGGCGAGCGCACGCGCGGTGTCGAACTCGGTGATCGTCTCGACCAGGGCGTTACGGCCGATCTGGACTCGCCGGGTGGTGCCGATCGGTTCACTGCTGTGGTTGAGGATGCACGAGTGGTCGATGTTGTCTGCCCAGGCACTGATCGAGCCGAAGTCGGCGAGCACATTCCACACGGACTGAGGGTCGGCCGCGACGGTCCGGCTGCGGTCAATAGCGGCCACCGCCTCACGGTACGCGGCGAAAAGTGCGGCGCTGGGCAGATCTGCGAGCCCGTCGCTGAATTTGCCACTTTAATCCGATCTGAGCGGTCAGCTGGCAGACTCCAGTCATTAGCCACTAAGCAGGTGAGACCACCACCATGGATGCCGCGATAGCTGGGATGGGTCGGGGTGGCGCGCCGCGCCGGGGATACAACTTTCTCAGCGCTGCGGCGGCTTTTCGCGACGCTCAACGATGGCGCGGTGACAAATGTCTACACCGTCCAGCAAGTCGATTTCGCACACGCCCTTCGAATCGATCCGCGCCTGCCGTTGATGGCGCAGTGGCACAACGCGGCACTGAACGGAGGTAGCGGATCGGACGGATCAACACCAAAGGAGTGAATCGATGTTAAAAAGCGTACCGGTCCACAAAGGCGCCCATCAGCGGCGCACGGAGGATGCCAAGCTCCTAAAGGAGTCAGGTGCCCATAAGCTCGTCATCACGGACCGCGACGGCAACTGCTTGGCATTCGTATTAGCTTGGGACAGCTTTGATTACGATGCTGAGTCGGACACCTATGTGTGCGTTGCCGACAGCGATGGCAGAGAACTCATGACCATGTACACCACCGGTGAAATCAGATCAGTACCTGGTGCGAACATGTATGTCTTGACCGCAGCGGATGGGTTCAGCGGCCGCAGGGCGTTGTAGGGCCTTCTGATCCAGCGGGGGCCCGGCGGGCGCCACCGTTGAGCGTTGAGGGTCTTGGTTCAGGTTTGCGCCGTGATGCACGCCGCGGATCGGTCTGAAAGTTCGGCCTTGCACGGATCCATGAGCTGACCGGCACAGCCGGCAGGCCGTCGGGCGGCTCCGGGCGCGCCGGCCACAGGCGCAACGAGCCTGGCCGCGTCGGTGGGGGATACTCACGTCGCGGAAGATATGATAGACCGGTCGTACGGTTAGTTTACTCCGAAGGTTTGAGATGCCCAGATCGCCCGGCAGGCGCAACGAGATTCTGGACGCGTTTGTGCGCTATGTCGCCGAACGTGGCTACGAGAGAACGAATATCGGCGATATCGCCGACGAATTGGGCATGTCCAAGGGCACCATCGTTCATCACTTCGGGACCAAATCGCAGATGTTGCGAGAGCTCGAAGAAACCCACCTGACCAGTCAACTCGATGTCCTGCGGATGGTATGGGATCGTCTGGCTACGCCCCACGAACGCATCGTCGCGATCATTTACACTTCCACGCTGCTACATGTGATCGACCGCGACGCGACGGTGGCAAGCCAGCGCGAGGTCGTCCAGTTGTCCGATGACCCGGCGATGCAGCAAGTGCAGAAATTGCGTGATCAATTGCAGGCGCTCACGATTGACGAGATCCGCAACGGGGTCGCGAGCGGTGTGTTCCGGACCGTGGACATCGAACTGGCGGCATTGCAGCTGTGGGGATCGCTGCAGTCGCTCTGGTTGTGGTTCGATCCCACAGGGCCCCGGACACCCGAACACGTCGGAGCCGCTTTCGTCGACGTGTTCCTCGGCGGCTTGCTGCTCGATCGCTTAGAACTCAGCAAGTGGGCGGACCCTTCCGCTGACGTCGTGTCGGTGGTGCGTGAATGCCTTGCCGCAGTAACGGGCGCAGCAGACTGACCGCGTAGCGACTGAATGCTTTGCGCGAGTTAGTCGTAAGCGGGCTTATCAGGGTCGCTGGTTATCGATTTAACCCGGCGTAGGGCGAGCCGTCGGGCAATGCGTGACGGAATCAGACGCCAATCTCAGCGTTATTGACTGTACGGACGGTCAGGTGCAATAGTGGCTGCGTGACGCAAATGAGCGCGACACGGACCCGGCAGGCGCAGACGAAGGCCGCCGGCCATCGGATACGCTCCGGGTCACGTCGAAGTCGAGCATCGGCCTCGTGCACCCAAAGCGTGAATTGCTCTCTTGTGGAACATCGTTCGCGCTGCTGTGGCCCTCACCCGGATCCGTACCAATGACGACCTCGAACGTGATTGCCAGCAAAATTGGCAACCAACTCCGGCCGGGGGCAGAAGTGGTCGGTGGTTTCTTTCGGATGTGCGCGCTGACCGGCAAAGCCTTGGGGAAGCCGTTCCAATGGCGCGAGTTCATCTGGACTGGCTGGTTCCTGATGCGGGTGTCGCTGCTGCCCACGATCGCGGTGGCCATCCCGGAAACCGTGCTGCTCATCTTCACGCTCAACGTCCTGCTGGCCGAGTTCGGCGCGGCCGATGTTTCCGGTGCCGGTGCGGGGATCGCCGCGGTCACCCAACTCGGCCCGATCGTGACGGTGCTGGTGGTCGCCGGCGCCGGGGCCACTGCCATCTGCGCAGACCTCGGCGCCCGCACCATCCGCGAGGAGGTCGATGCGATGGAGGTGCTGGGCATCGACCCGATCCACCGGCTGGTGGTGCCCCGCGTCGTTGCTTCGACAGTCGTCGCCGTGCTGCTCAACGGCCTTGTCATCGCCGTCGGCCTAGGGGGCGGCTACCTGTTCAGCGTGTACCTGCAGAACGTCTCGAGCGGTGCCTACCTCTCCACGCTCACCGTGCTCACCGGTCTGCCCGAGGTGGTGATAGCGCTCGTCAAGGCCGCAATTTTCGGGCTGATCGCCGGCCTGGTCGGCTGTTACCGCGGCCTGATCGCCCGCGGCGGGTCCAAAGGTCTGGGCACTGCCGTCAACGAGACCGTGGTGCTGTGTTTCATCGCGCTGTTCGCGGTCAACGCGGTGATGACGACTATCGGTGTCCGGTTCGGAACGGGGCGCTGACATGTCGACGATTGCCGCACCGTTTGGCCGCATCCGGCTGGGCCGCACCGTCCGCCGGTATGGCCGCGCCCCGGCCGGGGTGCTGGTCGAGATCGGACAGATGGTCTCGTTCTCACTGACCGCGCTCCGGCTGATCCCCCTGGCTCTGCGCAACTACCCCAAAGAGATGCTGCGGATGCTTGCCCAGATGGGTATGGGTACCGGCGCGATGGCCGTGGTCGGTGGCACCTCCGCGATCGTCGGATTCATCACTTTGTCCGCGGGCTCTCTGGTCGCCATCCAGGGCTTCGCGTCGCTGGGCAACATCGGCGTCGAAGCGTTCACCGGATTTTTGGCCGCGATGGTCAATGTGCGGTTTGTCGCGCCGGTGGCCTGCGGTCAAGCTCTGGCAGCCACGGTGGGCGCCGGCGCCACCGCCGAACTGGGCGCCATGCGCATCAGCGAGGAGATCGACGCGCTGGAGGTGATGGGTATCAGGTCGATCGCCTTCCTGGCGTCCACCCGAGTGGTGGCGGGTTTCGTCGTCATCATCCCGCTTTACGGCTTGGCGATCACCCTGGCCTTCCTGTCCGCGCAGGTCACCACCGTTTTGTTGTACGGGCAATCGGTCGGCACCTACAACCACTACTTCCACACATTCCTGCGCCTCAACGACGTGGGTTGGTCGTTCGCGGAGGTAATCCTCGTCGCGGTGGTCGTGATGACCACCCACTGCTACTACGGCTACACCGCCAGCGGCGGGCCCGTCGGCGTCGGCGAGGCGGTCGGCCGGTCGATGCGGTTGTCGTTGATCACGATCGTTGTCGTGGTCGTACTGACCGCGATGGCGGTCTACGGCAAAAACCCCAACTTCAACCTCACGGTGTAGCCGTCATGCCGACACCAGGGAAGGTCAACCCGCCACGCATCCCGCGATATAAGACGAGGGCTGTGGCGTTCTTGTTGGCCAATGCGGTGTTGTTGGCGTTGTTCTGGTTGCAGTTTCGCGGAGAGCTCACGTCGAAGACGCCCTTGACAATGGTGGCTGCCCGGTCGGGTCTGGTGATGGATCCGGGGTCCAAGGTCACCTACAACGGGGTGGAAGTCGGCCGTGTGGCCAGTATTTCGGAGATTCAGCGTGACGGCAGGCCGGCGGCCAAGTTCGTCTTGGATGTGGATCCGAAGTACATCAGGCTGATTCCGGCCAATGTGGACGCCAATATCCAGGGGACCACGGTGTTCGGCAACAAGTATGTGTCCTTGACCTCACCGAAACACCCTACACCACAGCGTATTTCGCCTAGCCACGTAATCGACGCCAGGTCGGTGACGACGGAGTTCAATACCTTGTTCGAAACCCTGACCTCGATCGCGGAGAAGGTCGACCCGGTCAAGCTGAATCTGACGCTGGCCGCGGCCGCGCAGGCACTGACCGGATTGGGCGACAAGTTCGGGCAGTCGATCGTCAACGCCAACGCGATCCTTGACGACGTCAATCCGCAGATGCCGCAGATCCGGCATGACTTTCAGCAGCTGGCGGCGCTCGGCGACATCTACACCAACGCCGCACCGGATCTGTTCGACAGCCTCAAAAATGCGGTGATCAACGCGCGCACGTTGCACCGGCAGGAAGCCGACCTGGATGCCGCCCTGTTGGCCGGGACTGGGTGGGGCAACACCGGCGAAGACATCTTCCGGCGCGGCGGGCCCTACTTGCAGCGGGGGGTCGC
This sequence comes from Mycobacterium sp., assembly GCF_049278535.1. GTDB lineage: Bacteria > Actinomycetota > Actinomycetes > Mycobacteriales > Mycobacteriaceae > Mycobacterium. Next base: position 2,918 of record NZ_JBAPMI010000050.1, on the reverse strand, counting down.
CGATCTGGTGCCCACCGCCCAGCTGCTGGACACCTACAGTCCCGAGATCTTCTGCACCATCCGCAATTACCACGATGCCGAACCCAAAGCGTACGAAACGGTTGGCGGCGGCAACGGTTACGCGCTGAAAACCATGACCGAGCTGATGTCGGGGTTGGGAGGCATCCTGACTCTTCCGGGGTTGGCCGGCACGGTGGGCACACTGGGGCTTGTCGGGCTGGCCGGGCTGGTGGGCGGGGCGCCGAATCCCTATGTCTATCCGGACAATCTGCCCCGGGTGAATGCTCGTGGTGGACCGGGGGGTGCGCCGGGTTGTTGGCAACCCATTACCCGTGATCTGTGGCCGGCGCCGACTCTGGTGATGGACACCGGCGCCAGTCTCGCGCCCTATAACCATGTCGAGGTCGGTTCACCCTGGGCAGTCGAATACGTCTGGGGCCGTCAAGTCGGGGACAACACGATCAACCCATGAAAATCACCGGCATGGCAATCAAACTCGGCATCGTCTCGGTGGTGCTGATGTTCCTCACCGTGATGATCGTCGTGGTGTTCGGCCAGATGCGCTTCAACCGGACCTACAGCTACTCAGCGGAATTCAGCAATGGCAGCGGCCTGCGCGAGGGCCAATTCATCCGGGCCTCTGGTGTGGAGATCGGCAAGGTCAAAAACATCAAGCTGGTCGACGACGGCCATCGGGTTCGGGTCGACTTCGATGTCGATCGCTCGGTGTCGCTGTATCAGTCCACGACCGCGGAGATCCGCTATCTCGGACTGGTTGGTGACCGCTATGTGGAACTCAATCGTGGCGGGGGTGAGGGCGCTGACCGGGTCCTGCCGCCAGGCGGATTCATCCCGCTTTCGCACACTTCACCGGCACTGGATCTCGACGCCCTGCTTGGTGGATTCAAGCCGCTGTTCCGCGCTCTTGATCCGGACAAGGTCAACACGATCGCGTCGGCCATCATTACCGTGTTTCAGGGTCAGGGCGGCACCATCAACGACATCCTCGACCAGACCGCGGAAGTGACCGCCCAGATCGCCGACCGTGACCAGGCGATCGGCGAGGTGATCAAGAACCTGAACATCGTGCTTGACACCACGGTCAAACATCGGATGGAGTTCGACCAGACCGTTGACAACTTCGAGAAACTGATCACCGGGCTGAACAACCATGCCGATCCGCTGGCGGCCGGCACCGCGAATATCAGCAACGCCGCCGGAACGGTTGCAGACCTGCTGGGTGACAACCGCGCTCTGGTGCACAAGGAGCTCGACTATCTCCAGGATCTTCAGCAGCCCCTCGTCGACCAGCGGGATCAGCTCAGTGACCTGATCCACAAGACGCCAACCGCGTTCAACCTGATCGGGCGAAGCATCGGCCTCTACGGAGACTGGGTGAACTTCTACCTCTGCGACCTCACGATCAAGTGGAACGGGCTGCAGGCTGGCGGCCCGGTTCGCACGGTCAGGCTCTGGCAGCAGCCCACGGGTAGGTGCACGTCGCAATGAGATCTCTGCAACCTCCCAACCGGGTGCGCATCGGAGTGATGGGCACGCTCATCTTGGTGCTGGTCGTGGTCGTGGGCCAAAGCTTCACCAGTGTCCCAATGCTTTTCGCCCAGCCCAGCTACTTCGGGCAGTTCGCCAACACCGGCCAACTGAGCAAAGGCGCCAAGGTCCGCATCACCGGCGTGGTGGTCGGCAAAGTGGCGGGGTTCAAGATCGATGGCGACCACGTTGTCATCGAGTTCTCGACCGGCGGCAACACCATCGGCACCGAGAGCCGGCTGGCGATCAAGACTGACACCATCCTGGGCAAGAAGGTGCTCGAGATCGAGCCGCGGGGAGCCCAGACGTTGCGGCCCGGCGGCACGATACCGCTGAGCCAGAGCACCACCCCCTATCAGATCTACGATGCGAATGCCGATATCACCAAGGCCGCAGCGGGCTGGAACATCAACACCGTCAAGCAATCGCTGAATGTGTTGTCGCAGACCGTCAATCAGACGTACTCGCACCTGAGTCCCGCCCTCGACGGGTTGGCCAGATTCTCCGACGCCATCGGCAAACGCGACGAGCAGATTACGCATCTGCTCGCGCAGGCCAACAAGGTGGCCAGCGTGCTCGGTGATCGCAGCGAACAAATCAACCGGCTGCTGGTCAACGCGAAGACACTGCTGGCCGCGTTCAACGAACGCGGACGGGCCATCGACGCACTGCTGGGGAACGTTTCCGCGTTTTCGGCTCAGGTGTCATACCTCATCAACGACAACCCGAGTCTGAACCCAGTGCTTGAGCAGCTGCATGCCATCACTGACGTGCTGGTTGCCCGCAAGGACGACCTGGCTCAAAGCCTCAGGTACGTTGGCCAATTCGCCGCATCGCTGGGTGAAACCGTCTCGTCGGGACCGTATTTCAAGATAGTCCTGTCCAATTTGCTGCCGTATTGGATCTTGCAGCCATGGGTCGATGCCGCGTTCAAGAAGCGTGGTATCGACCCGGAGGACTTCTGGCGCAGTGCCGGGTTGCCAGCGTTTAAATTCCCTGACCCGAACGGCACCCGGTTGCCCAACGGTGCGCCGCCGCCGGCGCCGCCGGTGCTCGAGGGCACCCCGGATCACCCGGGACCGGCTGTGGCGCCGGGCACGCCGTGCTCGTACGCGCCGTCGCCGGAACTGCTGCCGCGGCCGGGCAATCCGATGCCATGTGCGGCGCTCGACCAGGGCGCGGGGCCGTTCGGACCGAACGGGCCCTACCCGGCCCTACCCGACATCGCCTCGTCGCCGCCAAACCCGAACGGTCTGCCCCCGTCACCGGGGATCCCTGTCGCCGGGCGCCCGGGGGAGCCGGCGCCAGACGTGCCGGGCACACCGGTGCCGATGGCGCCGGGACCGCCCGGCGCGCGCACCGAGCCGCTG